>NZ_JBSGVW010000003.1:0-385015 GCF_053608645.1 Streptomyces sp. NPDC055013
GTCCCTGGGGGCTGCCGCCCCCAGACCCCCGCTTCGGCCTGAACGGCCTCGTCCTCAAACGCCGGACGGGCTGAAATACCGGGACCGGCGCCGAGATGCACCGTCCGCGCGCGTGCGCAGCCACCTGTGGGTGGGTGGGGCTAGGTATGGCGCAACCTCGTCATCGAGCGCCGGACGCGCTGACATACCGGGACCCGCGCAGCGAAGTGCCATCCGCGCGCGTGCACAGCCACCTGCGGGTGGGCCGGGGCCAGCGATGGCGCAACCTCGTCTTCGAACGCCGAACGCGCTGACATACCTGGACCCACGCCGCGAAGTGCCATCCGCGCGCATGCACACCCGCCTGCGGATGGGCCAGGGCAGCGATGGCACAACCTCAACCTGGCCCTCGAACGCCGGACGGGCTGAAGCACCTGCGCCTGCACCCGTAAGTCACCGGCTGCAGAAGCCGCTCAACCTCCCCCTCACCCCTACCTAAACCGGCCGAACCCCCGCCCCCGCCCCCAACGCCCCCCGCTGCGGCTTGATCCCCGCCGGTACCGCTCGTTGGCGTGCCGGTGTTCCCGTCCAGCAGGTGCCTCGGCGGGCCAGTAGGCGGCGTAGCCAGAGCTCCAGGGAGACCAGGTCCGCGAGGCCGTCCAGGGGTAGTGGCTCGCCCTCGGCGGCGGCGCGGAGGGCCTTGCGGACCACTCGGGCTTCCACCAGGCCCGCCTGGGCCAGCAGGGGGGTGCCGAACAGGGTCATCAGGGAGTCGGCCGACACGCGCAGGCCGGTCCTCGCGGCGACGGTCGCCGACGCGTGGGACGGGGCGCCCCAGCCGGGAGGGAGGTCGGCCACTCCGGAGCCCTCCAGGACCGTGCGCAGGATCGCGGCGCGGGCGCCGGGCTGGACGCGCAGGGCCTCCGGGAGGGCTCGGCAGGCGCGGACGACCTGGTTGTCGAGGAACGGGGCGTGCAGGCGTTGGAAGCGGATCTCGGCGGCTTGTTCCAGGACCCGCAGGTCCGACGAGTGGCGGGCCAGGGCCGCACGCGCGCGGTAGTCGCCGGGGCGTTGGCCGGGGCCCACGCCGTTGCGGCTCGTCGCCGCCTGCAGGCGAACCGATACTTCAGCCAGCGCCTCGCCGGTCAGCCAGCGTGCCGCCGGGCCCGGTCTGGCCCAGGTGAGCGCGGCGAGCGACGCCCCTACGGCACCTCCGGGTTCGTCGAAGCGGCGGTCCATCAAACGGGCGGCAAGGGTCTCGACGCCCGTGCGGTACGGCGTGCGGGCCAGCTTGCGCGCCGCGCCATACACGCGCGCGGGGACCAGCACCGAGCCGTCCGCCTTGGCCAGGGCCGCGACCGGGCGGACCAGGTGGCGTCGCTTGCGGTCCATCAGGAGGTCGGCGAGGCGGGCCGGATGGGCGTCCAGGACCTGGCGGGCGCCGTAGCCGGTGAAGTGGTCGGCGCTGCCGGAGGCCAGGCGCGCGCGATGCCTCGCGGCCGTCACCAGGCTCGGGCCGGGCTCGTCCGTCAGCGGGCCGTCCAGGTCGGCGTACGGCAGCGTCTCCTCGCCGCCGGCCACCACCACGTGGTGCAGGCGCGGGTTGGCCGCGAGCGTCCCCGCTCGTTCCAGCTCGGCCTCGCGGCCGCCGACCGCGAGGTCGTTGAAGGTGACCGCCAGGAGGCGTTCCCCCGCGCCCGTGCCGTGCCCCAGGACCGTGCCCGGCATGCCGGGCAGACCGGCGGCCAGCAGCGCCAGGGTGCCGGAGGCCGGGCCGCCGGACAGGTCCGCGCCGATGCCCGGTACCGGCATCCCGCGCGCGGCACGCCGCTCGGCCGGGCCCATGCCGGGTACGGGACCTGGGTCTATGTCGGCGCCGGGGACATGGCGGGGCGCGGACAGGCGCGCGCGTACCGCCTCCACCAGGGCGTCGCGTACGGCGTCCACCGCGCTGTCGGGGTCGGCCGTCGGCGCCGCCACCGCCAGCGAGGCGACCTGCTCGTACCCGGCGATCTCGCGCGCCCCGGTGCGCAGGATCAGCGCATGCCCCGGCGGAATGCGCCGCACGCCGTCGTACGGGGTGGAGTCGTGCAGGGCCGCCGGTACGTCGGGGGCGGCCAGCAGCGCGGCGAGGTGCCCGAAGTCGAGGTTGGCCTCGATGAGGTCGGCGAGGGGGAGCGCGGCGGTCGCATAGGCCGTACCGCCCGCCCAGGGGGTGTAGAACACGGGCCGTGCGCCCGCCAGGTCGCCGCACACCATGACCCTGCGGCCGACCTGGACGACGGCCGTGTAGCTGCCCGACCAGGCCGTCAGATGCCGAAGTGCCCCTCCGCGCGCGGCGAACAGACCGAGGCGCAGCTGTTCGTCACTCGCCCCGCAGGTGCCCAGTACCGCGATCCGGGTCTGCGGGTCGGCCTTCACCACGCGCACCTCGTCGGGGCGCCAGTCGCCGACCGCCCACAGCGGATCGGGGTCGCCCCACAGGAGTTGGGAACCGACCGGGTGCACGGTCTCGCCGTCGCTTCCGGTCGCCCCCGCGGAGCCGATGCCGGCGGCCACCGCGGTGGTGCTGCTCCATCCCACCAACCACCGCATCGCCGCCTCCACAGGCTGTGGACAACCAGTGCACCGTACGAACCGGTTCACCATGCTGCCATGAAGGAGGCGTGCCGGAGCGGCGGCGGAGCCGCACGAGGTCCCGGAATTGCGCCCGTGAGGGCGCCCCCGCGTCGAAACGAACGCGCCGGGACGCGGCCCGAACACCCGGGCGGAGCAAGGCGATCGGGCGACTTGGCAGAATGTCCGCGGCCACTCCTGCGACGCGAATGCGCCCCCGATACGCTCCCTGAAAACGCCCTTCGCGCCCTCAACTTCCATGGTCGGAGCGGGAATCACCCGCGAAAGGCGGGGTCGATTTTCAGCCAAATCGGCGTCGCGAGGACAGGCTCGCGCACGCTCCGTACAAGTCCTGCGCACTACTCGGCGTACTCGTCGTGCGCGCAGTCCGGGGAACGGAGTGCGCCCCCCGGACCGTTCCGCCGCCCGCGGGGATGGAGGCGGCGGAATCCCCCAGCCCGCTGGATCCAGTACAGCGGGCCGACCCACGCAGAAGCCATGGAACCGCTCCCCCGGTGGCTGGAGAAGAGCGCACGGACGGGCGCACAGCCACACAGTGGGAGCACGTCACAACTGTGCGTAGGGGGTGCGCACTTGAGTGCGGACCACAATCCCGCCATCCGGAAGAATGCCCCTTAACGCTTGGGATGCGGCGAACTACGCTGGGTTTACGAATGCCGCGTGGTTATGCCAGCGCGGCAGCCGTCTGTGTCGAGGGGTGGCGCATGTCCAGGGAGCAACGCGGGCCGAACGAAAAACTCGGCGCCGTTCTCGCCCTCGCGGGAATCAGCAATGCAGGACTCGCCCGACGCGTCAACGACCTTGGCGCTCAGCGAGGCCTGACTCTTCGCTACGACAAGACATCGGTGGCGCGCTGGGTGTCGAAGGGCATGGTGCCGCAGGGTGCGGCGCCGCACCTGATCGCCGCCGCCATCGGCCAGAAGCTGGGCCGCCCGGTGCCGCTCCACGAGATCGGCCTGGCGGACGCGGACCCCGCACCCGAAGTGGGCCTCGCCTTCCCCCGGGACGTCGGACAGGCGGTGCGATCGGCGACGGAGCTCTACCGTCTCGATCTCGCCGGGCGCCGTGCCGGTGCCGGCGGCATCTGGCAGTCGCTGGCCGGTTCGTTCGCAGTGAGCGCGTACGCAACGCCCGCCTCACGTTGGCTGATAACCCCGGCCGACACTTCGGTGGCGCGCGAGGTGAATCCGTCCGAGAGCTCCGGCGCACCGCTCAAAGTCGGCCACAGCGATGTGCAGAAGCTGCGGGAGGCCGCCGAGGACGCCAGGCGCTGGGACTCCAAGTACGGAGGCGGCGACTGGCGTTCGTCCATGGTGCCCGAGTGCTTACGGGTGGAGGCGGCGCCGCTGCTGCTCGGCTCGTACTCCGACGAGGTGGGCCGGGCGCTGTTCGGGGCGAGTGCCGAACTCACCCGCCTCGCCGGGTGGATGGCCTTCGACACCGGGCAGCAGGAGGCCGCCCAGCGGTACTACATCCAGGCCCTGCGGCTCGCCCGCGCGGCCGCCGACGTACCCCTCGGCGGGTATGTCCTGGCGTCGATGTCGCTCCAGGCGACCTACCGGGGCTTCGGCGACGAGGGCGTCGATCTCGCCCAGGCCGCCCTGGAACGCAACCGTGGCCTCGCCACGGCCCGCACCATGAGCTTCTTCCGCCTCGTCGAGGCACGCGCACACGCGCGCGCGAGTGACGCGCAGGCCGCCGGTGCGGCCCTGAAGGCGTCGGAGGGCTGGCTGGAGCGGTCCAGGGAGGGGGACAACGACCCGTCATGGCTCGGGTTCTACTCCTACGACCGGTTCGCCGCGGACGCCGCCGAGTGCTACCGGGACCTGAAGGCACCGCGTCAGGTGCGGCGGTTCACGGAGCAGGCGCTGTCGAAGCCGACGGAGGAGTTCGTGCGCTCGCACGGACTGCGGCTCGTCGTCTCGGCGGTCGCCGAACTGGAGTCGGGCAACCTCGACGCGGCGTGCGAGCAGGGCGTACGGGCGGTGGAGGTCGCGGGGCGGATATCGTCCGCGCGCACCACCGAGTACGTGAAGGACCTGCTGCACCGCCTGGAACCGTACGGCGACGAGCCGCGGGTGGTCGAGCTTCGGGAGCGGGCGCGGCCGTTGCTCATGGCGCCGGCCTAGACGGAGATCTCCGGCACGCGCGCGCGTGCCGGGCCTGCTGCGGCGGCTCGGAAGACCCGAGCCGCCGTCGCCTCCGCCCTGCCCGAGCCCGGTCGCTAGGACGCGCCGTTCGTGCGCCCGAAGCAGCGCTCCAGCTCGTCGAACTCGTAGAACGTGCTGCCCTTGGCGATCGGGCGGCAGCCGGCCTTGAAGGGGGTCTCCTTCTCGTTGTAGAGCATCCGCACCAGGTAGGTGCCGCCCTTGCGGAAGACGTCCCACTGAACGTTCGAACCGAGCGGCGCCACGGACGCGCCCCGCCAGGCGTTGTCGGCGTAGGTGTAGGGCCGCTCGGGCATCGCGCCCTTCGTGCTGCCGGGCAGGCCCATCAGCGCGGCCAGCGGGATGATCTCCTCGGCGTGGGTGAAGCGCAGTTCGGCGCCCAGGTCACCGGTACCGGCGCGCTTGGCCTCGACCTGCTTGAAGAAGTCGTCGAGCAGGACGTCCGCCATCTTGTACGTGATGTCGCTGCCGGTGAAGCCGGGGCCCTTCTCGTAGAAGTCCTCGACGTCGCTCAGGTACCCGAACCAGGCCGCGTTGCGCTTGCCGATGAACCGCTCCATGCCCCAGCCCTTGCCGCCGGGGCTCTCGTCGCTCATGGCGGGCGCGATGGCGTACAGGTTGTAGACGGCGGTGGCGGCGGCCACGCGGTCGTCGTCGGAGAGCTGGTCGACGAAGGCGCCCTTGAAGAGCTTCTTCAGTACCTCCCGGGCGGCGCGGTGGGTCGTGGGCTGGTCCTTGAGGGACTTCAGTGTGCTCGCGAGCCGCTGGTCGTTCGCGATGTAGTCCCGGTAGGCCGCGCCGCCGGCCGCCTTGTGGAAGTACAGGATGTCGACATCCGTGCGGGTCGGGCCGATCAGCGGCTTCAGGGCGGAGTCGGTGCCGGCGAGCGCGGCGGCGTACAGGTTCGCGCTGTCGACGGCGCGTCCCTGCCCCGAGCTGACGACGTCGATCTTCTCCTTGGCTCCGGCGATCTGCTTGAACAGCCCCGGCAGCCGCTGCGCCATCCGTACGGCCGTGTCCTGGATCTCCCGCTTGCCGCGCCCGCTGAGGTCGCCGTAGCCCACGGTGCCCATGGCCTCCTGCAGCGCCTGCACCCTGGGCCCGAACTGCCTGCCCTTCGCGGTGAGCGCGCCCGCGGCCTCGGCCCGCTGCCACAGCGCGAGGACCAGGTCGGCGTCCTCGCCGTCGGTCGCGGCACGGGAACCGTGCCGGGAGACGTTCTCCGCGAAGACGGGCGTGAAGCCGGCGGGAGGTCGCTGGTAGGTGCGGGGGTTCTGGCCGGGGACGTACGTCGCCTTGGTGCCGTAGCTGTTCCGGGTGCCGGTGGTCTTGGCGCTGTCCGTGGCCGCGGCGGCCGGGGTGGCGACCAGAAGGGCGGCCAGGCCGAGGGCCAGGGTCGGGGGGATGCATCTCAGGGCTGGGCGTCTCATGGCTGGGCCGTTTCGTTCAGTGCCGCTGCATCGCACCGAAGCGGCAGACCGGGTGACTGCCGCATCGTCGAAGCGGCGCATGAACTTCCCGTGGCTGGATCACGGCTGTTCGGTGGCCGGATTTCCCGCCCTTGCCAAAGGTTCCCCCTCGGAATCGCCACGCCGAGGTGTGCGAGCCCCGCATCCGGGTCGGGCCGCGCCGGTCCGCTGGGTTTGAGTGCGTTGTCAGTGGCGCAGTGCATTATCGAAGCCGGGAGGTGGAGCAGGTGCGGGCGATCGCTTACGACTGTGACGTGCTCGTGGTCGGCGGTGGGATCGTCGGGCTGGCCACGGCGTTCGCGATCACGCGTGCCGCGCCGGGGACGCGGGTGACCGTGCTGGAGAAGGAGCCGGGTCCGGCCCGGCATCAGACGGGGCGCAACAGCGGGGTCATCCACAGCGGGATCTACTACCGGCCGGGGTCGCTGAAGGCGCGGTACGCGGTGCGGGGTGCCGCCGAGATGGTCAAGTTCTGCGCGGAGTACGGCGTCGCGCACGCCGTCACCGGCAAGCTGATCGTCGCGACGGAGCGGGCCGAGCTGCCACGCCTGCACGCACTGGTGCAGCGCGGGCGGGAGAACGGCATTCCGGTGAGGGAGCTGGGCATCGCGCAGATCGCGGAGTACGAGCCGCAGGTGCGGGGGCTCGCGGCCATACACGTCGGGACGACGGGCGTCTGCGACTTCGTCGGGGTCGCGCGGCAGCTGGCCGAGGCGTCCGGCGCGGAGATCCGGTACGGCGCGGAGGTCGAGCGCGTCGACCGGCGGGCGGACCTCGGGGTCGCCGTGCGCACCACGCGCGGGGACATCGTGCGGGGGCGGGTGCTGGTGAACTGCGCCGGGCTGTACTGCGACGAGGTGGCCCGGATGACGGGGGACGAGCCGGGGGTGCAGATCGTGCCGTTCCGGGGGGAGTACTACTCGCTGGCGCGGCCCGAGCTGGTGCGGGGGCTGGTGTATCCGGTGCCGGATCCGGCATTTCCGTTCCTCGGGGTGCACCTCACGCGCGGGATCGACGGGGATGTGCACATCGGGCCCAACGCGGTGCCGGCGCTGGCCCGGGAGGGGTACGGATGGGGGGTCGTCCGGCCGCGGGAGATCGGGGCGACGGTGGCGTGGCCCGGGGTGTGGCGGATGGCGCGGCGGCACTGGCGGTACGGGGCCGGTGAGCTGCGGCGGTCGGTGTCGCGGGCGGCGTTCACGGAGGCGGTGCGGAGGCTGTTGCCTGCGGTGACCGCGGAGGATCTGGTGCCGGCTGCGGCGGGAGTGCGGGCGCAGGCGGTGTTGCGGGACGGGGCGCTGGTGGACGACTTCCTGATCCGGGAGGGGGCTCGGGCCGTGCATGTCCTGAATGCGCCGAGTCCGGCGGCGACGGCTTCGCTGCCGATCGGGCGGGAAGTGGCACGGCGGGCCTTGGCGGTACTGGGACGCTGCGCTGAGGCCGGAGTGGGGTGATTTCGGCCTCGCCGCCCCTGCCCTTCCCGTCACTGGGGGCTGCCGCCCCCAGACCCCCGCTTCGGCCTGAACGGCCTCATCCTCAAACGCCGGACAGGCTGGAATGCCTGGACCGGCGCCAGGCGGACCCCGCCTCTCCGGCTCCCCGTAAAATCGTTCCCACTGTGTCTGACTCCCTCAACGCCCCAGAAGCCCCCCAGCCCGGCACCCCGCATCAGTCCGAGGCCCCCGGCGAGCACGTCGGCCATCATCCGGGTGTCTCCGTTCGGCACACCCGGGCCAAGGGGGAACCCCGGTTCCCGGACGGGCCGAAGGCCGATCCGGCCGGGTCGCACTTCGAGCGGCGGATTCGGAGTTTCCAGCCGCGGCGGAGCAGGGTGACCGCGGGGCAGGCGGACGCGTTGCAGCGGCTGTGGCCGAAGTGGGGGCTCGACATCGACGGGCAGTGCGTCGTCGACCTCGCCGAGCTGTTCGGGAACGACAACCCCGTCGTGCTGGAGATCGGCTTCGGGATGGGGGAGGCGACCGGGCAGATGGCCGGTGCCGACCCCGGCACCAACATCCTCGCCGTCGACGTCCACACCCCTGGGCAGGGCAACCTCCTCAACCTCGCCGACCACAACGGGCTGAACAACGTCCGCGTCGGCAACGGCGACGCCATCATCCTGCTCCGCGAGATGCTCGCCCCCGACTCGCTCGCCGGGCTGCGCGTCTACTTCCCCGACCCGTGGCCCAAGAAGCGGCACCACAAGCGGCGGCTCATCCAGCCCGAGTTCCTCAGCCTCGCCGCGACCCGGCTGAAGCCCGGCGCGCTGGTGCACTGCGCCACCGACTGGGAGTCGTACGCCGAACAGATGCTCGAAGTGCTGACCGCGCACCCCGACTTCGAGAACACACAGGCGGACGGCGGTTTCGCGCCCCGTCCGGAGTTCCGGCCGCTGACCCGTTTCGAGGGCCAGGGACTGGACAAGGGTCATGTGGTGAACGACCTGCTCTTCCGCCGCGTACAGCGGTAGGAGCAGCGGGAACCACAGCACCGACACCAGCACCGACCAGACCATCGACAGCAAACCCCACCGGCGCCCGAGCCCCCCTCGCGCTGCTGCGGGCGGCGCCCCTGCCTCGTTAGGGTCAATGCCGTGGCCACCTGTCCCCCGTACCCGACGCACCCCACCGGTCCCACCGGCGGCGCACTGCGGCACGCGCACTGGTGGCAGAAGCGCTGGGTGCGTTACGGCGCGCTCAGCACCCTGCTCGCGCTGTCCGGGCTGGTCATCCTCGCCCTGGTGCGTGAGCAGACCGGCACCGAAGGGTTCCTGGTCGGGCTCGGGCTGGCCGTCCTGCCCGTACCGCTGCTGGTCGCGTCGTTCCGGTGGCTGGACCGGGTCGAACCGGGCCCCTGGCGCAATCTGTTGTTCTCCTTCGCCTGGGGCGCCTGCGCGGCGGCGCTGATAGCGATCGTCGCCAACAGTTTCGCGACCCAATGGATAGCGACCGCGACGGCCGATCCGTCGCACGCGGACACCCTCGGCGCGACCGTCATAGCGCCCGTGGTGGAGGAGATCGCGAAGGCCGCGGCGGTCCTGCTGGTCTTCCTGTTCCGCAGGCGGGACTTCACCGGCATCGTCGACGGCGTGGTGATAGCCGGCGTCACCGCCACCGGTTTCGCCTTCACCGAGAACATCCTCTACCTCGGCACCGCCTTCGGCACCGACCAGCTCTCCGGCGACCGCGGTATCGCCTCCGTCACCGCGGCGACCTTCTTCGTCCGCGTGATCATGTCGCCCTTCGCGCACCCGCTCTTCACCGTCCTGACCGGCATCGGCTTCGGCATCGCCGCGCTCTCGGGCGAGCGGCAGCACGTGCGGCGCGTCCTCCTCCCCCTCTCCGGGCTGCTGCTCGCCATGGGCATGCACGCCCTGTGGAACGGCTCGTCGTCCTTCGGCGAGTGGGGCTTCTTCGCGGTGTACGCGGCCTTCATGGTGCCCGCTTTCGGGCTGCTGACCTGGCTGGTGATCTGGACCCGGCAGCGCGAGCTGAGGACCGTGCGCGAGGAGCTGCCCGCCTACGTCGTCACCGGGTGGCTGTCGCCCGGCGAGCCGTACGCACTGGGCTCTATGCGGGACCGGCGGGTGGCCCGGCAGTACGCGCGCCGCCACGGCGGGCGGACGGCGGCGCGGGCCGTGGCGCAGTACGAGGCCTACGCCACGTCGCTGGCGTTCCTACAGCACCGCGGGCGCCGCGGGTGGGCGGGCGCCGACTTCGTCGTACGGGAACGCGAGTTGCTGCAGGAGCTGTGGCGACGCCGGGAGGTCGCGCGGCCGGCACTGGAGCAGGCGGTGACCACGGCACAGGCCTGGCCACCGGCTCCTGGGTACGGGGCGCCTGGTCACTGGCAGCCGCACGGGAACGGGTACGCCGGGTACGGGGCGACGACGCCCTACCCCGCGTACAACCCCTATCGGACGTGACCGTGCGGCGCCGGGCGGATCAGGCGGACGCCGCCGTGAGCCTCCCCAATTCCCCGTCCGTCAACGTCAGCTCCCCCACCCCGAGCAACGCCGGCAGCTGCTCCGGCGTCCGTGCCGAGGCGATCGGGGCCGACACCGTGGGCCGGGCCGCGAGCCAGGACAGGGCCACCGTGGCCACCGGCACCTCGTGGGCGGACGCGATCTCGTCCAGCACGGCCAGCACCGTGCGGCCCCGCTCGGTCTGCGCGTGCCGGCCGGCGCCCTGGGCACGGGGGCTGTCCACGGCCGTACCGGCGCGGTACTTGCCGGTGAGGAACCCGGCCGCCAGGGCGTAGTACGGCACCGCCGCCAGGCCTTCCCGTTCGGCGAGGTCCTGGAGTTCGCCCTCGTAGGTGTCGCGGGAGACCAGGTTGTAGTGGGGCTGGAGGGCGACGTAGCGGGCCAGGCCTTCGCGGTCGGAGAAGGCGAGGGACGCCTCCAGCCGCTTCGCCGAGATGTTGGACGCGGCGATGTGCCGCACCTTGCCCGCCTTCACCAGCTCGTCCAGCGCGCCGACGATCTCCTCGACCGGCACTTCCGGCTTGTCGAAGTGGGTGTAGTAGAGGTCGATGTGGTCGGTGCCGAGGCGGCGCAGTGAGGCGTCCGCGGCCGCCTTGATGTTGGCGGCGGTGAGGCCCTGGAAGTCGGGGTGCTGGCTGACCTTCGTGGCGATCACGACGTCCGCCCGGTTGCCGCGCGCCTTCAACCAGTTGCCGATGACGGTCTCGGACTCGCCACCCACGTTGCCCTCGACCCACGCCGAGTACGAGTCGGCCGTGTCGATGAAGTTGCCGCCCGCTTCGGTGTACGCGTCGAGGACGGCGAAGGACCGGGGCTCGTCGGCGGTCCAGCCAAAGACGTTGCCACCGAGGCAGAGCGGGAAGACCTCGAGGTCGGAGGAGCCGAGCTTGCGCAGAGAAGTCATGCTCGACACCAACGTCCGTCACGGAGGCCGATCTTCCGGGAGGGTCGCAAAGTTCCCGTAAACAAGCGAACCCCGGCGCTCCGGATACCGGCAGCCCTGACGTCGGGGGGACGCCGTCAGGACTGCCGGGGATCAGGACAGGATCGCCGGGGAACAGGTGTGGACGGACTTCAGCTGGGAACTTCAGTTAGGGATGAGGCAGGGACGCCTCAGGGCGTGAGGCCCTTGCCGCGCAGCCACGCCAGCGGGTCGATGCCGCTGGAGCTGCCGCCGGGGTGCACCTCGAGGTGCAGGTGGGCACCGGTCACGTTGCCCGTGGCGCCCACGCGGCCGATGACGTCGCCGGTGTTGACCTTCTGGCCGACGCTCACGCTGATCGAGGACTGGTGCGCGAACCAGACCTCGGTGCCGTCGTCGAGGGTGAGCTCGGTCTTGTAGCCGTACGAGCCGTCCCAGCCGGCGAACGTGATCGTGCCGCTGTGCACGGCCTTGATCAGCGTGCCCGAGGGCGCGGCGAAGTCGAGGCCCGTGTGGTAGCCGGAGGACCAGTAGGCGCCGGCCTGCCCGAAGGTCGAGGTGAGGGTGTACGAGGAGGTCGGCAGCGTGTACTGCTTGGCCAGCTCGGCGAGGCGCTCGGCCTCGGCCTTCTGGCGGGCCTCCTCCTCGGCCTTGGCCTTCGCGGCGGCGGCCTTGGCCTTGGCTTCCTTCTCCGCCTTGGCGGCCGCGTCGGCGGCCTCCTTCTCGGCGGCGGCGACCGCGGCTGCGGCGGCCTTGCTGTCGATCTGGTCCTGCTGGTACTCGGCCTGCGCGATGATCCGGCTCCGCAGCGCCTCACCGGCGTCGGAACCGCCCTGCGCGGTCTCGTCGTAGGTCTCGCCCATGGTGCTGAGGGCGGTGGCCGCGTCCTCGGCGGGCTCGGAGGAGTCGTCCGAGATCAGGGGCAGGTCCGGCATGGTGATGGCGACCGGCGGCTTGCCGCTGTTCGCGCTGGCCATGCCGCCCGCGCCGACGGCGGCTATGACACCGACGCCGAGAACCGTGGAGCTGCGGGCGAGTCCCCCGCCGCGCTGCTTGGAGACGCGATGCCTGCCGCGAACGGGACGAAGGGACTCCGCGGTGGGGTTCCACTCCTCGAACGGGCCCTCGTCGGTGCGGTTGCGGTCGTAGCCGAAGGTGTCGGTGCTGCGCTGACTCGGCACGAACGGGGCTTGCGGGGCAGGCCGGTTGGACGCCACGTGGGCGTACTCCTTTCCTTCCTTCTCGCCTACCGGGTTAGCTGACGGGTTCGGAGCAGGAAGGTCTCCTACGCGCGTATACCGCCCGTGAGTTCACGGTGGTAGTTGCGCGATTCACCCCAAGGTGGTGGTTCCCCGGTTCCCTTTCGAGATTCGGCGCGTGCGCACGGAGCCGCCTCTTGTGACGGCTGGGACGACCGCGCTGCGTTATCGAACGTTAATAGACGCGGGGTGCGGATTCCAAGCTGTTCCACTTGATCATTAACGATTTTCGCCTGGACTTACGGGTCATGAGCGGCCTAAATCGGGCGAGTTGGCCAGAGCTCGGGCGTCACACAGGTGTTGACGGTGTGTCAGTTGTTATGCGGAGGGGGGTCGGCCGGTCACATCCGGTGACAAGGATCAAGGAACGGCATCACGGCCGTCGTACGGCGATGAGGGCCATGTCGTCCGCCATCCCGCCCCCGGAGTGCCGCCGCACCTCCGCCGCGAGGACGCCGAGGATGGCGGCCGGCTCGCGACGGGCGTTGGCCCGACCCGCCAGTCCCGCCTCGGGGTCGTAGAACCGGTCGTCGTCGTCCCGTGCCTCGCTCAGGCCGTCGGTGTACAGGAGCAGCGTGGCCCCGCTCGGGCAGTCGGCCTCCTGAGCCCGGTCGGGCCAGACACCCAGCTCTCGCATGCCGAGCGGCAGCGCGGGCTCGGCGGCGGGCAGCGCGCGCACGGTGCCGTCGGCGTACAGCAACAGAGGCGACGGATGCCCGCGGTTCACAAGGCGCACGATCCCGCTGCCGTGCGGCAGCTCGGCGAGTACGGCGGTGGTGAACCCCTCGGCGGACTCGGCCCACTCGCGCCGGTCGCGCTCGCGCACCAGTGCCCGCTCCAGGCGCTGTGCGACCGCCTCCAGCGTGGCCTCCTGCTCGGCGGCCTCCCGGAAGGCCCCGATGACCACGGCCACCGCGCCCACCGCCCCGATGCCCTTGCCGCGCACGTCCCCGACGACGACCCGCAGGCCGTGCGGGCTGTCCTGCACGGCGTACAGGTCGCCGCCGATGGAGGCGCCCTCCTGGGCGGCCTCGTACCGTGCGGCGATCCGGAAGCCGCCGATCTGCTCGGCCGGTTCGGGCAGTACGGCGCGCTGGGCGGCCTCGGCGATCTCGCGGGCGGAGGCGAGGCGTTCGTCGCTGCGGCGGACGAGGACGTTGATGAGAACGGCGAGGACGGAGACGGTGACCACGGTGACCAGCTCCGTGATCACCTCCGCCTTGGGAAGGCCGCCGCGCAGGATGCGCAGCACGAACAGTGCGGCAACGGCCACGACGCCCGTGATGACCGTGCCGCGCTGGGAGTACAGCGGGGCCGCGACCAGGGGTGCGGCGGTGAAGAAGGGGGCGCCGGTGAAGTCCGTGGGCGTGACGAAGTCGTACACGCCACCGGCCGCGATCAGCAGGGCGGGGAGCAGCCGGACGAACCGGCGTGCGTACGAGATCCGCCGTTGCTCCACCTCACCAGGGTTCCCGAAACGGGGGCGCGGGGCGAGTGGTGAGGGCCGACCGGACGAGCGCGGACGTCGAGCGGAAAAGGCTCAGGGCCGGAACTGATCAGTTCCGGCCCTGAGTCATCAGTAGCGGGGACAGGATTTGAACCTGCGACCTCTGGGTTATGAGCCCAGCGAGCTACCGAGCTGCTCCACCCCGCGGCGATGACTCAATAGTACGCCATCCGCAGGACAAGATGCACACGCGTTTCCCCGGCCCCGCCCTGACCAGTGTTTTCCGCACCCGTCGGGCGGGGCGGTCAGGACAGCAGATGGCTGTTCGGAGCCTTGGCCTGCCCCTCGTACTCCGGCAGGACCACGACATCCACCCCTTCCCCGGCCAGCAGCCCGCTCCCGTCGGCCCCCGCCACGAACGTGTCCGGCTCCCGCCAGGCCGTCACCACCCGCCGCACCCCCGCATCGAGGATCAGCCGCGCGCAGGGCACCGGACGGGACGCCCGACGCGTACAGGGCTCCAGACTCGTGTACACCGTGGCGGACGTCACCCGCGGATCCCCGGCCGCGATCTTCGCCAGCGCGGCCTCCTCCGCGTGCACCACGGGATCACCGCCCTCCCGCGAGTACCCCCGCGCCAGCTCCGTGCCGTCGGCCGCCACCACGACCGCCCCGACGCTGAAGGCCGTCCCCGACGGCGGGCACTGCGCCGCCAGCTCGCAGGCCAACGCCAGCCACTTCCGGTCCGCGGCGGACGGCAGGACACCCGCACCGGGCGCCGTGGGCTCGTAGCGCATCAGCACGACGTCCTCGATCCGCCGCGTCTCGACCAGCCGCAGCCGGCCGCCCTGATACCCGCCCGGCCCGAACAGCCGCGGCGCGTCCGGGTCCCCCACGAACAGCGGCGCCAGCACCAGCTGCACCTCGTCCGCCAGCCCCTGCTGAAGGAGCTGCGTGTGGATCGTGCCGCCCCCCTCGACCATCAGCCGTTCGACGCCGCGCACCTCGCGCAGGTGCCGCAGCAGGCCCCGCCAGTCCAGGTCTGCGCCCAGCGCGACCACGTCCGCCGCGACCGGTGCCCGGCGCAGGCGCTCCGCGCCCTTCTCCGTCGTACAGACGATCTTCTCGCCGCCCGTGTGCCAGAAGTTCGCCGTCGGGTCCAGCTCGCCGGAGGCGCTGACCGTGACCTTGATCGGGTACTCCGGCTTCCCGGCCGCCACCCGCGCGGCCCGCCGCTCGGCCGAGTTCACCAGCAGCCGCGGGTTGTCCGCCCGGATCGTGCCGGCGCCGATCAGGATCGCGTCCACGGACGCCCGTACCTCGTCGACCCGGTCGAAGTCGGCCGGGCTGGAGAGCAGCAGGCGCTCGGGGGTGGTGTCGTCGAGGTAACCGTCCAGCGAGACCGCGGCGGACAGCAGGACGTAGGGGTACGACGGCATCGGCACGCTCCGCTTGGTTCAAGTTTGAAACAAACCTACACTGGTCGCATGACGACTCGCTGGCTCACTCCCGAGGAGCAGCGCGCCTGGCGCGCCTACATCGCCTCCGCCGCCCTCGTGGAGGACGCGCTGGACCGGCAGCTCCAGCAGGAAGCCGGCATGCCCCATCTGTATTACTCCATCCTCGCCACCCTGTCCGAGGCTCCGGAGCGCCGGCTGCGCATGACCGACCTGGCGGAGGGCCTGAAGATCACCCGCAGCAGGCTGACGTACGCCGTGACGCGCCTGGAGAAGGACGGGCTGGTGCGGCGCGAGGACTGCCGCTGGGACAAGCGCGGCAGCATCGCGACCCTCACCGAGGAAGGCATGCGCGTCTTGGAGCGCGCCGCCCCGGGCCATGTGGAGACCGTGCGGGCGCTGCTGTTCGACCGGCTGACCCCGGAACAGGTCGGACAGCTGGAGGAGATCTTCACGGCGGTCGCCGGGGGCTTCCAGGGCGACACGGCGCGCGCCGCCGCGGACGACGTGCCCTGGCGGCGGCGTTCCAGCAAGCCGTGTTCGTGACGCACGCCACAAGAATCTCACTGCTTCAAATTTAAAGCATGGGATAGGGTCCTGTACCGAGGAGCTGCTTCAAATCTGAAGCAGAAGGCCCACGCACGGAACCCGGAGACCCGCATGCCCGACACCACCGCCGCCGCCACCCAGCGCGCCCGCGTCCGGGTTCCGCTGCGCTTCCAGGACGGCTACGGCGTCGACGCCGAACTCGTCACCTTCCACGGCCTGTCCGACGGCCTGGAACACGTGGCCGTCGTCCTCGGCGACCCGGCCCCCGGCACCACCCCGCTGGTCCGCCTGCACTCCGAGTGCCTGACCGGCGACGTCTTCGGCTCGGCCCGCTGCGACTGCGGCCCCCAGCTGCGCGAGGCCGTCGAGCGCATCGCCGGGCGCGGCGGCGTGCTGCTGTACCTGCGCCAGGAGGGCCGCGGCATCGGCCTCTACAACAAGCTCGACGCGTACGCCCTCCAGGACCAGGGCCTCGACACCTACGCCGCGAACGCCGCGCTCGGCCTCCCGGAGGACGCCCGCGACTACACGGCGGCCGCACAGATGCTCACCGCCCTGGGCATCGGCGAACTGGACCTGCTCTCCAACAACCCCGACAAGGCCGACCAGTTGCGCGCCCTCGGCATCGAGGTCCAGGGCCGCGTCCCGACCGGCGTCTTCGCCACCCCGGACAACGTCCGCTATCTGCGCGCGAAGGTCCTGCAGACCCAGCACACGCTCCCGCTGGGCGACCTCGCGAAGCTCAGCGCGGGCTGAGCGCAGGGCAAGACGAAGGGGCGGGCGCCCGGTACCGGGCACCCGCCCCTCAGCCGTGGTGACGACGACTACGGCGTGACCTTCTCGATGCTCACCCCGCCGACGCCCGCGGTCGTCCCGCGCGTGTTCACCAGCCGTACCTCACCGAAGAGCTCACGGCCCTCGGGCACGGCCCGCGCGACGGTGACGTCCGCCGCCGCCTTCGCCGAGTCACCCGTACCGAGCTTCACCGGCGCCGCCTCGTCGACGGTGACCGAGCCGAGCGCGGAGGAGAAGTAGGCGTCCCGGTAGTCGTACGCGGTCGAGCCGGACGGCACCTCGAAGCCGGCCACCTCGACGGTGTACTTGCCGGCGGCCGGGTCGGCGACGGAGACGGACTCCTCGGCGTCGCCGTCCGCGGACTGGCCGACCAGCTTGCCCTGGGCGTCGTACACCGACAGGTCGAGGTCGGCGCCCAGGTCGGAGACCTTGCCGATGGAGACGTCCAGCGAGGTGGTGCCCTCGGGCACCTCGATGGTGCTGGTGTGCGTCTCACCGCCCTTGATGGTCGGCCGCGCGGTCTTCGACGAGCCGAGCGCGCCGCCCTTGAGGTTGCCCTCGACGGCCTCCAGCTTGTTGGTCACCGTCCAGGAGGCGGCGACCGGGGTGCCGACCTCGGCCTCCGGCACGGTCACGGACCCCGGGTCGAAGGAGGCGCCGTACACGGTGGCGTTCAGCTTGAACGGGTTGTCCAGCAGCGCCGACGTACGGCGCGAGTCGACCAGGATCTCCCAGACGCCGGGCACCGGTTCGGCGGACTCGGGGAGGTCCTTGGTGTCCGGGCTGTTGTCCGCGGCGGGGACGCCGTAGGGGTTGATGGCGGTGAAGAACGTCCGGCTGCCCTGCTTCAGCCCGCCGAGCGTGATCTCCAGCGACTTCGTGCCCTCCGGGACGGTCACGAAGTACGACCTGAAGTTGTTGCGCTGCACCGAACCCGAGGCGGTGAAGGTGTACTTGGCCGGCGTGGAGACGACGACGGTGGTGAGGATCTGCTTGTCCACGCCGACCGTCCTCGGGTCGTCGGCCTCCAGGATCGCGCTCTTGATGCCCGCCTGCTTCGGCGCGGCCTGCACCTTGACGGTCACCGGCTTGTTCAGCGGCAGGTCGACGGCCTTCGGGCCGAGGATCGAGAAGGTGCGGGCCTTGTCGTTGGCCAGGCGCAGGGTGTGCGGGAGCGAACCGGCGGGGCCGGACGTACGGGTGACGGTGACGTCGTACGTCTTCTTCTTGCCGGCCTTCAGGCCGCCCTCGCGGTCGTACAGGCCGGTGCCGGAGCCCGGCGTCTTCAGCGCCTGGTCGAGCGCGGTGTCGACCGGGGCCTTCACGGCGTAGTCGTGGGCGGTGGCGCCTGCCCTGACCGCCTTCCAGGCGTCGGCGACGTCGATGCGGCCGGCGCCCTCCTCGTATGCCTGGAGTCCCTCGATGTGGTGGGCGGTCGAGGTGAGGGCCGTGCGCAGCTTCTCGGGCGTCAGCTTGATGCCCTTCTGCTTCGCGGCGGACAGCAGCAGCGCGGACGCGCCCGCGGCCTGCGGGGACGCCATCGAGGTGCCGTTGTACATGGCGTAGCCGGCCGGGAGCTTCCAGCCCGCCTCGGCGATGGGCGCGCCCGGCATCCAGGCCGGGATGGTGCTCACCGCGGCGCCGGGGGCCACGACGGTCGGGGTGAACCCGCCGTCCTCACGCGGGCCGCGCGAGGAGAAGTTGAACAGCTGGTACTTGGTGCGCACGCCGGTGCCGTAGTTGGCGGCGAAGGTCTCCTTGGAGACGCCCGCGCCGACCGAGATGACCTTGTCGGCGAGGCCCGGGTCGCCGATGGTGTTGGCGCCGGGGCCGGAGTTGCCCGCGGACAGGACGAGCTGGACGCCGTAGGTGTCGATGAGCCGCGTGTAGAGCTCCGCACGCGCGTTGTTGCCGTCGTTCAGCGGGGGCAGGCCGCCGATGGACATGTTGACGACGTCGACGCCACGGTTGGCGACGAGGTCGATCATGCCCTCGGTGAGCGCGACGCTGGAGCAGCCGGGGCCGAAGACGCAGGCCCGGGAGGACACAATCTTCGCGCCGGGTGCCTGGCCGTCCATCCTGCCGCCGAGCAGGCCGTTGGCGGCGGTGATGCCGGCCACGTGGCTGCCGTGCGCGCCGGCGGTGAGGCCGATGTTGACGAAGTCGGCCTTCTTGCCGGTCCAGTCGCCGCCCAGCGGGTCCATCGGGACGTCCTTGCGGACCTCCACGACGAAGTCCTGGCTCTCGGCGATGCCGGTGGCCGGGTCGTCGGTGCCGAAGCGGCCGACCTGGTGGCCGTCCTGGTACGGCTTCATCGGGGTGTCGTCGGTGAAGTCGCCGTTGTCGTTCACGTCGACGGTGACCTTGCCGGCCTTGGGGTCGTACAGGACGCCCCAGTCGTCGGTCGTGTCGCCGTCGCGGTTGACGTCACCGTCGGCGTCGCCGTCCGCGGCCTTGCCCTGCTCGGTGACGTCCTCGCGGAAGGTGCTGACCTGGTACGCCCCCTCGGGCGCCTTCCAGCTCCTGCCCCCGAACGTGAAGGACGGCCCGGAGACGGAGGTGGTCATCGCCCGCCAGGTGCCGTCGCCGTCGACGATCGGGTCGGTGGCGGTCACCCAGTCGACGATCTTGCGCTCACCGGTGGTCGTCTTCTGCAGCGCGGGGCTCGCGAGGTCGACGCCGGTGTCGAGGACACCGATGGTGACGCCGCGGCCGTCCGCCTTCGGGTTCTTCTTCACGAAGTCGACGGCGCCCGTCTCGAAGGACGGGTTGTACGGGTTCTTCGCGGGGGTGTTCTTGCCGGGGCCGGGGTAAGTCGCCGCGGAGGCGCTCGACTTGGCGCCGCTGTCGAGGCCCGGCTCCTCGAGGGGTATCTCGTCCCGCAGGTCGATGGCCTGCACGGAGGAGAGCTGCGCGGCGGCCGAGATGGCGGCCTCCGCCCTGCCGGTCGGCACGGTGGCCCGCACATAGCCGAGCTTGTCGTAGGTACGGCCCACGGAGCCGCCCTTGACGGCGTCCAGCTCCGCGGCGACCTTCTCGGTCTGTCCGGGCGAGGTGGCGATCATCATCGTGACCGTCTTGTCGCGCTGCGCCTTGGCCTCGGCGAGGAGGTCGGCGTCGTCCGCACCGAGCTTGTCGTGGGCGGACTTGACGCCGGGGTCGGCCGCGGTGGCATTGGAGCCGTCCGCGGCAAGGGCGAGGGGGAGGGGGCCGGCCGCGGAGAGCGCGGCCACGAGGCCTGCGGCCACGGCGATACGGGCGGCGCGTTTCGCGCCCGATATCGGGGCCATGTGGGGGGTGGGGGGCATGGTGATCCCTGGTGCTGAAGGAACGTAGACGTCGGCGGCCGGATCGAGCACCTTCGACCGCCGCGGTCCGGAATGTGATCCCGGATGATCGCCCAGCTTTCCTCAAGGGACCGTTTTCTGTTGATAGTTCGGGGTGGAGAGATCTTCACCTGGCACAAACCCGCCAAGCGCCATCGCGGACGTATCCGAACAGCCTGTGACATTCCTGTGAGGCGGCGGGGACGGGCGGGATGCCGGAGGTTTGGGAGGCGCGGCCCCTGCGCGGCACTGAACTCCTCCATCGCCCGGCCCTCAGCAGTTCGGCTTCTTCCTCGATGCAGCCGAGGGCGACCGGCCGGACCTGGCCGACCCTGCTTGTCCGAGCCGAGGACGGACGGCGGCGCCGGCACGATCGCGCCCGACAGCGTGAACCCTCGCCACGACCGGCCCGCCGCCCGTCACCCTGCGGGATCTGCGCCACGTCGCCACGAGGCTCACGCACGAGCCTCAAGACGAGACAGCGCCCGACCCGACCGAAGTCGACCCGGGCGCAGCGGCACCGTCCGCTCACCCATGTTCAGAGGCGGAGCAGTCGTTGGGTGACCTCCCGGTACTGCCTCAACGCGAGATGGAGTTCGGCGGACTGCGTTTCGGGATCGTGGTCCTGCCATCCCGCGCGGAGAGTACGCCGCTGTTCGGCGAGGACCGCCATGAGCTGAGCCGTGGCTTCGTCGAAGGCGCCTTCGGCCTCCTCCAGTGACTGAAGCGGGGTGTCGGGGAAGGTGTTGAGGGCCCGTCCGAGACGCCGGGCGATCTTGTCACGCTCGGCCGACGGGAACAGTGGTGCCGGGCCGGGGCCGCGGCTTCCCGCAACTCCGCGGGGCTGGTCTGCGGGCTGTCGAGCGCGATTCTGGTCGTACATCATCAAGTGCCGCTTCCTGTGCGTCGTGCCGGATTTCCGGAGCGGCATGGCACTGCGCCATGCCGCCAGTCAGCGTCCGGCGCCGACCCGTGTCAACGCGATGCCGCTCTCCGAACGAACGCGGTTGTTACACAGTCGGGAGTACGGTGGAGAACACGAGGGCCTTTCTTGTGCCGGAACTCGGACCGGCTCCGAACCGCCCCGTCGTGGTCCAGCCCTCCTGTTCCGGTGAGTCCACCAGACCACATTCCTTCCCCAGCACGCCACCGTCCTCAGGGGCAGCCCGTGACCCCGGCCGCGCCATTCGCATCCAGGCCGAGGAGCCACGTATGCGCTCCGTCCCCCCACGTCAACGACGCTCACGGGTCTCGGCGTCGGCGTCGATGCGCTTCCAGGGCGACGTCATCGGCTGGGTCGCCGCCCCCCCCACCGCCGCCACCACGACTTCGCCGACAGACACGCTTTCGACCTGCCGGCCGACCGCGGCATCCGTGCCGTCGCCCACGTGGTGCGGCGTAACCGCCTTGCTGCGGGCGGGACTTGTGCGCATGGCTCTGCTCCATCACGTCACTCACCTGGAGCGTGAACTCCCTCTGCCACATGGTCGGTGAGCGCCTCCGACCCCACCAGCGGGCGCCGCCGCAGGAACCCGCCTCGACCCGACGTGCCCCCAGCCCTGCGGGTGACCGGCGGGCTTCCCGATCGCCGTCGGCCCGGGAGTACCGTGAAACCAAGAAGCCACTCGGTTTCCTCGTCCCCGGCAGGCAGGCGAGTGCGATGTCCGATCCCGACTCCCCGCGTGTGACCAGGCTCCTGCCGGACGCTGTCCACCAGGCAGTACAGCCCGGGACGGCCGTCGTACGGCTGGAGACGACACACGACCGGCAGGGAGTGCTCGACGGGGCATGGTGGCCACGTTCCCGTGACATCGCCGCCGAGCTTCCCGACCTGATCACCGCGCTGACCGAGTACCTCGGACCCGTCACACGGGTCGGCCTGGACGCGGACGCCTGGGAAGAGCTGCCCACGCGGATGACCATCGACGACCGTGTCGTCCACATCGACTCCTCTCCGGTCGGCGACGACACCGTCCTCATCATTCGGGGCGAGCAGGATCTCTTCTCGCTCCTCGTGGTCCCCCCGCACGCCACGCCCGACGCCGCGCGCGCGGCCATGGCCGAGGCCGTCCGCGCGGGCAGCGAGTCGCAGGCCGAACAGATCCTCGTCGACACCGGCACCGCCCGAAGGGACCCGGCGCCACGGAAGACCCACGGGCCCGCCGCGAACAGCCCGTGACACTGCGGCGGTCAGCTGCGGCGGTCCTCGTGCCGGATCGTCGCGGGCGCCGGGATCACGGTGGTGTCGAAGGCGCCCGAGATGATCTGTGCGGCGAGATCCGACAGGCGCAGGTGACGCGCGCGGGCGTAGGACCGGAACATCTCGAAGGCGTCGTCGACGGGGATGTTCCAGCGTTCCGCCAGGAGGCCCTTGGCCTGCTCGATGAGGACGCGGCTGATCAGCGCGGTCTCCAGTTGGCTGTTCTCGACTTGCGACTGTTCCAGGGTGCGCTGCTGGAGGATCGCGATGGTGGCCACGTCGGCGAGTGCCTGGGCGAGCGCGATGTCGTCGTCGCCGAGGTGGTGCGGCGTGGTCTGGAAGAGGTTGAGGGCGCCGACGATCCGGTTGCGCAGGCGCAGTGGGATGGCGTGCGTGGTCACGTACCCCGTCTCGCGGGCCCGTGCGGCGAAGCGTGGCCAGTCGGCGGTGGTCCCCGGCCGCATCAGGTCGATGTTCGCCCGGGCGGTGCCGCTGCGGTAGCACTCGACGCACGGGCCCTGGTCGTGCTGGAGCGCGAAGAGTTCCAGCAGGCGGGTGTGCTCGTCGGAGGCGGCGATGATCTGCAGTTCACCCTGCGCGTCCGCGAGCAGGATCCCGGCCGCCGACACGTCGAGCAGCTCGACGCACCGCGCGGACAGCCGCTGCAGCAGGTCGATGACGTCGAAGTCCTCGACGAGGGAGTCCGCCACCTCCACGAAGATCTCGGACACACGGCGTTCGCGGGCCATGCCGATCATCCCTTTCCGGTTTCGGGCGGATACGGCCCGCTCACATCGTCGTCGGTGTCGTCGGCGAAGCGCAGCTGCGGGCGACCACTTCCGCCGCGACCTCGCCGAGGGAGCGCACTGCTGTAGGAGTGGGCACGCAGCGGCAGCAGGGCGCCTCCATGTCCACGCCCAGCTGCCAGGAACCGGCCGAGCCCGAATCCGTCCACGCTCCGGATGAACTGCAACCGCTCGAACCGCCCGCTCAGCTCGGGGTGGCACCACAGCGGCGGCGCCGTCCGGCCGTCGTCCAGGAGCAGCGACAGCTCGACGCCCGCGGCACGCAGCGGCTGTGCCCACGCCTGCGCAGCGTCGCCGCCCCACCCAGGCGCGGCGACCGCAGGGGAATCGGCCATGCCGTCGCTGATCACCGGTCATCGCTCCGCGCCGGCCGCGGTGCTCCGGCGCGCGGCGCCGGCCGGCCTCCGCCGTACATCACGCGGGCCCGTCCACCGCCGCACGGTCCGCAGGTACGTCCTGCCAGGCGTCCTGGGCACTGGCGTACCGCGGGAACCGCTTCAGCAGATCCGCGGCCCGGAACACCAGATTCGATGCCCGCCGGGTGTCGACCACGCGCACCCATCCGCTCCGCCCGCGGCAGTCGCGCCACGCCGCGCACAAGGGGTCCAGGACGCTGCCGTCCATGAACGTCACATCGCTCAGGTCAACGATCAGAAACAGTCGGCCGGTGCCGTGGCGGGCGTCCTCCAGGTCACGCGCGAAGGCCGGCGTGGTCGTCAGGTCCAGTTCGCCGCCGACCCGGACCACGCGGCACTCGTCGAACAGATCGGGGTACGGGCCCATGTGTGCCCATCTCCTCTGTCGCTGAGGTGGCTTTTGCCTTGCGCAGGGCCTCTGTTGCGCGGAAGGGGACTTCACGGAGAGGGCCGGGGTCACGGGCAGCCGTACGACCAACGTACTACCGGCACGGAGGAGGCGGGCCCCTTTCTCCAGGTATTGACGGATTGTCAAAGAGGCCCTCCGATGTCGCCCAGGTCCAGCCGCCGGACCGGGCCTTCGGGGGAGCGGACCACCTCTCCCACTACGCCCGGCCCCGCCCGGTGCCCCGAGGGGCAGGCACCGGAGGTCCGCTGTCCCGGGACAGGGTCAGCACGCAAGGAGCGCCCCGTCCGGGCAGCCCGACCAACTCTCCGTGGTTCAGCCAGCCCCACGACTCGTAAGCGGCTTGTCCGGCCCGGTCGGCCGGGTGCAGCAGGGCGACCCCGAGTGCGGCGTGCCGATCGGCCAGCAGACGCTGCTGCAGGCGGCGGCCGATGTCGCGGTGTTGGCCCTGGTGCTGAGCCACGACCTGGGTGAGGAGCAGGAACCCGGTACCGCCGGCGAGCCGCCCGATGCACTCCTGCAGCCCTCGCTCGGACCGGCCCTCGGGGCTCACCGGAAATCCGAAGCTGCATCCCACCAACACCGTCGTCTCGGCGAGCAGCAACGCGAAGCCGGGCCGTCGCGCGCTGACGGCAAGCCGCCACAGGAAGTCGATTCGCTCTCGGTGCGCCTGTCCCGAGGAGCCCGCGACGGGTGGCACGGCCAAGTCGGCGATATCTTCTCTCATCCCCTCTGCCTGCCAGCGGTTCAGCCGGCGCAGCCGAATACCGTCCTTGACCACCGGCACATCCGCGTGACCGCCGGACGCGCCTGTCCCCCCGGCCAACCCGACCGACGCAGATGTGTCGAGCAGGTCATGGAGCAGTGCGGGTGGCACCGCGTGGGCCGGGGCCGCGAGGAGCAGGGGAGCGGAGCCGGTGGCTGCGAGGAGCCGGGTGATCTGCGCGCACGGATGGTGCAGCCGCAGCGCGGCGTGCACCCGCTCGGCACTGCGTGACGCCGTCAGGAACACGTCCAGGCCCTTGGCGTCGCAGGAGCCCACGGTGGTGAGATCGACGTCGATGACGGTCATGCCGTCACGCAAGCACTGGTCCAGCGCGGCCCGCAGCAGGGGCGCCGTGGCCGGCCCCACCTCGCCCAGGAGCGTGACCAGGGCTCGCTCCCCCTTGTCACGCCGGTGGATGTCCAGCCGCCGCACCGCCATCACCCCGCCCCTCGGCAGGGATTCACAACGACCCGGGAAGGGTGCGGAGTTGCAGTGATCGCGGCGTACATGCTGCCGACCCGTCTCCGCACCGTCCGCTCGGGCGGCCCGGGGTTCGTCTCGCGCCGAGGACGCCCCGGCAAGACGGCCGGAATGCGCGATGCCCTCGGTATCTCCACCGTACGCCGCCGACGGTCTCGACCCGCACTCTCGGACGGGCTCATCGAAACCGAGCGCACCGCCTGCCGGACGGCTCATGGGGACGTCCGCAGCAGAGGGCCCACCTGTGGGCCGAAAACGAAGCAGCGCCCGAGCCAACTTATGTCGTCTCAGGCGCTGCGCAGCAGGTCAGAGAGGTATCCCCCGTCACCCGCACCGTAGGCCCTGTGGGACTCGAACCCACAACCAATGGATTAAAAGTCCACTGCTCTGCCAATTGAGCTAAGGGCCCTGGCGATGTTGCCTCCCCGAGCATAGCCGCACGTGGCCGTGGATCCGATCGGGTATCGGGGTCACGGCCACGTCAGCGGTGGCGGAGGGCCGCAGAAGGAGCTCTCGCGCAGCCCGCTTGCGCCGAAGCGCTACGGATCCACCGGTTCGGGCGCCCCCGCACGGGCCGCGTCCCGGGCGATCGTGCGCTCGTGGTCGGGGTTGAGGAACCAGTGCCGGGCCGACGCGAGCCACCAGGTCGCGGCGAAGCCCAGGACGACCAGGACGGCGACCGGCGCGTAGTTGAAGGTCTCCCAGGTCACCGGGGACACCTGCGGCAGCATGAACAGCACCGTGATCACGCCGACCCACGTCACCGCCACCACCCCGACGACCCCCGACCAACGGCCCAGGTGCCACGGCCCGCGCTCGAACGCCTCCCCCTTGCGCAGCCTCAGCAGCGTCGGAATGACGTACGCGATGTAGAGACCGATCACCGCGATCGAGGTCACCGCCGCGTATGCCGTGACGTTGATCAGATACGGCAGCCCGAGCACCAGTGCCCCGCCCGCGGCCAGCCACACCGCCGCCACCGGCGTCCGGGTGCGCGGGGAGACGGTGTGCCACACGCGCGAGAAGGGCAGGGCGCCGTCGCGCGAAAAGGCGTAGATCATGCGGCTGTTGGCCGTCACGGACGCCATCCCGCAGAACAACTGCGCCCCGATGACGACCAGCAGGAGCAGCTTGCCCGCCGTCGCCCCCAGCGCGTCGAGCAGGATCTGCGCGGGTGGCGCGCCCGTCGGGGACGTGAGGGCACCCTGGTACGACTGGATCGCGAAGGTGAAGCCCAGCAGGAGAACGAAGCCCGCGATCCACGACGTCCAGATCGACTGCACGATCCCCTTCGGGCCCGCCGTCGACGCGTCGTGCGTCTCCTCCGTCATGTGCGCCGAGGCGTCGTACCCGGTGAAGGTGTACTGCGCCATCAGCAGGCCGACCAGAACGACGTACACCCCGCTGCCCCAGCCGGTGTTGTTCACGAACTCGCCGAACACGAAGGACGCCGACCGGTGCTCGTCCGGTACGAAGGTCAGCGCGCCGACGATCACCGCGACGCCCAGCACGTGCCACCACACGCTGATGCCGTTCAGCAGCGCGACGATGCGCACGCCGAAGGTGTTGAGGAGGCCGTGCAGGACGAGGATGCCCGCGAAGAGCAGGATCGTGCGGCCCGGGGTCACCTCGAAACCGAACTGCAGGTTGAGGTACGCGCCCAGGAACGACGCCGCCCCGAAGTCGATGCCGGCGGTCACCGCCACCTGGCCCAGCACGTTGAACCAGCCCGTGAACCACGCCCAGGCGGCTGCCGTACGCGGCGGCGCGAGCCGGTGCGCCCAGAAGTACAGGCCGGCGGACGTCGGATACGCCGAACAGATCTCGGCCATGGCGAGGCCGACGAACAGGGTCATCAGACCCACGGCCAGCCAGCCCCAGGTGATCACCGCCGGGCCGCCCGTGTTCATGCCGAACAGATACAGCGTCAGGCAGCCCGACAGGACCGAGATGATCGTGAAGGAGACCGCGTAGTTGGAGAACGCCGACATGCGGCGGGCGAGAACCTGCGTGTAGCCGAGCTGGGCCAGCCGCTCTTCGTCCGAGACCTTCCCGGAGGACCGCCCGCCCACTATGGCGTCATCTGTCATGTCCCCAGCAATTCCCGTGCCGAGGACATGACACACGTCACAGTTTGGCTAGAAGAGCCCCTTGTAGCCCTGCCAGCCACTCGCGATCTTCACCCGCGCCCCGAACGACCCCTTGCCGTCACCGTTGTTGCGCCAGAGACTGCCGCCGCCGTCCCGCGAGACGAGGTCGGCCTTCCCGTCACCGGTGAGATCCCCGGGAGCGACGACGGCGTTGTAGCCCGTGCCCCAGTTCGCGAAGACCTTCACACGGTCCTTCAACAGCCCGTCGCCCAGACCGTTGTAGCGCCACAGCGTCCCGGCCTTGTCACGGGCGAGGACGTCCGCGTGCCCGTCGCCGTTGAGGTCCCCGGCGCCCAGGATCTTCGTGTAACCCGTCCACGCCGAACGGATCTTCTTCCCTGCCGCCAGCGTCCCGTCGCTCTTCGCCGCGAAGAGGTGGATGTCGCCGGTCGACGCCTTCCGCGCCAGCAGGTCGGCCCTCTTGTCGCCGGTCAGATCACCGGGCGAGGTCAGCACGTTGTACGCGTTCCAGCCCGTGCCCAGCTTCGAGTACGCCGTCGACGGGGTGAGCGCCTTGCCGCAGCCGGGCTTGTAGCCGCGCAGCGAACCGTCGCTCATCCGCACCAGCACGTCATTGCACCGGTCGCCGTTCAGATCCCCGAACGGCACCGCGACCGCCTTCGTCGACCAGCCACTCCCCGAGACCTTCCCGGAGAAGGTGCCCTTGCCGGTGCCCTGCTGGAAGGTCAGCGCGCCGGAGGAGTTGAGGGTGAGCAGATCGCCCACGCCGTCCGGCAGCCCCTCGGAACCCGCGTGGTCGTGCCGGACCGGCTCGCCGCGCAGCAGCCTCACCGTGCCGCGCACCTCCAGCGGCGCGCCCACGCCGTCGGCGGGCGTGACGGCGAGCGTCCAGTCGTAGGAGCCGCTCGGCACGAACGCATCGCCGGTCCGCGCCGGGTTGTACCCGTCCCACCCGACACTCAGCTCACCGCGCGCGGCACCCCCACTGGTCGTGTCGACGACCTTGCCCGCCTTGTCCCGCACCGTCAGCTTCCAGCCCGCAGAGGGCTTGGACAGCAGCACGGTGGTCAGGGTGTCCGGCGCGACGTCGATCCCGCGCGCCTCGACGGACACGGCGCTCTGCGCAGGCGCGAGAAGCCGCAGCGGCTGCTGAGGCACTCCGGACGGTACGAGGTGCACCCGCTGCTGGTCGTCGACGTATGCCGCGTTGGCGCCGGCCCTGTCCACCGTCCAGCGCACCTCGCGCTGCGAGTCGCCGGTGTGAGGCAGGTCGCCGATGATCCGGCTCGCCGGGGTACCGCCCGCGACCGTGGTGAGCGTGAGCTTCCCGGCCTGCTTGTCGTGCGTGAGCACGTACCCGTCGCCGAGTTTCGCCTCGTCCGTCGGTACCGGCACGGACTTCTTCGCCGTACGGTCGTAGACACCGGCCCGGCCGTCGCAGGTCCAGTACAGGTAACGGCCGAGCGCCTGGAGCTGGACGGGCTTGCAGCCCGCGTCGGTGGTGACCGTGGTGGACTTCCTGGTCGACAGGTTCAGCGCCGTGACGGTGCCCGGGGCCGCGCCGGCCGTCCACAGCACATCGCCGTCGATTGCGGTGGCGGCCGTCGTCCGGGCGACCGGGTCACCGTGCTCACCGACCCTGTACACGAACCGCGTGCCCGGGTCCGTGTACAGGACGTACCGCCCGGACACATCGAGGATGCGCCCGTCGAAGGGCACATCCCGCTCCCACAGGCCCCCGTCCTTCGGGCCGTTGACGTGGAGCGCATAGGACTCGGCCTCACCGAAGTCCATCCAGGCGATCCGGCCGTCGGCGGTCCCGAAGATCTGCGAGCAGGCCAGCTCCCCCACCGAGCAGCCGGCGATCTCCGGGGCGGACCCGGGCGTGAAGCCGGAACGCTCGCCGAACTCGGGCGTTCCGGTGGCGGCAACGGTCCGTACGTAGTCGTTGCGCTGCGCGCCCTTGCTGGTGTCCACGACGACCAGGCGGCCCTGTTCCAGGGAGATGCCCTGGATCACGGCCGGCGGCTTCGGCATGGCCTTGATCCGCGTGACGACCGGGCGTCCGTCCGGGCCCGGCTGGATGCGCTGAACGCCCCAGTCGCCGGCGGCGGTGTCCGTGAGGCCGATCGCCACCGCGCTGCCGTCGGGGACCCCGGACACGCGCAGGTTCGAACTCGGCAGCAGGGTCACCGTGGGCCCGCCCGCGATGGGCTTCGCACGCACCGAATACCCCGCGCTGGGCCGGTGGATCAGCCAGTCACCGACGACCGCGAGGTCCTGCGTGGGGCTGACGCCCCCGCCCTCCATCGTGACCTCGACCGGCGCGGCGGACAGATCGGAGCGGGAGAAGACCTTGACGACAGGGTTGTTGATGTTGAACAGGACCACATGGTCGCCGGTGACCTGCGCCTTGCCGTAGGCCTCGGAGACGGGCGGGGTCACGCTCTGGACCTGTCCCGTCCGCTTGTCGACCATGACCCAGACGTAGGGCCCCCAAGCACCCGGACGCCCCGCCGTGAACAGCAGCCCGTCGGCGTCCGCGGCCCTGGGCGGCCCGAGGGCGTACCCCTCCGGCAGCCCGGTGACCTGCACGTCGCGCGTGCCGCCGTCGGCCTCCGGAATCAGCAGGTGCACGTCCTTCACGCTCGCCCCGGCCTCGTCGGTCCGGTTCCGGTAGGCGACCACCAGGTCCTCATAGGCGGTGAGATAGGTCATGCCCTCCGGCACCCGCACCGTACGAGTCGTGCCGTCGGCAGCGTTCCACAGGTCAACCCGGCCGTCTGCGTAGCGGTATGCAAGGACGTCTCCGCCGGCCGTGCCGTAGCTGGAGTACCCGGCCGGATGGACCACCTTCGTCGACCTGCCGTCCGCATACCGCGTCCACACCAGCCCGGAGCCCTCCAGGGTGTGGAACACCCCCTGTGCGCCGGCACCGTTGTTCCCTGCGTAGTTCGACCCGCCGTAGAGGGCACCGGAGGGGTACGTGCTCCGCAGCGTCGCCGGCACCACCTTCTCCTGCGGCACGTCCGGGGCGGCGGCCGCCGGAAGCGACGGGCTGAGGCCGGCGGCCACTACGGCGGCGGCCGCGACGAGACGCAGTCGTACGAAGCCATGACGAGGCAAGAGGGTCCCTCCCCGGGAAGCAGGAGACGGTCCCGGCGCACTCACAGCGCCCAAGGCCCCCCGGCCTTCACATCCGTCTCACAAGTCGGCTGATCTTACAGCCACCGAACAGACGTCCGGGGAAGAGGTTTTCCGGCGGGCTCCAACGAAAAGCGCCGGGGTCCCACCGTCGGAACGGTGGGACCCCGGCGCGCAGTCACCTCACACGGCGTCAGCCGATGCGGCAGGCTCAGCCGTTGCGCTTCCAGCGGGGCTTGTCCTCGCGGCGTCCGAAGGACGACGAACCGCCGGTGCCACGGTGGTCGTCACGACGGCCGTACGGCCGCTCGTGGCCGCCGGAGCGGAAACCGGGGCGGTCGTCGCGACGGTCGCGGTTGAAGGGACGGTCGCTGCCACGGTGACCGCCACGCTCGTCACGCCGCTCGAAGGAACGCCCGGCGGCCGGCCGGTCGTCACGGCGGAAGCCGCCACGGTCGTTGTCACGGCGCTCGAACGGACGGCTGCCACGGTCACGGTCGAAAGAACGGCCACCACGGTCACCGCCCCGGTCACCACGGTCGTCACGACGGGACCCACCACGGTCGTTGTCACGGCGCTCGAAGGAACGGCCGCCACGGTCACGGTCGAAAGAACGGCCACCACGGTCACCGCCCCGGTCACCACGGTCGTCACGACGGAAGCCGCCACGGTCGCCGTCCCGGTCCCGACGCTCGAAGCCACGGTCGCCGCGGTCACGGTCGCGGTTGAACCCACCACGGTCGTTGTCACGGCGCTCGAAGGAACGGCCGCCACGGTCACGGTCGAAGGAACGGTCACGGTCGCGGTTGAACCCGCCCCGGTCGTCCCGCCGCTCACGACGCTCGTACGGCGCCGAAGCCTCTGCACGCTCGGCCCGGTCGACGTCCTGCGCCGCCGGCTGCTCCGGCACAACCGCCTCGACGGCCTCGGCCGCCGCGGCCTGCGCCTCGGCCACCGCAGTCTCGGGGTCCTCACCACGCTCGCGCGCCGCGCGGGCGACGAGCCGGTCGGACTCCTCACGCAGCTCGACCGCACGCCGCTGCGCCCGCTCCAGCTGCTTGGTGAGCTGAGCCACGTCACGCTCGGCCTGCTGAGCCGCGTTGCCCGCCGACTCCGCCTGGACCTCGGTCATCGAACGGGCGCCGGTGATCTCGGCGACCTCCGGGTCGAAGGCGTTGCCGCCCTGGATGATGTGGCGCGAGGCATCGACGCCCGCGTCCTCCATCAGCCGGAAGATCTGGCGCCGCTGGTGCGGCAGGGAGAGGGAGACGACCGTACCGGTCCGCCCCGCACGCGCCGTACGGCCCGCGCGGTGCAGGTAGTCCTTGTGGTCACCGGCCGGGTCCACGTTCAGCACGAGGTCGATGCCGTCGACGTGGATACCGCGCGCGGCGACATCGGTGGCGACGAGGACGTTGACGTAACCGTCCTTGAAGTCGGCCAGCGTCCGGGTGCGCGCACCCTGCGTCATACCGCCGTGCAGCGCGTCCGCCTTCGCACCCGCGTCGCGCAGCTGCTCGGCGACACGGTCGGCGCCCAGCTGGGTGCGGACGAAGATGATGGTGCGGCCCTTGCGGGAGGCGATCGCGGCGGTGACCGGCGCCTTGTCCTTGGGCTTCACGATCAGGATGTGGTGCGACATGGTCGTCACGGCACCCTGCGCGGCGTCGACCTCGTGCAGGACCGGGTCCTTCAGGTACCGGTCGACGAGGGTCTTGATCTCGTTCTCCATGGTCGCGGAGAAGAGCATGCGCTGACCGCCGGCCGGGACCTGGTCGAGCAGCTCGGTGACCTCGGGCAGGAAGCCCAGGTCGGACATCTGGTCGGCCTCGTCGAGAACGGCGACCTCGACGTCCTGCAGCGAGCAGGCGCCACGGCTGATGATGTCGCGCAGTCGGCCCGGAGTGGCCACCAGCACGTCCACGCCGCGCTCCAGGGCGTAGATCTGGTTCCCCATCGACGTACCGCCGCAGACGACCTTCATCTTCAGGCCGAGCTGGTCGCCGTAGGGCTGGAGAGCGTCCGCGACCTGCATCGCGAGCTCACGGGTCGGGGTGAGGATGACGGCACGCGGACGGTGCTTTTCGGTGCGGCCGCCGGAGAGGCGGGCCAGCGTCGGGAGACCGAACGACAGCGTCTTGCCGGAGCCGGTACGACCGCGCCCCAGGATGTCCTTGCCGGCCAGGGCGTCCGGGATGGTCGCGGCCTGGATCGGGAAGGGGGTGGTCACGCCGTTCTGCGCGAGCTTGCGCACGACGCCCTCGGGGAGACCGAGGTCGCCGAAGGTGACCGTGGGGGTCTCCTCGACAGACTCGTTCTCGCCGTTCTCGGGCACGACGACGTGATCAGTACTGGAAATGGACATGCGTATGCGAAACCTTCCGGAGTCTCGTCGGCACGCGCCCGTCAACTCCGTGATTCGCACACGACCGCCTCTATGCGGTCCGCCACGGCAAGGGAGAGTACGCGCCACACGGCGCGCTCTGCAGTGGCGCCGGGCAAATGGGATCAAACGATCTACCACCATACGCACCCCCATCCCCCCAACGCAAACCGGCCGTCACCCTTGTAGGCAACGTCACTCGCCCCGGCCGTGGGCACCCTCACACGCCCTGCCCCTCGGCTCCCGCCGGCCCTACCTCACGCCGGCGCCCCCGCAGCCGGCGCCGGCTCCCGCTGAGCCAACTGCGGCCCCGTCTCCTCATGGGCCGACGACGAAGGCTCGGCCGCCGTGGGCGTCGGCGTATCGGACGTCGGCTGCTCCGTCGGCGTCGGCTCCGGATCCGCCGTCCGGGTGGGCGTCGGCACAGCAGTACGCGTAGGACCCGGCTTCTCGCTCTGCCCCGGCCTCACCGGCGGCCTGCCCCCGGCGGGAGCAGACGCACTCACATCCGCGGACGGCGAGACCGACGGAGAACCCGACCCCGCACCCTTGTCCGCATCCTTGCCCTTGCCCTTCCCCTTCGCCCGCTTGCCGTCATCCGCGTGCGCCCCGAACCCGGCCCCGCCCCCCGACACCGCAGAACCACCGTCGGGCGCCTCACCACCCCGCTGCCCCGCCGAATGCGACGGCTTGGCACCCCCGCCACCACCGTCGTCACCCACACTCATACAGCCGGCGGCAGCCGCGACGGCCATCGCCGTGGCAGCCAGACGGACAGGTACGTACAAAGGGCGCACGGGAGCCACCTCCAGGGGCGGGCGAGAAAGTCAACCTGCCCAACTCCCGCCGCCCACAAGAGGACACGCGCCCGCACCACCACGACACAACCCCGACGCCGAAAGGCCCCGGAGCCACCTCACCCGTACCCGAGCGCGTGCAACCGCTCGTCGTCGATCCCGAAGTGATGCGCGATCTCATGCACCACCGTCACCTCGGTCTCGGCCACGACCTCCTCCCGCGACGCGCACATCCGCAGCGTCGGCCCCCGGTAGATCGTGATCCGGTCCGGCAGCACCCCGGCATACCACTCCCCGCGATCGGTCAACGGAGTCCCCTCGTACAACCCGAGCAGCTCGGGATCGTCCGCCGGCGGTTCGTCCTCGACGAACACCGCGACGTTGTCCATCAGCCGCGTCAACTCCGGCGGAATCCGGTCCAGCGCCTCGGCGACCAGTTCCTCGAACTCCTCGCGCGTCATCTCCAGCACACGCCCATTGTCAGGCACGAACCAGTCAAGAAGGAGCCGCCAACGGCCCCGCATATCCACCACGGCACTTGGGCATACGGGACCAATGGCCCGCGTCCCCGCCGCGTTCAGGAAAGCTTTCGGACCCCTCCCCAGGGCCCCGCGCGCCCTCGCCCGCCGCTACGCCACCCGCCGCCCAGGCCCCACCCCCGAACTCGTCACCCAGCCCCACCCCTGGTCACGCGCCGTCGGCCTGGTCGCCGTCGTCCTCATCGGCACCTGGCTCGGCCTGCTGATCGTCGGCAACGTCCGGGCCCCCGTCGGCCCCATGAACACGACGATGACCCTGCGCCCCTCCCTCACCGGCGGCACAAAGATCAACGTCTCCCCCCTCGGCGCCCTCCAACTCGACAGCCACATCGCCCCGGTCCGCCTGGACGTCAACGTCGACCAACTCGACCCCGTCCGCTCCCAGGCCCTCGTGGACCACCCCGAACGCCTCTCCGGCCTCCAGGACGAAGTCACCCAGGACGTCACCCACGGCACCGTCGACCTGGCCCTGCGCAGCTGCGTCGCCGTCGTCACCGGCGCCACCGCCCTCGGCCTCGCCGTCTACCGCCGCCCCCGCCGCGCCCTCGCCGCCGGCGGCCTCGCCCTCACCCTCCTGGCCGCCTCCGGTGGCACCGCCTACGCCACCTGGAACCCGGAGTCGGTCCTGGAACCGAAGTTCTCGGGCCTGCTGTCCTCCGCCCCGTCCCTGGTCGGCAACGCCCGCAGCATCGTCACCGAATTCGACGTCTACCAAAAGGAGTTGGCCCGCCTGGTCACAAACGTGACCAAGCTCTACGACGCCACCTCCACACTCCCCGCCTACGCGCCGGACCCCACCACCATCCGCGTCCTGCACGTCTCCGACATCCACCTCAACCCGGCGAGCTGGAAGATCATCGCCTCGCTCGTCGACCAGTACAAGGTCAACGTCATCGTCGACTCCGGCGACACCATGGACCACGGCACCGCCGCCGAGAACGGCTTCCTCGACCCCATCGAGGACCTCGGCGCCCCCTACGTCTGGGTCCGCGGCAACCACGACTCGCGCCTCACCCAGCGCTACCTCGAGGACCTCAAGAACGTCCACGTCCTCGACGACGGCAACGCGAAGACCATCGCCGGCCTGCGCTTCGCCGGCATCGGCGACCCCCAGTTCACCCCCGACCGCTCCCAGATCCCGGGCGGCGACGCCGCCAACGAACTGGCGGGCGCCCGCCTGGCCACCTCCCTCCGCGACCAGAAGACCGCCGGCACCCCCGTCGACGTCGCCGTCGCCCACGAACCCGTGGCCGCCCGCGAGACCGACGGCGAGGTCCCCCTCGCCCTGGCCGGCCACGTCCACCACCAGGAAATGGAGCTCCTCCCCTACGGCACCCGCCTGCGCATCGAAGGCTCCACCGGCGGCAGCGGCCTGCGCGCGATCGAGGGCAAGCACCCCGACCCCATCCAGACCTCGATCCTCTACTTCGACCGCGACACCCGCCGCCTCCAGGCCTGGGACGAGATCGAACTCGGCGGCCTCGGCCTCACGACCGCGGAGGTGAGGCGCCACCTGGTGGAGGAGAACCAACCGGGCGCCACCGAATCCGAGACGACGTCCCCCGCCCCCACCCCGTAAACCGTTTTGGCGATACCTCCCGCCATCCCATATGCTTCTCACGTCCCCGACGCGCTGAGAAGCGCCCAGGCGGGCCGATAGCCCTCATCGTCTAGCGGCCTAGGACGCCGCCCTTTCAAGGCGGTAGCACGGGTTCGAATCCCGTTGGGGGCACGCAGTACGGTGTGCGACACTGTCGTACGCATCGCAAGGTCCTGTGGAGCAGTTTGGAGTGCTCGCCACCCTGTCAAGGTGGAGGCCGCGGGTTCAAATCCCGTCAGGACCGCAAAGGCTTTGCAAAAAGCCTTGACGGCTGGGTAGCTCAGTTGGTACGAGCGATCGCCTGAAAAGCGATAGGTCGCCGGTTCGACCCCGGCCCCAGCCACAGGCAAGGCCCCGATCTTCGGATCGGGGCCTTCTTGTTTCATCTTGCTTGCTGTACGAGCGTCCGCGTCCGCTACCGGGCACATACCCCCCGGCTTGCAGCTCGGCCCACCGATGGCTTCGGCGGAACCGGCGCATCCAGTCCTCAGGCCACGAGCTTGAGGGCAGGGACCTGTGACTCGGCCCCGCAGACCCACGCCCGCCAGCCGCGTTGGCCGATGACGTGGGACGCGTTCAGGTCCGCGTGCTCAACGAAGCCGCAGGACCTGCAGGCGAAAAACGGCCTGATGAGGCCGGTTGCGCTTGTCGATGTGATGGCAGTGCGAGCATTCCTGGCTGCTTACGCCGGAGAGACGTACACCACGGGCACTCCGGCCCTCCGCGCTTTGTAGGCGATGAAGGAGCCGAGCTGGCCGAAGGCCCAGGAGTTGATCGTGACGCGTTGGGGCTTTTTCAGCCGTGCCCGTTCGCGGATGCCGCTCAGGTCTTCGAGGGCGATTCCGCGGCCGGTGCGTTGTGCCTCCGCCACGATGTGCTTGCTGATCTTGTGGTTGATGTCGCGGGTGCGCCGCGCCTACTTGCCGGCGTGGCGTTTGGCTCGTCGTTTGGCCGAGCGGGTGTTCTTCTTGGCGAGGTTGCGTTGGAGGCGGCGGTCGTTCTCGCGGGTCCGGTTGGTGTGTCGGCCGCTGTGGCGTCGGCCGGTGGAGGTGGTGGCGATGTTTTCGATGCCGAGGTCGACGCCGATGAAGCCTTGTGGTGCAGGGTTCTGTGGGGGCTCGGGTACATCGATGGTGGCCAGCAGGTACCACCGGCCGTTCTGATGGAGCAGGTCAGATTCGCCCTGCCGCCGGTCGGCGAGGAGCTGTAGTTGGTCTTCCTGGCCCGTGTAGGGGAGGCCTTTCATGCGGCCTTGGACGGTCCAGATGGACACGGTTCGCCGGTCTGTCTGCCAGGAGAGCATGCGGTCGTCGTAGGGCTGTGCGGCGTCGGGGCGGAAGGTGATCGGCTTGCTGGTGGCACGGGTGTGTCGCCTGGAGCCGGGGTGGCCGAGGTTTTCGGCTTTGAGGTTGCCCGCGAGGGATGCGTAGGAGTCGCAGGTTTTCTTGATGACGTGCTGGGCGGCTTGGGCTCCGAGGTTCCAGCGTTGCTTGATCTGGAGGTAGATCAGTGCGCGCAGTTCGCGGTTGCGCTTGGTGCCGGTGGTGAAGGCGTGTCGGGAGGCGTGGTTGGCTGCTTCGTTGCAGGCGCGCAGGGTCGCCTGCAGTGCCGATGCCTGTTGGGGGGGTCGGCATAAGTTTCACGCGGATCACGAGCTTCACGGGTGAGAATCTAGATCTTGCTGCAGGTTCGGTCTGGCGATCGCATGTCGATCACCTTTTCTGATGACCGCTCGAACTGGCGATCGTTCATGGTTCGAGCGTTCTCGATATCGGGCTCCTGCGGGGGCCGGGTAGGTGAGTCAGACCTGAGCGGGGCGCGGGGCGGGCGGGGGTGGAGGGCGGGGGCTCAGCAAAAGCGTTCGCCACGGATTTCGGTGGGATGAGATCCTGGACCGCGTATGTCTACGCACCCCGCCCCCGCCCTGGGCGCCCTCGCCCCCCGTCTGACCGAGTTGTCCCTGCGTGATGCGCAGCGGCTCGGGCGGCGGCTCGAAGGTGCGCGCAAGATTCGCAAGCCGGAGGCGCGGGCCGCCGTGCTCGCCGAGATCGAGTCGGAGATCGCCAAGGGCGAGGAGCGGATCGCCGGCCGGCGCGCCCGTGTCCCTGCGGTGACGTATCCCGGGCAGCTGCCGGTCAGCCAGAAGAAGGACGACATCGCGGCGGCCATCCGCGATCACCAGGTCGTGATCGTCGCCGGTGAGACGGGGTCCGGCAAGACCACGCAGATCCCCAAGATCTGCATGGAGCTGGGGCGCGGCGTCCGCGGCATGATCGGGCACACCCAGCCCCGTCGTATCGCCGCCCGGACCGTCGCGGAGCGCGTGGCCGAGGAGCTCGACACGCCGCTCGGGGAGGCCGTCGGCTGGAAGGTGCGGTTCACCGACCAGGTGAATCCGGAAGCGACGTTCGTCAAGCTCATGACGGACGGCATCCTGCTGGCCGAGATCCAGACCGACCGTGAGCTGCGCGCCTACGACACGATCATCATCGACGAGGCCCACGAGCGGTCCCTGAACATCGACTTCCTGCTCGGGTATCTGGCGCAGCTGCTGCCGAAGCGGCCCGATCTGAAGGTCGTCATCACCTCGGCCACCATCGATCCGGAGCGGTTCTCCCGGCACTTCGGTGACGCGCCGATCATCGAGGTCAGCGGCCGGACGTATCCGGTGGAGGTGCGTTATCGGCCGCTCCTGGAGGAGGACTCCGAGGACGCCGACCGCGACCAGATCACCGCGATCACGGACGCCGTCGAGGAGCTGATGGGTGAGGGGAAGGGCGACATCCTCGTCTTCCTCTCCGGGGAGCGGGAGATCCGGGACACGGCCGACGCGCTCACCAGGAAGCAGTACCGCTTCACGGAGATCCTGCCGCTCTACGCCCGGCTCTCCCATGCCGAACAGCACCGCGTCTTCCAGCCCCACACCGGCCGCAGGATCGTTCTGGCGACCAACGTCGCCGAGACCTCGCTCACGGTGCCGGGCATCAAGTACGTGATCGACCCCGGCTTCGCCCGGATCAGCCGGTACAGCCATCGCACGAAGGTGCAGCGGCTGCCCATCGAGCCGGTCTCCCAGGCCAGCGCCAATCAGCGCAAGGGCCGCTGCGGCCGGACGAGCGACGGTATCTGCATCCGGCTGTACTCCGAGGACGACTTCGTAGCCCGCCCGGAGTTCACGGATGCGGAGATCCTCCGTACGAATCTGGCGTCCGTCATCCTTCAGATGACCGCGGCCGGCCTGGGCGACATCGAGAAGTTCCCGTTCATCGACCCGCCGGACCACCGCAACATCCGCGACGGCGTGCAGCTCCTGCAGGAGCTCGGTGCGCTGGACCCGGTGCAGAAGGACGTACGCAAGCGGCTCACGGACATGGGCCGCAAGCTCGCTCAGCTGCCCGTCGACCCGCGGCTGGCCCGGATGGTGCTGGAAGCCGACAAGAACGGCTGTGTCCGCGAGGTCATGGTCATAGCGGCGGCCCTGTCCATCCAGGATCCGCGCGAGCGCCCGGCCGACAAGCAGGCCCAGGCCGATCAGCAGCACGCCCGCTTCCGGGACGAGTCGAGCGACTTCCTCGCGTATCTGAACCTGTGGCGGTACGTCCGTGAGCAGCAGCGTGAGCGCGGCTCGTCGTCGTTCCGGCGGATGTGCAAGCAGGAGTACCTGAACTTCCTGCGCATTCGCGAGTGGCAGGACATCTACACACAGCTGCGCACGGTCGCCAAGCAGATGGGCATCCACCTCAACGAGGACGACGCCCCCGCCGACCGCGTGCATGTGTCCCTTCTCGCCGGGCTGCTGTCGCACATCGGCATGAAGGATGTGAAGGACGGCGCGAAGAACGAGTACCTGGGTGCCCGCAGCGCCAAGTTCGCGGTCTTCCCGGGGTCGGCCCTGTTCAAGAAGCCCCCGCGCTTCGTGATGTCCGCCGAGCTCGTGGAGACCTCGCGCCTGTGGGCCCGCGTCAACGCCAAGATCGAGCCCGAGTGGGTCGAGCCGCTGGCGGAGCACCTGCTCAAACGCACGTACTCGGAGCCGCACTGGGAGAAGGACCAGGCCGCAGTGATGGCGTACGAGAAGGTCACGCTGTACGGCGTCCCGATCATCGCGCAGCGCAAGGTCAACTACGGCCGTATCGACCCGGAGGCCAGCCGGGAGCTGTTCATCCGCAATGCCCTGGTCGAGGGCGACTGGCGCACGCATCACAAGTTCTTCGCCGACAACCGCAAACTCCTCAGCGAGGTCGAGGAGCTGGAGCACCGGGCGCGGCGCCGGGACATCGTCGTGGACGACGACACCCTGTTCGACTTCTACGACCAGCGGGTGCCCGACCACGTGGTGTCCGGCGCTCACTTCGACTCCTGGTGGAAGCGCAAGCGGCACGAGGAACCCGAGTACCTGGACTTCGAGCGCGAGATGCTCATCCGGGAGTCGGCTGAGGCGGTCACGAAGGCCGACTATCCCGATGCGTGGCGGCAGGGGCAGCTGAAGTTCCGTGTCACGTACCAGTTCGAGCCGGGGGCGGACGCGGACGGTGTGACGGTCCACGTCCCGCTCCAGGTCCTCAACCAGGTCACGGACGAGGGATTCGACTGGCAGATCCCGGGTCTGCGGGAGGAGTTGGTGACGGAGCTGATCCGTTCCCTCCCGAAGCCGATCCGCCGCCACTACGTGCCGGCGCCGAACTTCGCGCAGCGGTTCCTGGATGCGGCGTCGTCCCCGCAGGGGCGCGATCAAGCACAGTCGCTGCAGGAACCCCTGACGATGACCATGGCACGCGAGCTGAAGCGCATGGTCGGAGTGCCCTTCACCGCCGACGACTTCGACTGGTCGAAGGTCCCCGACCATCTGCGCGTCACGTTCCGGATCATCGACGAGCGGCGTCGCAAGCTGGCGGAGGACAAGGACCTGGAGACCCTGAGGCTGCGTCTGAAGCCGAAGGCGAGGCAGGCCCTCTCGCAGGCCGCGGCGGCCACCGCCTCCCGCCAGGGCGGTGAGTCCCTGGAACGCAAGGGCCTGACCGACTGGACCATCGGCTCGCTGACCCGCGTCTTCGAGACCCGCCGGGCCGGCCAGCCGGTCAAGGCGTACCCGGCGCTGGTGGACGACGGCGACACGGTCTCGGTCCGGCTCTTCGACACGGAGGCGGAGCAGGCGGAGGCGATGTGGAAGGGCACCCGCCGCCTGATCCTGCGCAACATTCCGGTCAATCCGGCGAAGTTCGCGTCGGAGAAGCTGACGAACGCCCAGAAGCTCGCCCTGTCCGCCAACCCCCACGGTTCGATCCAGGCCCTCTTCGACGACTGCGCGATGGCGGCGGCGGACAAGCTGATCGGCGACTTCGGCGGGCCGGCGTGGGACGAGGAGTCGCACCGGAAGCTGTACGACAAGGTGCGTGCCGAGATCGTCGACACGACGGTCCGTGCGGTGGGCCAGGTACAGCAGGTGCTGGCGGCCTGGCAGGCCGCTGAGCGCCGCTTGAAGGGCGTTCGCAGCCCTGTCCTGCTGGCAAATCTCACGGATGTCCGCAAGCAGCTGGATGCCCTCGTGAAGCCCGGCTTCGTGACACAGGCGGGTCTGCGCCGCCTGCCCGACCTCATGCGGTACCTGATCGCGGTGGACCGGCGCCTCCAGCAGATGCCGACGAACGTCCAGCGTGACTCGGCGCGCATGGAGAAGGTTCACGAGATGCAGGACGAGTACGCCTGGCTGCTGGAGCAGATGCCGCAGGGCCGGCCGATGCCTTCGCAGGTGCTGGACGTCCGCTGGATGCTGGAGGAGCTCCGCGTCAGCTACTTCGCGCACGCGCTGGGCACGGCGTACCCGATCTCGGACAAGCGGATCGTGAAGACGATCGACGCGCTGGCGCCGTAACCGTCCGTGCACGCAGGGTGAGTTCGACCAGTGGGCTCACCCTCCTGTACAGTCTCTTCTCGCAGCGCAACGCACGAATGGCGCCGCAAAACCTGGTCCTGTGGAGCAGTTTGGAGTGCTCGCCACCCTGTCAAGGTGGAGGCCGCGGGTTCAAATCCCGTCAGGACCGCAGTGAACGAGATAGGCCCGCATCCCGGCAAGGGAAGCGGGCCTTTCTTCATGCCCACCACCCGCCCCCTGCCTGCCAAGGTGGAGGCCGTGCCCGCGGCGCAGCCGCAATCGGGTACAGCAAATCCCGTCAGGACCGCAGCGAACGAGATCGGCCCGCATCCCGGCAAGGGAAGCGGGCCTTCTTCGTGTCCGGCGCCGGTTTCGCACCGCCCGGCGGCGGCTGGGGGAGCCCCCTGCCATCTTGACGGAGTCACATTCGCTCGGTACCCAGAAATCAGGGCTCTTCCCGGCGTGGCCCCCTGGAGGTGGCGTATGGCGGCATCGACTAGGCACGAGACGCGGGCGTTGCTCCGTGCGCACCTGTCGGCCGCCTCCTGCTATCCACGACATCTCACTCGCCACTGCCCGATCTGCCATCACCTGTTGCGTCTGGCGATGGCTTCCGCTCCGCACCCCGCCCCTCGCGCCGCGCAGCCGGCCCCGCCTCCCGAGGAGGTCGCCGAGGACGAGGCCGCGTCCTCGGCGTGAGCGCGGGCAACGTCAACTGCCGTCCCGCCGTGGGGCACTGGAAGTCGTGTGCCCCAATAGCGCACGTGAGTCAGAGGCAACAAGCACCGCGCCATGTGACGGGTGTCACCGCATGAGTTTCCGTAAGCCTGGTACTTACACCTCGCCTACAACTGGTCAATTTAATATGTGCAATTGCACCAGCTTCCGGCGATCGCCCAGTGCACGCTGAGTGACCCTCAGGGCGAGTCCACAGGAGATCCGACGCCCCTCCCCAGACTCCGACAAGGCCGCCCACAGGACCACCTGCCGACACACATCCTGCGCACAAAAAAGATCGCGCTGGACTCGGCGGAGTCCAGCGCGATCCACGACGCACCCTTGTTGCGTGCCTGAAGTGCTCTGATGGGCTTGGGCGTGGGCTCTGTTGGGGCAGAACCCGCGTCGCTTGGAGCTAGGGGTCGGGCGCCACGACGGTTGGGGGAACTGCCGTTTTGCCCGGTTATGGAGTTGTTCAGGCCTCGCTGCGCTGCTGCGGGATGCCCGCGAGCAGTGCGCGGACCTCAGCCTCGCGGTAGCGGCGGTGTCCGCCGAGCGTACGGATGGAAGTAAGCTTCCCGGCCTTCGCCCACCGCGTGACCGTCTTGGGGTCGACGCGGAACATGGTGGCGACCTCAGCCGGGGTCAGCAGCGGCTCGGCATCAGGGGTGCGAGCGGTCATGAGCGGCCTCCTCGGGAGAACCGAACCTTCTCGGTTCTTTCCTCTAAATTCTGCACCTTGACCCGCGTTGCCCGAAATGGCGGACGCGAGTCGAGTCGGTTATAGGACGAACGGCTTGTCCTCGGCACTACAACTACACCATCTGTCCAGCCGCGTCGGCCAAACCGATGGAATTGCCCTCCCAGGTGTTCATCAGCGACGGAAGCCGATGGACCATGCCATAGCGGACAGTCACGCCACTGTGACGATCAGTCACAGTGGCGTGCAGGAGTCTCAAGACCCCCCAAAGCGTGCAATGTCGAGCGAGAGTCCTCCCCGGACTCCTTGTCCTATTTTGGCACGAGGAGGGGTTAGGGGCGCAAGAGCCGCGTAAGTGCGGTCCGTCACGCTTACGCGCATTGATGGATCCTTCGCGCAGTACGCCCGGATCGGGGCCTACGTCCCATGTTGACGAGACATCAGGAACCCCAGAGCGAGCACGAAACCCCAAAACGGGCGTTTCGTCAAACGCCAGTTCGTTACATCACACAGTTCGTTACGTCACACGAGTCATGACGTCTCACCCGGACCGCTCAGTTGGCGGAACGCCGGTCCCGTACCGACCGCCAGCGCTCCACGAGCCGCCCGTAGGCCGTCCCCGCGGCCGCCCCGTCGCCGCGCCGCAGCGCGTCGATGCCGTCGGCCACGTCCGCCGCCGAGTGGTCGTCCTCCAGCTCGCCGGCCGGCAGCGTGTGCACCAGGCCGCCGTAGTCCAGCTCGACCAGTGAGCGCGGATGGAACTCCTCCAGCCAGCGGCCGACGTCCACCAGGCCGTCGATGAGGGGCCCTTCGTCGACGGCGTCCTTGAGGGTCCGCAGGGCCCGCGCCACCCGGCGCCGCGCCTGCACCATCGGCGTCCGGTAGCGCAGCATCGGAGGAATCTCGCCCGAGCCCTTGTCGAAGCGCCGCTCCCCGTCCGACACCAGCACGAACCAGTGCAGCGGCACCTGCCAGGTCGAGGTGCGGATCCACGGCCGGGCGTCCGGGTTGCGGGCCAGCCAGCGCTCGTAGTCCTGGGCCGCCTGGCGCCGTACGACCTCCGGCAGCACCGCGTCCAGAACGGGCCTGGGCAGCTCGTCGCCGAGCTCCTCGAGGGCCTGCCAGCCGCGCAGCCGGGTGCGCCACGGGCACACGCACAGCACGCCCTCGACCTCGAGCACGAAGGCGTCGCCGCTCTCGTGCACCGGCACGGGGATGGGCGGCGTGGGCAGCAAGTCGGCCAGGGAGCGGCGCAGTTCGTCCTGGTACGAGGGCCGGTCGGCGCGGCGGGCGTAGCGGGCCCAGTGGTCGCGCTCCGGTTCCGGGAAGGCGGCCAGTGGCTCGTACACCCGCAGATAGGTCGCGTACGGGACGATCACCGAGGACACCTTGGGCACGCCTGCTCCCTCCCCCGCCGTCTGCCAGGGAAACCTGCGAAACCCGCTCACAAACGTGCGGGAAAACTATGCAAATCGTCGCACGGGTGCACTCCGGGAGTAGGTGATCCTGAGCACTGCGGGTCGGACGGGCGCCGACGGGTTTAATCTCATGCTCAACAGCTCTCCCGCCACCCGTACGGGAGCCAGCTCCAATCGCCGCACCGTACTCAGGAGTCACCACAGTGACCGACGTAACACACGGCGTCCTGCACACCCTGTTCCACTCGGACCAGGGGGGTCATGAGCAAGTCGTGCTCTGCCAGGACCGCGCCAGCGGCCTCAAGGCCGTCATCGCCATCCACTCCACCGCACTGGGCCCCGCCCTCGGCGGTACGCGCTTCTACCCGTACGCGACCGAGGAAGAGGCCGTCGCCGACGCGCTGAACCTCGCGCGCGGGATGTCCTACAAGAACGCCATGGCCGGTCTCGACCACGGCGGCGGCAAGGCCGTGATCATCGGCGACCCGGAGAAGATCAAGTCCGAGGAGCTGCTGCTGGCGTACGGCCGGTTCGTGGCCTCCCTGGGCGGCCGCTACGTCACCGCGTGCGACGTCGGTACGTACGTCGCCGACATGGACGTCGTGGCCCGCGAGTGCCGCTGGACGACCGGGCGCTCCCCGCAGAACGGCGGCGCGGGCGACTCCTCCGTGCTCACCGCCTTCGGCGTCTACCAGGGCATGCGGGCCTCGGCCCAGCACCAGTGGGGCGACCCGTCGCTGCGCGGCCGCAAGGTCGGCATCGCGGGCGTCGGCAAGGTCGGCCACATCCTGGTCGAGCACCTGGTGGCCGAGGGCGCCGAGGTCGTGATCACGGACGTGCGCGAGGAGGCCGTCGGCAGGATCGTCGCGGCGCACCCGGCGTCGGTGACGGCCGTCGCCGACACCGCGACCCTGATCCGCGTCGAGGACCTCGACATCTACGCCCCCTGCGCGCTCGGCGGGGCCCTGAACGACGACACGGTGCCGGCGCTGACCGCCCGCATCGTGTGCGGCGCGGCCAACAACCAGCTCGCCCACCCGGGCGTCGAGAAGGACCTCGCCGACCGCGGGATCCTCTACGCGCCCGACTACGTGGTGAACGCCGGCGGTGTCATCCAGGTCGCCGACGAGCTGCACGGCTTCGACTTCGACCGGTGCAAGGCGAAGGCCTCGAAGATCTACGACACCACGCTGGCCATATTCGCACGTGCGAACGCGGATGGGATTCCGCCGGCCGCCGCGGCCGACCGGATCGCCGAGCAGCGGATGGCGGAGGCACGCAGGGCGCTCTGATCCGGGCGGCAATCGATCATCCGGAAGCCCTAACGAGGGTTTGAGCGGTACCCGCCGGTGGGCAGTTGGAGAGAACTCTCACTTCTACCGGCGGGTCGACCGCCAATAAGTGGTTAAAATCGCGGTTGACCAGCGGGGACGGGGCACCCCGAGGGTTGTGGGACCGGGCACGTGGTGCGGGCGACGTACCGTATGGGCGCGGGCTCAGGTACCGTGGAAGCCCTACGGACCGGTCTCTCCGAGGAGAGCCCGTTCCAGATCATGAACGCGTGTCAAGACTCTGGGGCCGTCGAGCCCCGTCACCGAGGGGGTCGAGCCATGGGGCGCGGCCGGGCCAAGGCCAAGCAGACGAAGGTCGCCCGCCAGCTGAAGTACAACAGCGGCGGGACTGACCTGTCGCGTCTGGCCAACGAGCTGGGCGCTTCGACTTCGAGCCAGCCGCCGAACGGCGAGCCGTTCGAGGACGACGACGAAGAAGACGACCCGTACGCCCAGTACGCGGACTATTACAACGACGATGAGGACGACGAGGACGACGAGTCCGGTCCCACGTCGCAACAACGCCGCGGCGCTTGACTATCCAGCAGTGCCTGACCCGGTCCTGAGCGGTTACCCGCCGGACCGGGTTTTGCGCTGCCTTCGCAGGCGTCAGCCGTTGTAGTCGCTCACCAGGGCGGCGCCCGTCTCGTGGTCGCCCCGGTCCGTGATCTCGCCGGCGACCCACGCGTCGACCCCGCGGTCGGCGAGCGTGGCGAGCGCCGCGTCCGTGGACTCCTCCGGCACGATCGCGATCATGCCGACGCCCATGTTCAGCGTCTTCTCCAGCTCCAGACGCTCGACCTGACCGGTCTTGCCGACGAGGTCGAAGATCGGGGCGGGGGTCCAGGTGGAGCGGTCCACGATCGCGTGCAGGTTGTCCGGGATCACCCGGGCCAGGTTGGCCGCGAGGCCGCCGCCGGTGATGTGGCTGTACGCGTGCACGTCCGTGGTGCGGGTGAGGGCCAGGCAGTCCAGCGAGTAGATCTTCGTGGGCTCCAGCAGCTCCTCGCCGAGGGTGCGGCCGAGCTCGTCGATCTGCGCGTCCAGGGCGAGGCCGCCCTGGTTCAGCAGGACGTGCCGGACCAGCGAGTACCCGTTCGAGTGAAGGCCGGAGGCCGCCATGGCGATCACCGCGTCACCCTTACGGATGCGATCCGCGCCCAGCAGCCGGTCGGCCTCCACGACGCCCGTACCGGCGCCGGCCACGTCGAAGTCGTTCTCGCCCAGCAGACCCGGGTGCTCGGCCGTCTCGCCGCCGACCAGGGCGCAGCCGGCGAGCACACAGCCCTCGGCGATGCCCTTGACGATGGCGGCGACCCGCTCGGGGTGGACCTTGCCGACGCAGATGTAGTCGGTCATGAACAGCGGCTCGGCACCGCACACCACGATGTCGTCCATGACCATCGCGACCAGGTCGTGGCCGATCGTGTCGTAGACGCCCAGCTGGCGGGCGATGTCGACCTTCGTGCCGACACCGTCGGTGGCGGAGGCCAGCAGCGGGCGCTCGTAGCGCTTGAGGGCGGAGGCGTCGAAGAGACCGGCGAAACCGCCGAGGCCGCCGAGGACCTCGGGGCGCTGGGTCTTCTTCACCCACTCCTTCATCAGTTCGACCGCGCGGTCGCCCGCTTCGATGTCGACGCCCGCGGCTGCGTAGCTGGCACCAGTTGTCTCAGACATGGCTAGTGAGAACCTTCGTGTCGTACGGCAGGCGTTTCTTGAAAAGGCACAGCACGGGCCGCTTACGGGCGGCGGATCGCGTCGGCGGCGGCCGTGGCGGCCGGGCCGGCGGCCAGCTCCGTCTCCAGCAACTGCTTGCCGAGCAGCTCGGGGTCCGGGAGATCCATCGGGTACTCGCCGTCGAAGCAGGCGCGGCAGAGGTTCGGCTTGGCGATGGTGGTCGCCTCGATCATGCCGTCGATGGAGATGTACGAGAGGGAGTCGGCGCCGAGCGAGGTGCCGATCTCGTCGATCGTCATGCCGTTGGCGATGAGTTCGGCGCGGGTGGCGAAGTCGATGCCGAAGAAGCAGGGCCACTTCACGGGGGGAGAGGAGATCCGGATGTGGACCTCGGCCGCTCCCGCCTCGCGGAGCATGCGGACCAGGGCCCGCTGGGTGTTGCCGCGCACGATGGAGTCGTCGACGACCACCAGGCGCTTGCCCTTGATGACTTCCTTCAGCGGGTTCAGCTTCAGACGGATGCCGAGCTGGCGGATGGTCTGCGAGGGCTGGATGAACGTACGTCCGACGTACGCGTTCTTCACGAGACCCGCACCGAACGGGATGCCACTCGCCTCCGCGTAGCCGATGGCGGCCGGGGTGCCGGATTCCGGGGTCGCTATGACCAGGTCGGCGTCGACCGGGGCTTCCTTCGCGAGCTTGCGGCCCATCTCCACGCGGGAGAGGTATACGTTCCGGCCGGCGATGTCGGTGTCCGGGCGAGCCAGGTACACGTACTCGAAGACACAGCCCTTGGGCTTTGCTTCCGCGAATCGCGAGGTGCGCAGGCCGTTCTCGTCGATGGCGATGAACTCGCCCGGCTCGACCTCACGGACGTAGCTGGCGCCGCAGATGTCGAGGGCGGCGGACTCGGAGGCGACGACCCAGCCGCGCTCCAGGCGGCCGAGGACCAGCGGGCGGATGCCCTGCGGGTCGCGGGCCGCGTACAGGGTGTTCTCGTCCATGAAGACGAGGCTGAAGGCGCCCTTGACCTGCGGAAGGACCGTGTGGGCGGCCTCCTCGATGGTCATCGGCTTGCCGTCCTCGTCGACCTGGGCCGCGAGCAGCGCGGTGAGCAGGTCGGTGTCGTTGGTGGCCGCGACGCGCGGGGTGCGGCCACCCTCCTGCTTGGGCAGGTCGGCGACCATCTCGGCAAGCTGCGCCGTGTTGACCAGGTTGCCGTTGTGGCCGAGCGCGATGGAGCCGTGCGCGGTGGCGCGGAACGTCGGCTGGGCGTTCTCCCACACGGAGGCACCGGTGGTCGAGTAGCGGGCGTGGCCCACTGCGATGTGACCCTGGAGCGATCCGAGAGAGGTCTCGTCGAAGACCTGGGAGACCAGGCCCATGTCCTTGAAGACGAGGATCTGGGAGCCGTTACTGACCGCGATTCCCGCGGATTCCTGGCCCCGATGCTGGAGGGCGTAGAGCCCGAAGTACGTGAGCTTTGCGACCTCTTCACCCGGAGCCCAGACACCGAAGACGCCACAAGCGTCCTGGGGGCCTTTCTCGCCGGGAAGCAGATCGTGATTGAGTCGACCGTCACCACGTGGCACGGCTCCGAGTGTAGGCGAGATCGACCACTGGTCCGAATTGGGGATACGCGGCAGTAAAGGATCACTCAGCGGCGGACGCGTTTACGCGCTCGCCGTTTTCGCTGGTCAGCGTAAGGGTGCGGTGATCCAATCGGTACTTCACCGTGCCGTCGAAGAGGCCCAGGAGGGTCTTCTCCGTATTCATGAGTGAGGTGTCGCACATCATTCGCGTGGTGGACGCCGTGCCGAGCGTGATACTGCCGTCGCGGACCGTGGCCTCGGCCCTCACCTTGTTGCAGCCGAGGCTGCCGTTGACCAGGCCGGTCTTCTCGTCGAACGTGAGGTGGGCCTTGCCGTCGGTGTCGGGGCTGGTGATGGCCCACTTCGTGCCCTGAAGCGGGGCCGCCTTCTCCTTGGTGAGGGCGACGCGGTCACCGTCCGCGGTGGTGAGGGTGAGCTTGTCGCCGTCGACCTCGGCGGTGAGGTTGCCGTCGGAGAGCGTGCGGGCGAGGCTCACCTCGAAGTCCGGGGTGACGCCTTCGCAGGCCATCTCGGTCGCCTGCATCTTGTCGAAGGTGACCTTGCTGTCGGTGAAGGCGGCGTCGGCGCCGAAGTTGTTGCAGCCCAGGTTGCCCTTGACCGCGCCGCCGTCGGCGATGCGCACATAGGCGTTGCTCGGGGCGGCGCTCTTCTTTCCGTCGACGGTGACCTCGTCGACGGCCCAGTGCGCGCCGGTGACGGAGGCCGACGCCCCGGAGCCGACCGTGTCACTGCCGGCGTCCTCGCTGCCGCAGGCCACGGCGAGCGGGAGAAGGGTCAGCGCGGCGACGGTGGCCAGTCGCTTCTTGTCCTTGCCGAGTGTGCCGAGTGTGTTCATGCCGGTGGGACGGGAGGGGCGCGAGACTGGTTCCGCTTGTGAGGCCGGACGGGGGCACGCCGGCCGCGTCCCGCCTTCCGGCTGCCGTGACCGGCTCTTTCGCAGGTCCCGCCTCACCCCATGAGGGGCAGCAACCCGCCCAGATCCGCCCGCTCCCCGCTCGCACGCACCTTGGCCTCCGCGACGGCCGCGTGCCAGGCCACCCGCCCGGTCGCCAGCCGGATCCAGGTCAGCGGGTCGGTCTCGACGACGTTCGGCGGCGTGCCCCGGGTGTGCCTCGGCCCCTCCACGCACTGCACGACGGCGTACGGCGGGATCCGCACCTCGGTCGACCCGCCGGGCGCCTTCACGGCGAGCGCGTCGGCGAGGAGGCGGGTGCAGGCGGCGAGGGCCTGACGGTCGTACGGGATGTCGAGGCCGGGGACGGCGGCGTTCAGGTCGTCGGAGTGGACGACGAGTTCGACGGTGCGGGTGACCAGGTGGTCGGCGAGGGTTATCGCGCCGGTGCGGGCTGCGAGGAGCCGGTCGCCGGGGGCGTCCGCCAGCCGCTGCGTGAGGTCTTCCTCGGTGCGGGCGTAGAGGGCGGCCAGGTCGGCGTTGGCGGCGGCGAGATCGCGGGTCCCGTCGTCGATGTCGCCTGCGCGGGCCGCAGTGGCGAAGGGCCAGTCCAGGAGGGTGAGGTCCGCCTTCGCCGGCTCGTCCCGGTCGAGGCTGCGGCTCACGTCCCGCACGGCCATGGTCACGTGCGCCGCCAGGTCCCGTACGGTCCAGCCCTCCAGGCGGGTGGGCAGGGCGAGTTGCTCGGGGGTGAGGGTGCGCACGGCGTCGCGTACATGCCCGAACTGGGTGAGGACCGCGGTGCGGATCTTGGCGGGGTCGTAGGTGCGGGCGCGCTTCTTGGCCGGGGGCATGGACGCGAGATTAGTCGTCGGCACCGACAACCGGGCGGACCACCTCGAACACCTCCTGGTTGCGCGGCACCCCGACGCCGCGCCAGCGGAAGGGCACACCACGGGCGCTGTCCGGGTCCGGGCCGTCCATCAGCTGGAAGTGGAGGTGCGGCTCCGAGGAGTTGCCCGAGTTTCCGCAGCGGGCGATGACCTGCCCGGCGTGCACCCGGTCGCCCTCCCGGACGGCGAGCGAGCCGCGCCGCAGGTGGGCGTAGGCCGCGTAGGTGCCGTTGCCGAGATCCAGGATCAGGTGGTTGCCGAGGATGCGGCGAAGGCCCGCCATCTCGCGGACCGAGCCCTCGATCAGCATCAGGTACAGCAGTCCCGCGAGCGAGTTGCGGCTCAGGTGATCGCGCTGTCCGTCGACCGCACGCACGACCGTGGCGTCGGCGACCGTGAGGATCGGTTCGTCGAAGGCCGGGAAGTCCTGGGGGCGCCGGGCGATCGGCCACAGCCAGTGGAAGCCGGGGCGCCCGCCGGGTTCCGGCTCGGCGAGGATGTCGATGGCGTACGTCTGCCCGTGGGAGTGGACGCCGTGGCTCGGGGTGCGGTCGGCCGGGCTGTTCAGCGCGGACCAGCGGCCGGTGACCGGCGGGGCGACCTCGAGAGGTTCCGTGGCCCGGCGCGAGCTGTCCGGGGCGCCGCCCCAGCGATTGACGACGGTGACGACGACGTACGCCAGGACCAGCGGCAGGAAGTCCCACCAGACCGGGTAGCCCCAACCGAAGCAGATATGGGCGATCACCAGGCCGATGAAGGCCAGCTGGAGGCCGCGGAAGGTCACCATGGCGAGCTTGCGTGCGGACATCGTTCCCCCTCTGGGTCGGTCCCTCTTTCGGTCCCTCTTTCGGTCCCCGTTTCAGGACTTGCTCCGGGGCTTGCTGCGGACCTCGTTACGGACGGGCCGCCGACAGCGCCACCAGCAGCGGTACGACCCGCCCCGGCGGCACCTCGTAGCGGCCCCGGCCGGTCGTGTGCAGCCAGCCCGCGCCGGTGAGCTGGCGCAGGTGGTGGTAGATCTGGCCGGTCGTGCCGACCTCGTCCAGCTCGGCCAGTTCGGCGGCGGTGCGGCGGCCGGCGATGACCTCGCGGAGCAGCCGGAGCCGGACCGGGTGACCGAGGGCGGCGAAGGACTCGGCGGCCTCGGTGAGCTCGGCGTCCAGCAGCCCCTCGGTCAGCGCGCCGTGCTGCCACTCGTACCGCTCCCCGGTCGGCAGCCGTACCGCACCGGTGAACAGCACTCCGCCGTCGGCCGCGCCCAGCTCGGCCAACTGCTCCTTGAACCCCTGCAGGGCCCAGAAGTCGCCCTCGCCGATACGGGGGGCGGTCTGCTGCGCGCTCTCCAGCGCTGCCAGCCGTCGCTCGAGGTCGGCGACGCGTTGTTCGAGTTCCACGCTTCGATATTACGGAAGTACGTAATTACGTGCAAGCCTTGAGGCGCGGGCACCCGGGAGGCGGTACGACGAAGCCCCCGCCCGGCGACCGGACGGGGGCTTCGGAGCCGTAGGCCCCTCGTCTACTTCAGCAGCGCCGGAATCGTCGCCTCGTGCGTCTCGCGCAGGTCCTCCAGGGAGAGCGCGAACTCGCCCTGCAGCTCCACCGAGTCGCCGTCGACGACACCGATGCGGGTGACCGGCAGGCCCCGAGCACCACACATGTCGTTGAAGCGGAGCTCCTCGGAGCGCGGCACGGCGACGACCGCGCGTCCCGCCGACTCGGAGAAGAGGAAGGTGAAGGCGTCCAGCCCGTCCGGTACGACCAGACGCGCGCCCTTGCCGCCGAGCATCGCCGACTCCACGACCGCCTGGATCAGACCGCCGTCGGACAGGTCGTGCGCGGAGTCGATCATGCCGTCCCGGGAGGCGGAGATCAGGATCTCGGCGAGCAGCCGCTCGCGCTCCAGGTCGACCTGGGGCGGCAGACCACCGAGGTGGTCGTGCACGACCTGCGACCAGGCCGAACCGCCGAACTCCTCACGGGTGTCGCCGAGGAGGTAGAGCAGCTGCCCGTCCTCCTGGAAGGCGACCGGCGTGCGGCGCGCGACATCGTCGATGACGCCGAGGACCGCCACGACCGGCGTGGGGTGGATGGCGACCTCGCCGGTCTGGTTGTAGAGCGAGACGTTGCCGCCGGTCACCGGGGTGCCCAACTGCAGGCAGGCGTCCGCCAGTCCGCGGACGGCCTCCGCGAACTGCCACATCACCGCCGGGTCCTCGGGCGAGCCGAAGTTCAGGCAGTCGGAGACCGCGAGCGGCTTGGCGCCGGTCGTGGCGACGTTCCGGTACGCCTCCGCCAGCGCCAGCTGGGCACCGTGGTACGGGTCGAGCTTCGCGTACCGGCCGTTGCCGTCCGTGGCGATGGCGACGCCGAGGCCGGTCTCCTCGTCGATGCGGATCATGCCGGAGTCCTCGGGCTGGGCGAGGACGGTGTTGCCCTGCACGAAGTGGTCGTACTGCGAGGTGATCCACTTCTTGGAGGCCTGGTTCGGGGAACCGACCAGCTTGAAGACCTGGTCCTTCAGCTCGGCCGAAGTCGTGGGCCTGGGCAGCTTGTTCGCGTCGTCGGCCTGCAGCTCGTCCTGCCAGGACGGGCGGGCGTAGGGGCGCTCGTAGACCGGGCCCTCGTGCGCCACGGTGCGCGGGTCGACGTCGACGATCTTGCCGCCGTGCCAGTAGATCTCCAGGCGGTCGCCGTCGGTCACCTCACCGATGACGGTGGCGATGACGTCCCACTTCTCACAGATCTCCAGGAACCGGTCGACCTTCGCGGGCTCGACGACCGCGCACATGCGTTCCTGCGACTCGCTCATGAGGATTTCCTCGGGCGAGAGCGTGGAGTCGCGCAGCGGGACGTCGTCCAGGGTGACGCGCATACCGCCGGAGCCGTTCGAGGCCAGCTCGGAGGTGGCGCAGGACAGGCCGGCCGCGCCGAGGTCCTGGATGCCGACGACCAGCTTCTCGGCGAAGGCCTCCAGGGTGCACTCGATGAGGAGCTTCTCCTGGAAGGGGTCGCCGACCTGGACGGCCGGGCGCTTCGACGGCTTGGCGTCGTCGAAGGTCTCGGAGGCGAGGATCGACGCGCCGCCGATGCCGTCGCCGCCCGTGCGAGCCCCGTACAGGATGACCTTGTTGCCCGCGCCGGACGCCTTCGCGAGGTGGATGTCCTCGTGCCGCATCACACCGATGGCACCGGCGTTGACCAGCGGGTTGCCCTGGTAGCAGGAGTCGAAGACGACCTCGCCGCCGATGTTGGGCAGGCCCAGGCAGTTGCCGTAGCCGCCGATGCCGGCGACGACACCCGGGAGCACCCGCTTGGTGTCGGGGTGATCGGCGGCGCCGAAGCGCAGCGGGTCGACGACCGCCACCGGGCGCGCGCCCATCGCGATGATGTCGCGCACGATGCCGCCGACGCCGGTGGCCGCGCCCTGGTAGGGCTCGACGTACGACGGGTGGTTGTGCGACTCGACCTTGAAGGTCACGGCGTAACCCTGGCCGACGTCCACGACACCGGCGTTCTCGCCGATGCCGACGAGCATCGCGTCGGACTCGGGGGCCTTCTCGCCGAACTGGCGGAGGTGGACCTTGGAGGACTTGTACGAGCAGTGCTCGGACCACATGACCGAGTACATGGCGAGCTCGGCACCGGTGGGCCGGCGGCCGAGGATCTCCACGACCCTCTCGTACTCGTCCTTCTTCAGGCCGAGTTCGGCCCAGGGCAGCTCGACGTCGGGGGTCGCGGCCGCGTGCTCGACCGTGTCCAGAGGCGTCCGGCTCATGCGTTGACCAGCTTCTTGAGGATCGAGGTGAAGAAGGGGAGACCGTCGGTGCGGCCCGACCCGATCAGGGGCTCGACGGCGTGCTCCGGGTGCGGCATGAGGCCTACGACGTTCCCGGCCTCGTTGGTGATGCCGGCGATGTCGTTGAGCGAGCCGTTCGGGTTGAAGTCGACGTACCGGAACGCGACCCGGCCCTCGGCCTCCAGCTTGTCCAGCGTGTACTGGTCGGCGACGTACCGGCCGTCCATGTTCTTGAGCGGGATGTGGATCTCCTGCCCGCTCTCGTAATCACTGGTCCAGGCAGTTTCCGCGTTCTCCACCCGCAGCTTCTGGTCGCGGCAGATGAAGTGCAGATGGTCGTTGCCGAGCATCCCGCCGGGCAGCAGGTGCGCCTCGGTGAGGACCTGGAAGCCGTTGCAGATACCGAGGACCGGCAGTCCGGCCTTCGCCTGCTCGATGACGGTCTCCATCACCGGCGAGAACCGGGAGATGGCTCCGGCGCGCAGATAGTCGCCGTAGGAGAAACCGCCGGGCAGCACCACGGCGTCGACCTGCTTGAGGTCCTTGTCCTTGTGCCAGAGGGCGACCGGTTCTGCGCCCGCGAGACGGATCGCGCGCTGAGTGTCCCGGTCATCGAGACTCCCCGGGAAAGTGACGACGCCAATACGAGCGGTCACTTCGCGGCCTCCGCGACTTCCTCCACCTTGACGGTGAAGTCCTCGATCACGGTGTTGGCGAGGAAGGATTCCGCAAGATCGTGGATGCGCGCGAGCGCGGCCTCATCGACCGGCCCGTCAACTTCCAGTTCGAATCGCTTTCCCTGACGTACGTCCGAGATGCCTTCGAATCCCAGCCGCGGCAGTGCGCGCTGCACCGCCTGGCCCTGGGGGTCGAGGATCTCCGGCTTGAGCATGACGTCGACTACGACGCGTGCCACTGGCACTCCCGGTGTGTGGTGCTGAGCAGGTTCCTTCAGACTACCCGCACAAAATTTCTACGCGAGTAGAGTTGTAGGAAGCTACGTGACAGCCATCACGATGAGGTACCGGAGGGGAGCGTTCACGAAAAGTTACGGGAAAGATCCCCGATCAGCCGCAGATAGGTATTGCGCTCGGACACGCGGACAGATTTAGTCGGGCTTCACATTGCATTGCCGGGCACTGTACAAATGAATTGGCAAATAGCCGACACTCGGCACGTCATCCCAGCTGAGCTGTATGACATGCCGGACGAAGGGACCGATATTCGTGGCGCAGAAGGTCGTGGTCACTCTCTTTGACGACATCGACGGCTCGGAAGCGGCGGAAACGATCGCCTTCGGACTCGACGGCAAGTCGTACGAGATCGACCTGAATGAAGCCAATGCCAAGAAACTGCGTAAGGCGCTCGCGCCCTACGTGGACGCCGGCCGCAAGCGGTCGAAGTCAGGCAAGGCGTACAAGCAGACCGAGGTCGCCCCGGACCCGGCGGCCGTCCGGGCCTGGGCCCAGGCCAACAAGATGGAGGTGCCGGCCCGCGGCCGCATCCCCAAGAAGGTCTACGAGGCGTTCGCCTCGGCCCAGTGAGGTGCTCCGAGGACCTGTCCTCAGGGTCCGTCAGCGCACCCTGAGGACGGCCGACTTGAGCCGGTGCGACAACCGACTTGCGCTACCCCCCTGCTGATCAGCTAATGTCTGGGACACGCCGCCGAGCAAGGCAGAAAAAGCCCAGCTCGCCGAGCATGCGGGTGTAGTTCAGTAGTAGAACATCCCCCTTCCAGGGGGAAGGCGCAGTGTGCAATTCCTGTCACCCGCTCTGCACCGCCGGCCGAACCACGGAAGTGGATCAGGTAGGCTGGTGCTCGCACCGATCGGTGAGAGCCGGTCGGGGGCAATGCGGACGTAGCTCAGTTGGTAGAGCGCAACCTTGCCAAGGTTGAGGTCGCGAGTTCGAGCCTCGTCGTCCGCTCGGGAATGAGACCCCGGTCCTGATGGACCGGGGTCTTTTCGTTATGGGGCGAGCGTCCGCCTGACATTTGTCATGCGGAGTGATGACAGCGCGCACTGCTTCCGGCGTCGGTTCGCCGGGACGCTGATGTCATGAACATCAACGAACACGAACACGTGATTGAGGTCACCGACCTGCGTCGTGTGTACGGGGGCGGGTTCGAGGCGGTACGCGGAATCACGTTCTCCGTGGACCGCGGCGAGGTCTTCGCGCTGCTCGGCACCAATGGCGCGGGAAAGACGTCCACCGTCGAGCTGCTCGAAGGGCTCGCGCAGCCCGCCGCGGGGCGGGTGCGGGTGCTGGGGCACGATCCCCACGCCGAGCGGGACGCCGTACGGCCGCGGACCGGGGTGATGTTGCAGGAGGGCGGCTTTCCGTCCGAGCTGACCGTCGCCGAGACCGCGCGGATGTGGGCGGGGTGCGTGAGCGGGGCCATGCCCGAGGCCGAGGCCCTGGACATGGTCGGGCTCGGGCGGCGGGCCGGGGTGCGGGTGAAGCAGCTGTCCGGCGGTGAACGGCGGCGGCTGGACCTGGCGCTGGCCCTGCTCGGCAGGCCCGAGGTGCTGTTCCTGGACGAGCCGACGACCGGCCTCGACGCCGAAGGGCGCCGGGACACCTGGGAATTGGTGCGGGAGCTGCGCGACGCCGGTACGACCGTGCTGCTGACCACGCACTACCTCGAAGAGGCCGAGAACCTCGCCGACCGCATCGCGATCCTGCACGAGGGACGCATCGCGGCCGCCGGGACACCGGCCGAGGTGACGGCGGCCCAGCCCTCGCGGATCTCCTTCGAGCTGCCTCAGGGCTACTTCGTGGGAGATCTGCCGCCCCTCGACGACATGGGCGTGCGCGAGCACGAGATCGACGGGGGCGTCGTACGGCTGCGCACCCACGAGTTGCAGCGCACCGCGACCCGGCTCCTGGTGTGGGCGGAGACGGCAGGGGTGGAACTGCGGCGGCTGGACGTCCGGCCGGCGTCGCTGGAGGAGGCGTTCCTGGGGATCGCGCGGGAGGCGGCCGGCGCCGCCGAGACGAAGGAGTACGCGGCATGAGTACGGCGATGACCACCCCGGTGGGACGCATGACGGCGTTGGCCCGCGCGGAGGTGACGCTGCTCGGGCGCAGCAGGGGGACGCTGTTCGCGGCGCTGTTCGTGCCGCTGCTGCTGCCCTTCAGCGTGCGGGAGGCGGCGAAGGGGATGGACCTGGCGGAGGCCGGCCTTTCCCTCGGCACGGTCGTCCTGCCCGCCTCGATCGGCTTCTCACTGCTCTACGCGGTGTACGCCACGCTCGTCTCCGTCTACACCGCGCGGCGCGAGGAGCTCGTCCTCAAACGGCTGCGCACCGGCGAGCTCAAGGACAGGGAGATCCTGGCCGGGGCCGCGCTGCCGGCCGTGGTCACGGGCGTCGCGCAGAGCCTGGTGCTGGCGGTCGGCTGCGCCGTCCTGCTCGACGTGGGCGCGCCGTCTGCTCCCCATCTCGCCGTACTGGGCCTGCTGTTGGGGGTCGTGCTGTGCGCGTCGCTGGGCGCCGTGACCGCGTCGTTCACCCGCAGCGTCGAGAGTGCGCAGGTCACGACACTGCCCGTGGTGTTCCTCTCCATGATCTTCTCCGGGATGTTCGTCCCCCTCGAGGTGCTGCCGGACCGGGTGGCGTCGGTGTGCGAGTTCCTGCCGCTGACCCCGGTGATCACCCTGCTGCGGGGTGGCTGGACCGGCGACCTGTCGGCGTACGAGGCGATCGGTCCCGTGGTGACCGGGCTGGCCTGGACGGTCCTGGGCGTGTTGGCTGTGCGACGGTGGTTCCGATGGGAGCCACGGCACTGAGGCAGGGGGGACGGCGCATGCGCGGGCCGGGAACGTGGTGGCGGGGCAAGAGCACACCGGCGAAGGTGGAGACGTACACGAGGTGCTCCTTCCACTTCTTCGCGGTGATGGAGGTCGTGTCGGTCGCGCTGCCGGTCATCGGCGAGATGTCGTCCGAGCTGGGCGGCTGGTTGCTGCTCATGGTGTGCGCGCACGCGGCGGTCAGCTCCCTGGTCGTGTCGCGGGCACTGGACTGGGTGTGCGATCGGCGTGAGCCGCCCGTACGGCTGGTCTGGACGCTCGGCGCCGTCACCGCGGCGGTCGCCGCCACCGGTCTCGCCGTGGTCGAGTACGGCCCGAAGGGTGACGGCGTCGACTCCGCGGCGGGCAGCGTGTTCGGCGCCGTCGTGTTCTTCGGGGTGGGCATCATGGCGCTGGGGGTGCACAGCCGCAGGCGGGTCTCCGCCGTCGTCGCGGGTTTCGCAGCGGGTGCGGGACTCTTCGTGCTCCTGATCAGCGGGTCCGCCTTCGCCGCGCTGGTCATCACCCTGATCACGCTGCTCGGCAGCGGTTTGTTCGCCTTCATCGCGGTGTTCTCCGTCTGGCTCCTCAAAGCGGTCTACGAACTCGACGAGGCCCGCGAGACCCGGGCCCGGCTCGCCGTCGCCGAGGAACGGCTGCGGTTCGGGCGGGATCTGCACGACGTCATGGGGCGGAATCTGTCGGTCATCGCCCTGAAGAGCGAACTCGCCGTGCAGCTCGCCCGGCGCGGGCGGCCCGAGGCCGTGGAGCAGATGATCGAGGTGCAGCGGATCGCGGGTGAGTCGCAGCGCGAGGTGCGGGACGTCGTACGCGGTTATCGGGAGGTCGACCTGGAGGTCGAGCTGGCCGGTGCGCAGGGGGTGTTGAAGGCGGCCGGGATCGAGTGCCGGGTGACCGGCGGGACGGCGGGGCTGCCCGTCGAGGTGCAGTCGGCGCTGGCCTGGGTGGTCCGGGAGGCGACCACCAATGTGCTGCGGCACGGGAATGCCGGGCGGTGCTCGGTGGGGGTAACGGTGAGCGAGGGACGCGTGGTGTTGACGGTGGAGAACGACGGGGCTGCCGGAGCCTCCGACGGGGGTGGGGGCTCCGGGCTCGCCGGACTGCGGGAGCGGCTGGCCGCGGTGGACGGGACGCTGAACGCCGGTCACGTGGGCGAGGCGGTGTTCCGGCTGGTGGCCGAGGTGCCGCTGGCGGCGGCCGGCGTGCGGGAGGTCGCCGTATGACCGTCCTGCGGAGCGACCGGGCCACCGGCCGCCCGGCAGGGCCCGTACGACTGCTCCTCGCCGACGACGAGCATCTGATCCGGGGAGCGCTCGCCACCCTGCTGTCCCTGGAGGACGACCTGGTGATCGTCGCCGAGGCGGCGACCGGTCCTGAGGCGCTGGCGATGGCACGGGCGCACGAGCCGGACGTGGCCGTCCTCGATCTCCAGATGCCCGGCGCGGACGGTGTGAAGGTCGCCACATCGCTGCGGGCCGAACTGCCCAGGTGCCGGGTGCTGATCGTGACCAGTCACGGGCGGCCCGGGCATCTGAAGCGGGCCCTTGCGGCGGGTGTGCGCGGGTTCGTCCCGAAGACCGTCAGCGCCCAGCGGCTTGCGGAGATCATCCGGACCGTGCACGCCGGTAACCGTTACGTCGACCCGGAGTTGGCCGCCGACGCCATCGCCGCCGGGGACTCGCCGCTGACGGCCCGGGAGGCCGAGGTGCTGGAACTCGCCGCCGACGGGGCGCCCGTCGCGGAGATCGCGGAGCGGGCCGCGCTGTCGCAGGGGACCGTGCGGAACTATCTGTCCTCCGCCGTCTCCAAGCTCGGGGCGGAAAACCGGCACGCGGCGGTGCGTCTCGCGCGGGAGCGGGGTTGGGTATAGTGGTTCTCGCGCCACGGCGCATGCGAACGTAGCTCAGTTGGTAGAGCGCAACCTTGCCAAGGTTGAGGTCGCGAGTTCGAACCTCGTCGTTCGCTCAGTTTCGAAAGGCCCCCGGTTCTCCGGGGGCCTTTCGCGTTACGCCCAGCTCATGCCCGTCAGGCGCTCGTACGCCTCCACGTACTTCGCCCGGGTCGCGTCCACGACCTCCTGCGGCAGCGGCGGCGGGGGCTGCTCGCTCTTGCGGTCCCAGCCGGAGGCCGGCGAGGTCAGCCAGTCGCGCACGAACTGCTTGTCGTACGACGGCTGCGCACGGCCCGGCTCCCACTGGTCGGCCGGCCAGAAGCGGGACGAGTCCGGGGTGAGGACCTCGTCGGCGATGATCAGCGTCTCCCCGTCGAACCCGAACTCGAACTTGGTGTCCGCGAGGATGATGCCGCGGTCGCGGGCGATGTCCCGGCCGCGGGAGTAGACGGCGAGGGTCGCCTGGCGCAGCTGGGCGGCGGTGTCGGCGCCGACCTGGCGGGCGACCTCCTCGTAGGAGACGTTCTCGTCGTGCTCGCCGACCGCGGCCTTGGTCGCCGGGGTGAAGATCGGGGCGGGGAGTTCGCTGCCGTCGACGAGGCCCTCGGGGAGGGCGAGGCCGCAGACCGTGCGGGACTCGTTGTACTCCAGCAGGCCGGAGCCCGTGAGGTAGCCGCGGGCCACGGCCTCCACCGGCACCATCTGGAGGGACTTGCAGACGAGCGTGCGGCCCTCCCAGTCGGCGGGGGCGCCCTCGGGCACACCGGTGCCCAGCACGTGGTTGGGGACCAGGTCGGCGAGCTGGTCGAACCACCACAGGGAGAGCTGCGTGAGAATGCGGCCCTTGTCGGGGATCTCGGTCGGCAGCACCCAGTCATAGGCGGACATACGGTCGCTGGCGACCATCACGAGGTCACCGGCCTCGTTCTGGTACAGCTCGCGCACCTTGCCGGTGTGCAGGTGCACCAGGCCCGGAACCTGGATCGGCTCGGGCTTTTCTACGAATCCGGACACGGTTCCTCCCCGTGGTTCTGTCCAATGGGTCGATTGTCCCGTACGGGGCGCTGACCTTGGACTGGGGGTGTGCTGGGTGAGCGACTGGGGATGTGCTGGGTGGGCTCAGTCACGCTTGCAGATGCGGTCCAGGAGGTTGGCGGTGGCGCGCTGGACTCGGGCGTCGACGTGGCCCGGGCGGTCCAGTGCCGGGGACCACGCGAACGTCCCGGACGCGAAGACCAGGGCGCCGGAGGTGGCGCGGTAGAGGGACGTCTCCTGGTGGCGCAGGGCGCCTTCGCGGTCGGCGTACGGGGAGTGGGCGAGCAGGATGCGCTCCTCGTGCTCGGGGAGCGGGGTGCGCGGGAAGTAGCGGTCGGCCTCGCCCGCGACCATGTCCTTGATCTCGTCGCCCTCGTGGGCGCCGGTCGCCTCCCACAGCCAGTGGTCGGCGTTGCGGACGATCAGGGGGTGCGGCTCCGGGACCTGGCCCGCGTACTGGATGCCGATCACCTCCTGTTCGGGGCGGTCGATCTCGCGCCAGAGGACCGAGCGGCCGGGGCCCTTGCGCTTGCGGCAGGTGAGGAGGCGGTCCGGGACGCCGGACGGGGACGGGCCCAACTCCACCTGCCAGTACATGGAGTTGGCGGAGAGGAAGACGAGGGATGTGCCGTTCTCGCGGGCGAGCTCCACGGTGCGGCGCATGTTCGTCGACCAGTACTCGTCGTGGCCGGGGAAGACCAGGCCTCGGTAACGGGTGGGGTCGACGTGTCCTGCGTGCAGGTCGCGGGCGTCGGCGTATGCGATGTCGTAGCCGTAGCGCTCGGCCCAGCGGATGAAGTCGTAGGCGTGGCCGACGTGCAGGGGCAGGCCCGCGCCCGCGTACGGGCGGTCGAAGGAGACGGTCGTGGCGGCGTCGGCCTCGCCGAGCAGCCGGCCGTCCTCGTCCCACGCGTGGTAGAGGCTGGCGCCGATACGGCCGTCCTCGGGGTAGAGGTTGTAGGCCTGCCAGGTCACGTCGGGCAGGAGCAGGAGCAGGTCCGCCGGGTGGTTGTCGCGGACCGTGAACGGGATGTGGGAGCGGTAGCCGTCGGCGGTGGTCAGGACGGCCACATACGCGCCGATGCTCCAGTACGACGGGATCTGCAGGCGCCAGGACAGCCACCAGTGGTGGCAGGAGACCGTGCGGTCGGCGGTGAGCGGGGGCGGCTGGACGATGCCGGAGAGACGGGGGCTGGTGGTGATCTTCGCGGCGCCGTCACCGCCGTAGTGGCCGATGCGGTAGATGTCGACGGCGAATTCCTGCGGCGGGTCGACGGTGATGTGGAAGTCGACGGCCTCGCCGGGGGCGACCGCGCCGGTGGAGATGAAGCCCTTGATCTGGCGGCGGACGTCGTCGGCCGAGCGGGGGCCGGCGCTGCGGGGTGCGGGGACCCTCGGGGTGTCCGACGTCGGCGGGTGGGCCTGGCCGTCGACGTACCAGGGGACGACCTGGCCGGTGTCGTCGAAGTACGTCACGTTGCCGCGCAGCCAGGGGACCGGGCCCTGGCCGAAGGGGTCCGTCACGGCGTGCGCCAGTGCGCCCGACTCCCAGCGGCGGATCTGCTCCGACCCCATGCCCTACCCCTCCCTCGTTCCCCCGTGGTTGTGCATCGAGCGTCGTGTGGTGTGGTGCGCGTCTGCTGCAAGTGCCCCTGTGTTGCAGGCGGTTGTTTGCGATGGCTTGCGGTTTCTGTCGTGCGACATGGGCTTTTTGTGGCTGTCGTATGTCGTAAGCCCTTGCCATGTGCGCTATCGGTCCCAGCACATCACATTCCGCACGCATCCTGTCACTATTCGTTGCGAATTGGCCGAAAGTGGAACCGGGGGTTCCGACCGCGTACGGCGGGCACGGCCGCCGTCAGACCAGGCGAACCGGCTTCTCCGGGCGTATCCCCGACTCCACGAGCCAGACCCGCAGGGGCGTCGGGTCGCCGTCCTCGATGAGGCTGAGGACCCTGGGGGCCAGATCGGCGGCCCGTTCGCCGTTGATGAGGAGCGTGGGGCCGTCGAGCCAGTCCAGCCCCGGCACGGCGCCGGCGGTGTCCATCGCGGCGCAGCACACCATCGCCGTCACATGCTCCGTGAGCAACTCGCGTGAGGTGCGGGGCGGTTGCAGCGGGAAGAGGGGGAGCGCGTCGATGTCCAGAAGGGTCGTACCGGGGTCCGGGGACGCTGTCCGCTCCGGCGGCGCCGCGGCCTCCTCACGGGCCAACTCGGCGGTGATGCCTGCGGCGAGGGCGGAGCTGCGCTCGGTCTCCTGGTCATCGGTGGGGTGGTCGTCGGCCATGGAGGCGTAGGGGGGTTTGGGGGGCTTGGGGGTTGTGGTGGGGGGCTGGGTGGGAGTGGTGTGGGCGTTGAGGGCCTGGTCGCCGGTGGCGGGGGGTTGGTCGGGGCCGAGGTGGGGGTCGGCAGCCTGACCGCGGCCGGCGTCCGCCTCGACGTCCCCACCGCGGCCGACGGTCGCACCGGGAGCCCGGTGGTGACAGTCGTCCGCGTCGGCAACCTGGCCGAAGGCCGTGTCCGTCTCGGCGGCCTGATCACAGTCGGCAGGCGCGTCGGAGGCCGGGGCGGTGGCGGCGTGCGGGTCCGTGGGCCGGCCGAAGCCGGGTTCCGGCGCCGCCGTCCGGTTCTGGGCGCCGGATGGCTCAAGGTGGCCCGTGTCGTGGAGGTACGCCGCGGTGGGGCCCGGGGTCGTCAGGTGGTCCAGGACTCGGGCCAGGGTGGGGCCGTCGGTTTCCGGGCCCTCGGTGGTGGGGCGGACGCCGAGGGCGTCGAGGACGCGGTGGAGGCGGGCCGCGTCGGTGCGCCATTTGCGGTCGACGACTTCCTCCGGGTACTCCTGCCAGCCCACCGGGGACCAGTCGGGTCCGGGCTCGGCGGGCCCGCCGTGGAAGAGGCGGGCGGCGAGGAGTGAGGCGGCCTCGTCGACCGCGCCGGGCTCTTCGAGCAGGTCACAGGCGGGGCGCTCGCCCAGGCGGGAGGCGAAGCCCTCGGCCAGCCGGTCCCGGCGGGAGAGTTCGGTGAGCGCGGCGACGACGCCCGCGTCCAGGCGGGACGGCCAGCGGCCCATCCGCCAGGCGGGCAGCGCGACCCGCGTCAGCAGCCGGTCCCAGCCCGCGTACGCCAGCCCGACCTGTTCCTGCGCGACGATCCGCAGTCCGTAATCCACAGCCTGTGCACGCTCGGCGGCCGCGGCGGCCACGCCCCGCTCCATCTCGGTCGCGTGGTCCCGGCAACTGCGCAGCAGCACCCGGGCGACCCACCCGATGCCCGCGCACACCGCCCGCGACCCAGGGCAACGGCCGCGCGTCGAGGCGACGGCCACAGCGGCGTCCAGGCCCCGGACGAAGCGCCGGGCCTGGGCTATGTCCGGGTGCGCCGAGGGTCCCGTACCGGCGACGACCGGGGCGAGGACCGCTCGCAGCTCGCCGACCCGCATCCACCACAGGAACGGGGAGCCGATGACGAGGACAGGAGCGGCCGGCGTACGGCGGTGGGGGCCGCGCGGGCTTCCGCCGCGCAGGCCGTTGAGACCGTCCTCGTCGCGGTCCTCCGCCGGGGGCGGCGGGCCGTGGGACGGGTGGGTGCGGTCCTCCAGCCAGCTGTCGCAGTCCGGCGTGAGCGCTATCGCGGACGGGGCGGGGACGTCGAGGCGGTCGGCGAGGTCGCGCACCAGCCGGTACAGGTCCGGGGCCTGATCCTCGCCGATCGGCACCGTGGGACTGACGGCGGGGCGGGAGCGGGCGACCACCAGCGCGATCGCGGCGGCGGCGAGCAGGACGAGGACGGCGACGGGGGTGATGACCCAGCGGGCGGCATGCCAGCCCGGGCCGACGAAGTGGCCCGTGGAGACGCCGGCGAGCAGCACCACGGCGACCGCCGCGGGCAGCAGGGCGACGGCCAGCGCGCGGCTGCGGATGCGCAGCACCGCGAGGGCCCGGGCACGCGCGGCCTGCGCACCCATCTCCACACCCATACCGGTCACGGCCGGACCTCACCCCCTCCGCGCTGCCCTGGCTGTCCGAACTGTCCTGGCTTTGCTCACTCCCCCACTGTGGCACCCACCACTGACATCGCAATGCCGGTGGGCCAAGTGCCGGAACGCTTGCGCCGCACCCTAGTTGGGGCTTCGGCCCACGTCAGCCGGATGGGGCATCGGTCACTCGATGGAATGGCTTTGGGGAAAGGTGGATGACGGACAGCGAGGATCAGGCCCCTGATCACGGCAGGTGGCGCGACCTGGTCCCGGACGGTGGCGGGCCCTGGTCCCGGCATGGATCAGGCCCCGAATCCTGAGACGGATTCGGGGCCTTCGGGGTTTATCCGGGTGGGGCGCTCGGGGTGGCTATTCGCCCGTCGCCGCCTTCGCAGCGATGTCCGTACGGTGCTGGGAGCCGTCGAGCCGGACGCGGGCCACGGCCCGGTACGCGCGCTCGCGGGCCTGGGTGAGGTCCTTGCCGGTGGCCGTCACGGACAGGACGCGGCCGCCGGCGCTCAGGACCGAGTCGCCGTCCTGCTTGGTACCGGCGTGCAGGACGTACGCGTGCGGGGCGTCCTCGGCGGCCACCTCGTCGAGGCCGGTGATCGGGTCGCCGGTGCGCGGGGTGCCGGGGTAGTTGTGCGAGGCGACGACCACGGTGACCGCGGCGTCGTCGCTCCAGCGCAGAGGCTCCAGGTCGGCGAGTTCCCCCTTGGCGGCGCCCAGCAGGACACCGGCCAGCGGGGTCTTCAGGCGGGCCAGGACGACCTGGGTCTCGGGGTCGCCGAAGCGGGCGTTGAACTCGATGACCCGGACCCCGCGGGAGGTGATCGCGAGACCGGCGTAGAGCAGGCCGGAGAACGGGGTGCCGCGGCGGCGCATCGCGTCGACGGTCGGCTGGAGGACCGTCTCCATGACCTCGTCGACCAGCTTCGGGTCGGCCCACGGGAGCGGGGAGTACGCGCCCATGCCGCCGGTGTTCGGGCCCTCGTCCCCGTCGAGCGCCCGCTTGAAGTCCTGGGCGGGCTGCAGCGGGAGCACCGTCTCGCCGTCGGTGATGGCGAAGAGGGAGACCTCGGGGCCGTCGAGGTACTCCTCGATGACGACGCGCTCGCAGGAGTTCGCGTGCGTCCGGGCCGCCTCGATGTCGGCGGTCACGACGACGCCCTTGCCGGCGGCGAGGCCGTCGTCCTTGACCACGTACGGGGCGCCGAAGGCGTCGAGCGCCTCGTCGACCTCGGCGGGCGTCGTGCAGACGTAGGAGCGGGCGGTCGGGACGCCGGCCGCCGCCATCACGTCCTTGGCGAACGCCTTGGAGCCCTCGATCTGCGCGGCCTCCCCGGAGGGACCGAAGACGGGGATGCCCGCCGCGCGGACGGCGTCGGCGACCCCGGCGACGAGCGGTGCCTCCGGCCCGACGACCACGAGCTCGGCACCGAGCCGTTCCGCCAGTGCGGACACGGCCGTGCCGTCCAGGGCGTCGACCTGGTGCAGTTCGGCGACCTCGGCGATGCCGGCGTTGCCGGGGGCGCAGTGCAGCGCGGTGACGTCGGGGTCGAGGGACAGGGAGTGGCACAGGGCGTGTTCGCGGGCGCCGCTTCCGATGACGAGGACCTTCACGTGGGTCAGCCTAACGGGGTTTTTGTGCGGGGTGACGAGGGGCCGGGGGTTCGTGACCTGTACGTTCCTCCAAGGCGCCGTGCCCCGCTACTCGTTCGTGAACTCCTCCACCACGGTCGCCCCCAGTTCCCGCACGATCAGTTCACGGCCGGAGAGCGCCGACTCGTTGAGGTCGGGGTCGTCGTCCTCGGGGATGTCGTCCTCGATGTTCACCGGCGGACGCGGTTCCGGGGCGTACGAGGGCTCGGGCGCCGGGGTCGGGGCGGCGGCCGACGCGGAGGCAGTCGGGGGCGGGGTGGGCGCCGTGGGCGTGGGCTGGGGAGGGGCCGGGCGCTGGGCGGACGCACCGCCACCGCCGTAGCCGCTGTTGCCACCGCCGCCCGAGCCGTAGCTGCCGCCGCCTCCGCCGAAGCCCGGGGAGCCGCCCGGCGGGGGAGCCGAGCCGCCGCCCGACGGGTCGACGACGGCCTCGATCTTCCACTGGACGTTGAACTGCTCGGCCAGCGCCTGGCGCAGGACGTCCTCGCTGCCGCTGCTCGCGAAGTTGTCGCGCGCGCCGGCGTTGACGAAACCGAGTTGGAGGGTGGTGCCGTCGAACCCTGCCACCTGGGCGTTCTGGCTGAGCAGGATCCAGGTGAAGCGGCGGCGGTTCTTGACCGCCTCCAGGATGTTCGGCCAGAGCATGCGGGGGTCGACGCCGCTGCTCGGGGGTGTGTAGGCGGGGGCCGCGCCTGCGGTGGGGGCGGGTGTGGGCGCCGGTGCGGGTGCCTGGGGCTGCTGCGGTGCGGGTGCCGGGGTGCCGCCCGCCGGGGCCGGGGGCTGTGTGCCGCCGCCCGCAGGGGTTGCCGTGGGCCAGCCGCCGGGGCGTCGGCCGCCGCCTGCGGGGGCCGCGGTGGGCCAGGCGCCGGGGGCAGGGGCGGAAGGGGCCTGAGGGGTGGCTGCCGCCGGGGCGGGAGTGGGCGTGGATGGTTCGGGTGCGGGCTCAGGGGTGGGCGGAGCCTGGGAGGGCTGAGGTCGGGGGCCGCTCTGCGGCGCCTCGCTCGGGGCTGCGGGTGCGGGCAGGGTCTGCCCCGTGGGCGCACCCTGCCCTGCCGGGTCCGGGGCGGACGTACCGCCCGACGGGGCACCGGGACCGGCCGCGGGTGTCTGCCCCGGCCCTCCCGACGCCCGTACGGCAGCCCGGGCCGCGGCGGGACCGCCACCCGGTGGGACCGGCGCGGCTCCCGCTCCCGCGTGGGCGTCGGGGCCGGGCACGTACCCCATCGCGGGCATGCCGGCGCCGCCGCCCGCGGAGAAGTTGACGCCCCGCTCCAGTCGGTCGAGGCGGGCCATCACGGAACGCTCGTCCCCGTACGCCGCGGGCAGCATCACGCGCGCGCAGATCAGCTCGAGCTGCAGCCGGGGCGAGTTGGCCCCCCGCATCTCGGTCAGCCCCTCGTTGACGAGGTCGGCGGCGCGGCTCAGTTCGGCGGCGCCGAAGATGCCGGCCTGGGCCTGCATGCGCTCCAGGACATCGGACGGGGCGTCGATGAGCCCCTTCTCCGTGGCGTCCGGCACGGCGGCGAGGATGACGAGGTCCCGCAGCCGCTCGAGCAGGTCGGTGACGAACCGCCGGGGATCGTTGCCCCCCTCGATGACGCGGTCCACGACCTCGAAGGCGGCGGCGCCGTCGCCGGTGGCGAACGCCTCCACGACGGAGTCGAGAAGCGAGCCGTCCGTGTACCCGAGCAGGGAGGTGGCCATGGCATACGTCACACCCTCTTCCCTCGCTCCGGCGAGCAGCTGGTCCATGACGGACATGGAGTCACGCACGGATCCCGCGCCCGAGCGCACGACGAGCGGCAGCACGCCGTCCTCGACGGGGATGTTCTCCCGGCCGCACACATCGCCGAGGTAGTCCCGCAGGGTGCCCGGCGGGACGAGGCGGAAGGGGTAGTGGTGGGTCCGGGAGCGGATGGTCCCGATGACCTTCTCGGGCTCGGTCGTGGCGAAGATGAACTTCAGATGCTCCGGCGGCTCCTCGACGACCTTCAGCAGTGCGTTGAAGCCGGCCGACGTGACCATGTGGGCCTCGTCGATGATGTAGATCTTGTAGCGACTGCTCGCCGGGCCGAAGAAGGCCTTTTCCCGCAGCTCACGGGCGTCGTCCACACCACCGTGCGACGCGGCGTCGATCTCGATGACGTCGATGGACCCGGGGCCGTTGCGAGCGAGGTCCTGGCAGGACTGGCACTCGCCGCAGGGGGTTGGCGTAGGACCCTGCTCACAGTTCAGGCACCGCGCGAGGATCCGCGCGCTGGTCGTCTTGCCGCAACCGCGCGGACCGCTGAACAGGTACGCGTGATTGACCCGGTTGTTCCGCAGCGCCTGCTGCAACGGGTCGGTGACATGCTCCTGCCCGATGACCTCGGCGAACGACTCCGGGCGATAGCGGCGGTACAGCGCGAGAGACGACACGCATACGAGGTTATAGGCGCCCACTGACAACCCGGCCCCGGCGGTCCAAGCCCCCGGGAACGCAAGGGCCCCCCACGCACCCGCCAGAGCCAACCTACCCTTGCTGCCTTCCGGCCCTGGGGGAGTTCAGTCAGATAGCGCCGCGTGAGGGGCTTCCCAGAGAGTACCCGATGTCAGCGGTGGGGAACGAGTTCGCGAGCACTCCTCAACGTCTTGTATTGTTTGCGGCGGAGGATTCGCCTAGAGGCCTAGGGCGCACGCTTGGAAAGCGTGTTGGGGGCAACCCCTCACGAGTTCGAATCTCGTATCCTCCGCCAGTGCCTCACCGGGCACGAAGTCGAAGGGCCCCACCGTTCGCGGTGGGGCCCTTCGACGTTGTCCGTCTCAGTTTCCGTCTCAGTTGGTTTCCGGGAGCTCCCACAGCGCATCGCCGACCTGCTGCGCGACCTTGCGGAGCATGGTCCCCGTCACATGCACGTGGCGAGCGCGCATCCGGGCCGCTCCCCCGGGCTCCCAACCCGTGATCGAGTCGATCACGACGTCCGGGACGCCGAGGATCAGGAGCACGGTGGCTGCTTCCAGATGTGGAAGTCGGTGTTCGGAGCTACCGCCGGCCGAGATGGCAGGCAGCCGTGCCGCGGTGGGGCCGCGTCGGTGCGGACGGCTGACGGGGAACCGGGTCGCCTTCAACGTGGGAAGGGCCCGCTGACGCAGAGCGCTCGCCCGTACCGTGCGGCTGAGCGCGTCACTTCCCGAGACGAGGCGGAGTGGCCGTGCCGTACACCCGCTTGGCGTGTGAGGCGTAGAGGCGGGGGCCGAGACGCGGCATCACGAGTCGGGGCACGAAGGGCGCGTTCGAGAGGACTTCCTTGATCACCTCGGCGTCACCCTCGTACATGACCATGCCGAAGCCGAGGGCGAGGGTCTTCTTCGGAACGGTCGAGAAGGCGTGCTCGCCGAACTGCGCCCATTCCGTGGCTGTCACGTACTGCTTGGCCAAGGGGAGGATCTCCGCCTCCTCCATGGCCATGTGCTCGACCAGCCTGTCGACCAGTGCATCGGTGCCGGCGGCGAGTTCCTCGCCTCCCCGCGCGGTGGCACGCCAGGCCGGGAAGAGCGAGGAAACTGTCGTCAGCGCCTCGTGGATGCCATGGTGCTGCTTCTCCATGACCGGCACGATCGCCGCGCTCCGCTCACCGCCGCGCGCGAGCAGAAGCGGCCAGATCACCTCGTCCTCACCCTCGTGGTGGGCGTCGAGGATCGCGCATATCTTGTCCGCGTGGTCCGCGACGAGCGAGGCCCGCTCGGTGTCACCGGGCCTGACGTCACGCACGAGCTGCGGAAGAAGACGGAACTCCCGGCGGAACATCCGGTGCGCCATATACATGTCCCGCACATCGGCCATGGGTTCGCTCATTGCTGTCTGTGTCACTGAAACCTCGACTCCTGGCCCGGCGCGTCCGGCACCTCCCGGACCGTTCAACCGTGCAAGACGGAGAGCCCGGACGGCAGGATTCCTTCCGCCCTGTGTTTCCAGTCACATTCGGGCTGCCGTGGATGCCCGTCTCCGCGGCGAGGTGCGCTCCATGACGGCCCCTCAGTGCCCCCGGCCTGGAGTGGCGGGTCGATGGACGTTGCAGAGGCCGGCCGTTCGACGAATGCAGGTGGCGTCGGGTCCGCGTGCCAGATCCGTGCCAGATCGAGCAGTCAGCCACGGTCAACGGGGGTGTGCGGCGGTGCCGGCGGTCTCGGGAAGACTCAGCCGAGCTCTATGGAAAAGCGCGTGGCGCCGACCATCCGTGGAACGGACGGGCAGCGCCACACGTGGAGCCGGAGGCTTGGCCGAGGCTTAGCCGGGGAACGGCTTGCTGGCCTCGTCGTCACCCTTGATGCAGGCGTTGAGCTTCTTCTGGATGGCGGCCGCCTCGTTGAGCGTCCTCTTGGCCGCCGCGGTCTCCCCTAGCTGCTTCAGCTTCGCGGCCTTGTTCTTGAGGTCGGCGATCTGCTGGCGCATCTGGTTCGGGTGGCAGGTGACGGCGGCCTTGGCGGACGGGGCGGCCTGAGCGGGCACCGACGTGATGAAGAGGCCGCCGACGATGGCCGCGGAGACGGCCAGGGCGGAGAAGCGCTTGGTCATGAGCTGTTCCCCCAGTTAGGGCTTGCAATGGTCGGAATGGATCTTACCGAGCCACCGAACTCGCCAGTAACTTGCCCCGCGACCCGCCGCAAGCCACTGTCAGCCGCCCGCCTCCGGGCCCCAGCGCTCCGGCCCCACGCCGCGCCAGTCGATCCAGGACACCTCCGCCACATCCGACGGGTCGATCTCCAGCCCGGCTCGACGGAGGAACTCCGCCACATCGGCCACATTGTGGGCCAGCCCGAGGATCTCGCCGTCCACGCGCACGCGCCGGCCTCCTGTGGCGGACGGCGGATGCACGGTCACGCGTATCGCTGCGGACATGTCCTCAGGATCATCCGGGAAGTCGGGCCCTGCACCCCAGCTCGTCATCGACGATGCCACCGATGACCGTCCCCGCCCGAACGGCCCAGGTCACGCAGTTCCCACCACGCGGCGGGGCCGGGGCGCCGCTGCTGCCAATAGGGGTGGAAGAACACCTTGACCGACAGCCGGTACAGGCGCCGGCGCAGCTCCGTGCGGCCGGGCCGCTCGGCCAGTTGCCGGTAGGTGGCGCTCCACTCCCGCTGCGCCTGGGCGAGGTCGTCGGGAAACGTTCGCATGGCCAAATTCAATCATGTGTTCGATTTTTTAGGCCACACCGGTGAACCACTAGCGTGAGGTCCCATGATCGTGTGGATCAACGGCACCCATGGTGCGGGCAAGACAACGACCAGCGCACTCGTGCAGCGGCTGCTCCCGGACTCACGGGTGTTCGACGCCGAGAAGGTCGGCGAGACACTCATGGACATCACACCGGGGCTGCCCGGGACGGACAACTTCCAGCACTGGCCACCGTGGCGGCCGCTCGTCGTCGAGACCGCCCGCCGCGTACTCGACTACACCGGCGGCACCCTGGTGATGCCTATGACCGTCCTGGTCGAGGAGTACTGGCGCGAGATCAGCGCGGGCCTCGACCACCACGCCATCCCGGTACGGCACTTCGTCCTCCACGCCGACCAGGACACCCTGCGCGGGCGGATCGCGGGGGACACGGTCCTCGGCCCCGACTCCCCGTTCCGCCTCAGGTACCTCGAGCCCTACGCCGAGGCGGCCCGCACATGGCTGCACGCCGAGGCCGAGGTCGTCGACACCACGCACCTCACACCCGCCCAGGCCGCCGCGCAGATCGCAGCAGCCGTCAAGGGCTGAGGTCAGGCCGCGGTCTCGGCCAGGCGCCGGAACGCCCGCGTGGTGTCCGGGTCGGCCATCTCGTCCAGGAGGTGGCGCCAGTCGGGGTCGGCAGCAGGTTCATGGCCGGTTTCCTTCCGGGCGGGGACTCCGAACCCGGGATGCGTGGGGTTCCCGGACTCGCCATCAGACGCCGGACGGCAGCGCCGGCTCCAACGGCTGTTCCGCCCAGATCGTCTTGCCCTTGGCCGTCTGGCGGGTCCCCCAGCGCTGGGTGAGCTGGGCGACGAGGAGGAGGCCGCGGCCGCCCTCGTCGAAGCTGCGGGCCCGGCGCAGGTGGGGGGCGGTGTTGCCGCCGTCGGAGACCTCGCAGATGAGGGAGTCGTCGTGGGTGAGGTGGATGAGGCGGAGCTGGATGGGGGGTTCCGCGTGCCGGATGGCGTTGGTGACGAGTTCACTGACGACCAGTTCCGTGACGAACGCGGCGTCCTCCAGATCCCAGGCGTCCAGCTGGGCCAGCGCGTCCTTGCGGGTCTGGGCGACGGCGGAGGGGTCGGCCGGTACGTCCCAGGTGGCGACCTGGGAAGCGTCGAGCGCACGGGTGCGGGCGAGCAGGAGCGCCACGTCGTCCGGCGGGCGGGGCGGCAGCAGATCGGTGAGGATCCTGTCGCACAGGCCGTCCAGGGTCGGCTCCGGGCCCATGAGCAGGTGGCGGAGGCGGAGCATGCCGTCGTCGAGGTCGCGGTCCGGGGACTCGATCAGGCCGTTGGTGTAGAGGGCCAGCAGGCTGCCCTCCGGCAGGTCGATCTCGGCCGCCTCGAAGGGCAGGCCGCCCAGGCCCAGCGGCGGGCCGACCGGGAGGTCGAGGACTTCGGCGGTGCCCTCGGGGCTCACCACGGTCGGCAGCGGATGCCCGGCCCGGGCCAGCGTGCAGCGCTGGGAGATGGGGTCGTACACGGCGTACAGGCAGGTCGCGCCGACCTCGCCGGCGGGCTCGGAGTACTCCTCGGCAGGCCGGCCGACCTCGGGCTCCGTGGACAGGCGGGCCACCAGGTCGTCGAGGTGGGTGAGCAGTTCGTCCGGGGGCAGATCGATGTCGGCGAGCGTGCGTACGGCCGTCCGCAGCCGGCCCATCGTCGCGGAGGCGTGGATGCCGTGGCCGACGATGTCGCCGACGACCAGCGCCACCCGCGCCCCCGACAGCGGGATCACGTCGAACCAGTCACCGCCGACGCCGGCGTGCGCGCCGGCCGGGAGATAGCGGGACGCCACCTCGATCGCCGCCTGCTTGGGCAGCCGCTGCGGCAGCAGGCTGCGCTGCAGCATCACCGCGGTGGCACGTTCGCGGGTGTAGCGGCGGGCGTTGTCGATGGAGACGGCCGCCCTGGCCGCCAGTTCCTCGGCCAGCACCAAGTCGTCCTGCTGGAAGGTCTGGGACTTGCGGTGGCGGGTGAAGACGGCGACGCCCAGGGTGGTTCCGCGGGCCGTCAGGGGCACCGCCATCACCGAATGGACTCCGAACTCGCGGACCCGGGCGGCCCGGGCCGGGTCCCGGGCGACCAGCCGTGTGATCTCGGGGTGCGTCATCTCGTACACCTTCGCCCGTCCCGAGCGGAGCGCCACGACCGGCGCGGTGGCCTCCCGGTACTCGTCCACATCGCCGAGGGCGACGACCGCCTCCGGCATGCCCGGCGTCACGGACTGGTGTGCGGCCCGTCGCATCACGACCGGGCCCGGCGGCGGCCCGCCCTCCGGGAGCGGCTCGTGCAGGTCCTCGAGGGAGGTCAGCAGGTCGACCGTGACGAAGTCCGCGAGGTCCGGGACGGTCACCTCTGCCAGTTCCTGCGCCGTGCGCATCACGTCGAGGGTGGTGCCGATGCGCCGGCCCGCCTCGGCGATCAGCTGGAGCCGTTTGCGTGCCCAGTGCTGCTCGGTCATGTCGTGCGCGGTGAGGCAGACGCCCCGTATCTCGCCGGCCTCGTCGCGCAGGGCCGACAGGAAGATCGACCAGGCGTGCTCGCGGGTCTCACCGGCGGCGCGCAGGAAGTTCTCGTTGTACTGCGGCTCGCCCGTCTCCAGGACCCGCACCATGCTCTGCTCCGCCCGGTCGCCGGCCGGGTCGTCGACGATCTCGTTGACCCGCAGTCCGAGCATGTCCGCCTCGGTGAGGGCCACCGAGCGTTCCATGTCCGCGTTGGCGCGGCACAGGCGCAGCCGGGTGTCGTAGAGCGCCAGCGCGCAGCACGGGGACTGGGCGAAGCTCCAGGTCACGAACGGGTCGTCGGCGGGTGGTGAGGGCTGCTGACTGTTCAGGGCGGACACCAGGAACCATTCGCCGGCCCGGTGGTGACCGAGGACCTTGATCTGCAGCCGTCGGCCGTCGCGGTGCCGGACCGAGACCTCGCCGTGCCATCTCGGCAGCCGGGCGAACGGGGGCGGGTCCGGCGGGACCGGCCCGGCCAGCAGCTCGGCCGCCGGGCGTCCGACGGTCTGATCGGCCGAGTAGCCCAGGAGTTGCTCGGCGCCCGCGTTCCACCCGGTCACCGTGCCGTGTTCGTCGACGGTGACGCGGGCCGTGAGCGCCTCGCCGACCACATCGTCGAGCGGACGTGTCGTCCGGCCGGTGATGACGGGCTCGTCCATGATCGTTCATCTCGCTCTCGCCGAGATTCACCGGGATCCTGAACCGGCCCGCGCACGTCGGGCCGTCGTTTCGAGGTCGTCTGCCATGCTCACGCCCCTTTCTGCCGGCACCCGGGACACCACACCGTCGTCCGGCCTGCCACGCGGGTGCGGCGCAGGGGCGTGCCGCAGCGGGGGCAGTGCGGGTCGGGGTCGTCGCGCCGGCCGGTGAGCCAGGTGGGGCTGGGTCGTGTCCGCGAAGTGCCGTCGTTCGCCCGGAGGGCGGGCCCCGCGGCGTCTGGTGCGTGCTCTCGGCCTGCCGGGCGGAGGCCCTCGTACTGGACGTACTCGGGCCTTCGCCCGGTGCGGCGGTGGGAGCCCCTCCCGCTCGAGCGAAGCCGAGAGTGGGGGAGCGTGCCGGGCGTCGCGAGGCAGGCGGGACTTTGCGGACGCGGCCCAGGGGATACCCGGCCGGCGGTGACCGCGGGGCGCAGGGTGCGGCGCAGCTCGGTGTGGAGGCGGTGGCGCTCGGGCTCGGCGAGGGCGTTCGCCGGGATGTTCGGGCGCAGCCTCGCCCGCCAGAGGATCTCGTCGGCCAGGAGGTTGCCCAGGCCGGCCAGGGCCGACTGGTCGATCAGGACCGACTTGACGCGTCCGCGAGGGGAGGCGAGGACGTCCCCGAACTCCTCGCGGTCCACCGTCAGGGCGTCGGGCCCCTGGTCCCGCAGCAGCCGTACGCCATCGGAGTCGTCGTCGGCCGGCCACAGGCCCTGGAGTCCGCGCTGGTCGCGGTGGCGGAGCCGGTGGTCGCGGGCGACGGTGAGCAGGACCCGGTCATGCGGCTCGGCCGCGTCGTCCGGGTGGGCGCAGAGCAGCGGGCCGGTCATGCCGAAGTGCAGCGCGAGGGTCGGGCCGCCGGTGCGGGCGAGCAGCCACTTGGCGTGCTGCACCGCCCCGGTGACGCGGCGCCCCTCCCGCGAGTGCCGCAGCCGCCGCGTGCTCACGCCGTGCAGGACGCCCGGGTCGCGGACGTCGACGCGGCGGATGGTCCGGCCCTTCGCGCAGGACTGGAGCACGTTCCGGAAACCCTCGACGTCTGGCAGCTCAGGCATGGCGGACGGCCTTCGCGGTTGGATGCCGTGCTCTTATCTGTTTGCCCCATTTGGGAGACTTCTCACATCGCCGGGCCCGGGCGTCGGCTCAGCGCCGCTTGAACTCCACCGGCCCCGCGTTCATCTCCACGGTGCCGTCCGCGTGCAGAACCGGGCGGCGCTCGGTCATACGGCCGCTGTAGGCCTCGACGTGGTGGATCTCCGCCCCGTCGGGCGCGGTGAAGTCGACCAGGGCGATGGCCACCCAGTACCGGGTCTTCGTGTTCTCGAAGAGCGGGACCGTGACGGTCGAGCCGCGCCCGTCGGTGACCACGACCTTCGCGCCGAAGCTGCGGAAGGAACCGAAGCCGTTGCTGACCGCGGAGTAGGCGCAGAGCAGGACGTAGCCCTGCTGGTCGGGGCGGACGATACGGAGCGTCTCGCGGCCGGGGACGCGGGCGTCGCCGTCGAGGCGGATGAAGGGGGGCTTCTTCCGCGACCCGAGGCGCTGGTAGTAGACGACGTCCGCGCCCTTGCCCTTGTGCGCCGTGTCCGAGGGCGCCGGGCGCGAGCCCTTCTTCGAGGTGAGGAGGGTGCCGGGGGCCCGGTCGCCGCGTATCGCCTTCGAGGCCGGCACGAACAGGGCGTAGAGGTCGAGGTCGGCGCCGCGTTTGCGGCGCTGCTCGCTGCCGCCGTCCCACTCCAGGGTCGCGGTGACCACCAGCTCGCGGTCCGCCTTGTCCAGGCTCATCGCGACCTGGCCGCCCTTGTCGAGGCTGATCGTGCCGAGCGGGGGCTTGCGCAGGCTCATCGGGGGCGCGGTGGGGGCCGGCTGCGCCCCGCCCGAGGGCGGCTCGGACCGCACCGGCTCCTGAGGCGCCACCTGCGACTCGGGCTCCTCGGCCGCTTCCGGCTCCTCCTCGGCCACGTCTATGCCGAAATCGGTGGCGAGCCCGGCCAGCCCGTCGGCGTACCCCTGGCCGATGGCGCGCAGCTTCCAGGCCTCGCCCCGGCGGTAGAGCTCCATCAGGAGCACGGCGCGTTCGCCGTCGGTGAGGGCCGGCGGGCGGAAGTGAACCGGGTCGGCTCCGGCTTGGGAGGCGCGCACGAGCACGTCCTTGACCTCGCGGAAAGTGCGGTTCGCGTCGTCGGGATCGCAGCTGCCGACCAGGACCACCCGGTCCACGTCGGCCGGGAGCGCGGCCGGGTTCATCTCGATGCGCTCCGGGCCCCCGGCATCGGCGGCGAGGTGTTGGACGGCACCGGACTCGGCGGACGGCTGGTTGTAGAAGACCAGGTCGTCGTCGGACCTGACCTTGCCGTCCGCCGCCACCAGCAGGGCACTGAGGTCGACCGCACCGCCCACGGCGTGCAGCTCGGCGACGACGGGCCCGGAGCCCACCGCTGTGTTCCCGCCCTTGGTCAGCTCCGGCATGCCGCCCCACCCCTCGAAGATCCCCCGGTGATTTCCCGCCACCCTGCCACATGGCGGGACGCTCAGCGCGGCTCGCGCACCACCGCCGCCTCCCCCGCCGGAACACTGACCGAACCCGGCACCGGCTTCCCGGTCAGCAGTTCCGTGGCGTCCGACGCGACAGCCACGTGGACGGGACGGTCGGTGTGGTTGATGAGGAAGAGGTAATCGGCGTCCGCGCCCCGCCGCGAGGCCGCCTCGACGCCCTGCGGGGTGCTGCGCACCGGCTCCACTCCCGCCTCCCGCCGGATGCGGTCCAGGAGCGCGGCCAGGGTCTGCGGGTCGGGAAGGGTCGCCACGTACCAACTCACCCCGGAACCGGTGCTGTTGCGCGTCACCGCCGGTACACCGCTCAGCGGCCCGGTCGTGTACGACTCGACCGGCTCGGCGCCGGACAGCCGTACCCGCTCCGACCACAGGGTCCCCGTACCGCCCCCGCTCAGCCCGACCGGCTCCCCCGGCAGCAGCGGGAACAGCTCGTCGGTCCGTACCCCGAGCGCCTCCCGGAACGCGCCCGGGTAACCGCCCAGCCGGACATGGCAGTTCTCGTCGACCGCGCCGCTGTGGAAGCCGACCGCCAGGGTGCCGCCGTCCGCCGCGAAGGCCGTCAGATTCCGCGCGCCCTCGTCGTCCACCAGGTACAGCGAGGGGGCCAGCACCATCCGGTAGGCCGACAGATCCGCGTCGGGGCGTACGAAGTCCACCGCGATGCCCGCCCGCCACAGCGGCTCGTACCAGGCGCGGACCAGGTCCTGGAAGCGGAGCTCGGCACTCGGCTGGGAGGGGAGTTCCATCGCCCAGCGGGAGTTCCAGTCCCAGACGATGGCCACCTGGGCCGGGACGGTACTGCCCCTGACCTCCGCCAGCGCCCGCAGATCCGCGCCGAGCCGGACCACGTCCCGCCAGATCCGGCTGTCCGTGCCGGCGTGCGGAAGCATCGCCGAGTGCCACTGTTCGGCACCCGCCTTCGCCGCCCGCCACTGGAAGTACGCGATGCCGTCGGCGCCCCGGGCCACATGGGCGAGGGCATTGCGCCGCAGCTCGCCGGGCCCCTTGGCCCGGTTGACCGGCTGCCAGTTCACCGCGCCCGTCGAGTGCTCCATCAGCAGCCAGGGGCCGCCCGCGAGGGAGCGGACCAGGTCGCCGCTGAGCGCGATGTCGATCTCGGACTCGGGATCGGCCGACCGGAGGTAGTGGTCGTTGGAGACGATGTCCGGCTTCGGGGCCCAGCGCCAGTAGTCGAGGGCGTCGAAGTTGTACATCACCATGAAGTTGGTGGTGGCGGGGATCTGAGGGGCCGCCGCCAGCAGCACCTCGCGCTCCGCCTCGTACAGCGAGAGCAGCTCGTCGCTGCAGAAGCGGCGCCAGTCGAGCCGATGGGTGGGGTTCGGGACGGCGCCGGTGGGGCGGGGCGGGAGGATCTCGTCCCAGTCGTAGTACCACTGGCTCCAGAAGCGGGTGCCCCAGGCGTCGTTGAGGGCGGCCAGGTCGTCCTCGTACCGCCTGCGCAGCCAGCGCCGGAAGGCGGCCGCGCTCTCGTCGCAGTGGCACTCGGCGTTGTGGCAGCCGTACTCGTTGTGGACGTGCCACATCGCCAGCGCCGGGTGGTCCGCGTACCTGGCGGCCAGCGCACGCGCGATGCGCAGGGCGGCCTCCCGGTAGGCGGGGCTCGACGGGCAGAACGTCTGGCGGCTGCCGTACGACAGCCCCCTGCCGTCCTTGTCCACGGGCAGCGCCTCGGGGTGGGCGCGGAAGAACCACGCCGGGGGCGCCGCCGTCGGGGTCGCGAGGTCGGCCGCGATGCCATGGGCGTGCAGCAGGTCGAGGACGCGGTCCAGGAGGGAGAAGTCGTACTCGCCCTCCTTCGGCTCCAGCAGTGCCCAGGAGAAGATGCCGACGCTGACCATGGTGACCCCGGCCTCGCGCATCAGGCGCATGTCCTCGGCCCAGACCTCCTCGGGCCACTGCTCGGGGTTGTAGTCGCCGCCGTAGGCGATGCCGGGGACGGACAGTTCGCGCTTCACCGGGCGGCTCCCCCGAGGAGGCGGCGGGTGGTGGCCACGCCCCACTCGTCGAGCGAGAGCAGCCGGTCGCTGGACACCATCAGGCCGCCCGTCGCCTCGACATGTGCCGCCCACTGTTCCCGGGTCTCCACGGCCGGGCGGGCCATCAGGCAATCGGGGTCGTTGGTCCAGAGGCGCCCGTGCTGCCACTGGCGGCCGACGCCGGTGAACTCGGCGGGGTCCTGGCCGGGTTGGCTGTGGTCGTCGGCCTCGGGGCGGCGGTGCGGGGCCGTGTCGGGGCTGACCCGCATCGCGTCGAACAGGCCGATGGACGCGAGCAGGGGCGCCCCGCAGCCCAGCAGGTAGGCGTCCGCGCCGATGGCCTCGCGGATCAGCTCGATCCCGGAGCGGTACGCCGTCAGCGCGTCGGCGTCCGGGTCGTGCCGTACGCCGTCCAGGGCGCCCGCGTAGAGGAAGTCGGCCTTGAAGTAGTCGTAGCCCTCGTCGCGCAGGGTCCGGAAGACCTCCGTCAGATACGCCGCCGCCTCGGGGTGCGTGGTGTCCAGGACGCGCAGGTCGTGGCCCCAGTTGCGGCCGGCGTGCGTGAAGCCGCCGTCGGCGGTGCGCACCAGCCACTCGGGGTGCTCGGCGGCCAGGTCGCTCGCCGGGTCGACCAGGAAGGGAGCCGTCCAGATGCCGGCGCGGCGGCCGCGGGCGCGGATGGCGTCGGCGATGCCCGCGCGGGAGCGGAACCGGCCGGAGAGGGTGAGCCAGTCGCCGAGGGCCTTCTGGTAGCCGTCGTCGATCTGGACGACGTCGATGGGCAGGTCGAGGGTGTCCATCGCGCGGAGGTTCTCGTGGATGTCGTCCTCGGTGACGGCGGTGAAGTACTCGTACCAGGAGCACCAGACGGTGGGCGCCGGGCGGGGGGCCTCGCCCCCGAGAGCCGCGGCCCAGTCCGCCAGCACGGCCCGGATGTCCGTGCCCGTCCACTCCTTCACCGGGCCGTCGGCGCTGACCTGCGCCGTGTTCCCGTCGACGACCAGGCGGATCGACGGCACCGCGCGCGTCGGCTCGACGGCCGCCCACAGACGTACGGCTGAGCCGTCGCCGGGGTCCAGGGCCAGCAGCCCCTCTCCCTGGAAGGCTCCCTCGGGAACGGTGACGCCGGGCCGGTAACAGACCGTCGCCCAGTTGTCGTTGGCCGGACGGTACGGCTTCTCGCCGAGGGCGTAGGAGCCACTGGGGCTCCAGGACTGCCAGCCCTCCTCGTGGACACGGGCGTGGGCCGTGTCCACGGGCACGGAGGCGACGGGGGTGAAGGGGTGGTGCACGGGTGTCTCTTTCAAGAAGGGGGCCGTCAGCCCTTGTTGGCGCCCAGCGTCAGTCCGCTGACGAACTGCCGCTGGAGCACGAAGTACACGATCAGCGTGGGGATCGCGGTGAGCAGGGCGCCGGCGGCGACCAGGTTCGGGTCCGTGAAGTACGCGCCGGTGAGGTTGTTCAGTGCCGAGGTGATCGGCATGTTCTCGCCGGTCGAGATCAGGACGAGGGCCCAGAAGAAGTCGTTGTAGATCCAGATGGACAGCAACGTCGCCAGGGCCGCCATCGCCGGGCGGCACAGCGGCAGCACGATCTGCCAGTACTGCCGCCACACCGAGGCGCCGTCCACGAGCGCGGCCTCGGTCAGCTCGTGCGGCAGCGAGCGCATGTAGTTGCTGAGCACGAAGGCGCAGAAGCCCGACTGGAAAGCGACATGAATCAACACCAGGCCGAGCGCGGAGTCGTAGAGCTTGCCGCTCATCGTGATGCCGGGCAGGTCGACCAGCAGGTACAGCCGGTACAGCGGGGTGATGATGACCTGCTGCGGCAGCAGGTTGCCCGCCGTGAAGACCAGCAGCAGCGCCAGGTTGATGCGGAAGTCGAAGCGGCTCACGTAGAAGGCGACCATCGAGGACAGGAACAACGTCACCAGCACCGCCGGCACGGCGATGATCATGGTGTTGACGAAGTAGTGGCTCATGTCCGACTGCGTGAAGGCGTTCGTGAAGTTGTCGAAGCTCAGCGTGTCCGGCCAGGACACGTATCCCTTCTCACTCGTCTCCGAGTACGGCCGCAGCGCCGCGTAGATCGCCCAGAGCAGCGGCGCGAGCCAGGCCAGCGCGGCGCCGGCGAGGAAGACGTGCAGCAGGATCCGGGCGGGGCGGACGGGGGCACGCTTCTTGCCGAGCGCGAGGGTGCCGGTGCTCATGCGCGCCGCTCCTTCCGGAAGGTGGCCACCAGGTAGGGGATGATCACGACGAGCGAGATCAGCAGCAGGACGACCGCGATCGCGGAGCCGTATCCGATGCGGCTGGACTCGCCGATGATGTTGTTGGTGACCAGGATCGAGAGCAGTTCGGTGCCCTCGGCGCCCTTGTTGAAGACGAAGACCAGGTCGAAGGCGCGCAGGGCCTCGATGATGGTGACGACCAGGACGACGGTGTTGGTCGGGCGCAGCGTCGGGAAGATGACGTTCTTGAACGTCTGCCACTCGTTCGCGCCGTCGAGCGCGGACGCCTCCCGCAGCGAGGGGTCGACGCCCTTGAGGCCGGCCAGGTAAAGGATCATCATGTAGCCGGTGTGGCGCCAGGAAGCGGCGACGAGGATCGCCCACAGGTTGAGGTCCGGGTCGCCGATCCAGTCGATGTACTTGCCGGGCTCGTTGGCCCCGATGATGCTGTTGATCAGGCCGGTGTCGGGGTTGTAGACGAGCTGCCAGACGAAGCCGATGACGGCCATCGACAGCACCACGGGCAGGAAGAACGCGGTCTGGTACACCCTGCTGAACCGGATCTTCTTGTCCAGCTGCACGGCCAGGAAGAGGCCGAGCGGGGTCGGGATCGCGATCAGGACGACGAACCAGATGACGTTGTGCTGGACGGCGGGCCAGAACTGCGGGTTCTGCTCGAAGAGTTCCTTGAAGTTCTGCAGCCCGACCCACTGGATGGAGTCGAAGCCGATCCCGTCCCAGGTGGTGAAGGCCAGCGCGATCGAGGCCAGCGCCGTCACCCAGACGAGAGCGATGTGCAGGACGGTCGGCAGGCCCGCCATCAGCCCGAGGGTGAGCCGGTCGCGGCGGGTCAGCAGACGGCGGTGCCCGTGGGGCACCTTCTTGGCGGGGGCAGCGCCCGGAGGCGGCACGGCGGCCGCCTCCGGGATCTCCTTGGTGGTTTCTGTGGTCATGTCGATCAGCCGGACGCGAAGATCGTCTTCTTCTGGCGCTCGATCGAGGACAGCAGACTGTCCACGCCCTTGGGGTCGCGGATGAACTTCTGCAGCGCGGGCTGCATCACGGTCGACGTGAAGTCGGGGCGACTGTCACGGTCCATGAACTGCGTCAGGGACTTGGCGCCGGAGATCATGTCGTACGCCTTCTTCTGCAGCGCGGTGTACGACGACGTGTCGGCCTTGGTGGAGGCGTGGACCACGCTCGGGTCGGACTTGAGGTAGATGTCCTCGGCGTCCGGAGTGCCGAGGTACTCCAGCAGCTTGACGGCCTCGGCCTTGTTCTTCGGGCTCTTGCTCATCATGAAGCCGTCGGTCGGCGCCTCGACGGTGTCCTGCCCGAACTCCGGGTCGATCTCCGGGAAGGCGAAGAAGTCCAGGTCGTCCAGGGCGGCCTGGTCGGTGAACTGCTGGGCCACGAAGGTGCCGAGCAGATACATGCCGGCCTTCTTCGAGGCGAGCGTCTGGGCCGCGTCCTGCCAGGTACGGCCGACGGCGCCCTCCTGGTGGTAGGGGAGGATCTCGGTCCACAGGTCGAAGACCTTGCGCACCTTGGCGTCGGTCCAGGAGGCCTTGCCGCCCATCAGGTCGACGTGGAAGTCGTAGCCGTTCTGGCGGAAGTTGATCTGGTCGAAGGTGCCGAGCGCGGGCCAGGCGTCCTTGTCGCCGAAGGCGATCGGGACCAGCTTGTCCTTCTGCATCTGCTTGCACAGCGCCACGAAGTCGTCCCAGGTGGTGGGGACTTCGTAGCCGTTCTCCTCGAAGACGCTCTTCCGGTAGAAGATCGCCCACGGGTACGTGTACAGCGGCACGAAGTAGTACTTGCCGTCCTCGCCCTTGCTGAGCTTCTTCATCGCGTCGGGGAAGTTGCCCCCGATGGTCTGCCACACGTCGTCGATCGGGGTGGCGAGGCCCTTGGCCGCGAAGAACTGCATCCGGTAGCCGGCGAACCAGGTGAACACGTCGTCCGGCGTGCCCTGCAGGTAGGAGTTGATCTGCTCCTGGAAGGTGTTGGAGTCCTTGGTGTTCACGTCGACCGTGATGCCGGACTTCTTCTTGTAGGCCGCGTAGATGTCCGCGAACGCCTTCTTCGGCACGGCGTCGGACGCCTTGGAGCCGAGGGTGACGGTCTTCGGGTCGCTCGCCGTGCCACTGCCGCCGCAGGCGCTGAGCAGCGGAATGCCCGCGCCGAGTACGGCGGCGCCACCTATGCCGCGCAGCAGGGTGCGACGACTCGTCGAGGGCAGTGAGAGACCGGAGGGGGAGAGGTGCTGCATCTACGGCTCCTGGGGGCAGGGTTCGATCATGAGGGTTGGACGCGTCGAAGTCCGTCGCAATCGATCAGAAATCAACTTGACCGAACACGGTGGCGCAATAACAGCCGTATGTCCGGTCATGCGTCAAGGGATGTCGATCGACGTTTCGGAAACGTGACCGATATCTCGGATCGAAGTCCGAGCCTCCGGAGCGACTCACGGAGGGGCTGGCGAAGGCAGGAGCGCAGGGAGTGGCGAAGGCAGGGTCGCAGGGAGGGGCGACGGGATCAGCGGATGGTCACGGTCCGGGTCTCGCTCACCTGGTCGACCTCCGACGTCCGCACGGTCACCTTCATCTCCCACTTCCCGGCGAGAGGGAGGCTGAGGAAGCTGTTGCCCCAGTAGCCGCCCTTGTCGGCGAGTGCGGCGTCGATGGGGCCGACGTCCTTGGCCGGCAGGGTGAAGGAGATGCGCAGTTCGGGAACGGTGGCGACGCCTCCGTCGGGGCCGAAGACGATCGCCTCGATGGAGTTGTCGCCGACCCGGCCCGGGTCGAGGGTGATCTGCGCCTTGCCGCGGCCGCCGGGGGTGCCGACGTCGAAGGGGACCACGGTCACGGAGGCGCCGATCACAGCGGGCGCCTGCGCCGCCGCCTCGGCCTGCGCCCGGCCGGGCAGGGTGCTGGTGAGCACCGTGGTGACCGCCAGCACCGCGGCACCCACGGCGACCTCTGCGAGAACGGACCGGCGCAGCGCGCGGCGCTGCGGGTCGTTCGGCGGCGGTACGTCCCCTTCCACCCGCGGCGCCTCGGGCAGCGCGGGCGGCCCGCCGACCGGCTCCGGAACCCGTTCCCGCTCCTTCTCCTCGACGACCGCCTCCGCGTCGGCCGTCGCCAGCCGCGCAGTCCAGCGCCGGGACACGGCCGCCGCCGCGAGCAGCAGAGCCACCGCGACGAGCTTGAGGACCAGGAGCCTGCCGTACGTCGTGCCGGTGAGCGCGTCCCAGGAGCCGAGGCCGCGCCAGGACTGGTAGACGCCGGTGACGACCAGGACGGTCACCGAGGTGAACGCGAGGCGGGAGAAGCGGGTGACCGTGGCCGGGGTCAGGTGGGCGCGGTACAGCGTCGCGAGCAGCGCCGCGAGACCGCCCATCCACACCGCCGTGGCCAGCAGGTGCAGCGCCGAGGACGTCATGGCCACCGGCACCTGGATGCCCGCGGAGGCGTGCTCGCCGGCGGCCCAGGTGACGGCGAGACCGACGGCGAGGGCGGCGCCTGCCCAGCCGTAGGGCTTACGGCGCCCGGTGAGCCGTACGAGATAGACGGCGGCGACCGCCAGGAGGCCCAGTCGGGCCAGCAGGACCGCGCCCGGCCTGCTGCTCACGGTCCGGGTCAGGGCGTCGGCGCTCAGCGCGCCCAGGGGGCCCTCACCCGTCTCGTACGGGGCGCGCAGCACCAGCAGGGCGAGGGTGGCGGCGAGGAGGGTCCACCAGGCGGCCCTCAGCAGCTTGCGGAGCACCGGGGCGTCCGGTGGGCGGCACACCGCCATGAAGGTCGCGGCGCCGATGAGCAGCGCGGCGGCGAGGTAGGCGAGATAGCGGGCGATGTTGTAGAGGGTCTTGGTCGCCGGATCCTCGGCGGGTCCGGTGTCCACGGTGGCCGTCGTCAGGGACGGCTTCCCGACGGAGAACGTGAACGCCCCGGACACCGGGTGGCTGTCGGCCGACACCACCCGCCACGCCACCGTGTACGTGCCCTCGGCCAGCTTTGCGGGCAGCGTCACCCGGGCGGTGTCACCACCGTCCGAGCCGTGCTCCGGCTCACCCGTGCGCAGCCGGCGTCCCTCGGGGTCCAGCACGCGGAAGGAGTCGTCGAGCAGGCCGACGGACTCCGTGAAGGTCAGGTTGAGGTCACGGGGGGCCGACTTGAGGACGGCTCCGTCCTCGGGGTCGGTGGCGCGGAGGGCTGCATGGGCCGACGCGGGGCCGGTCCCGCCGAGGAGGAACAGGACCAGCAGGGTGCCGAGCAGCACCAGCCGTTGAATTCCTCGCCGCCGTTGAACTCGGCGCCGCGGTCGTCGTCGGTCATCGCACCCCACGTGTGTCACATCTCCGTCGTCGGACTCGAGGCCTCGGGGGTATGTACGGACGCGAAGGCCTTCGGGCTCAGCGCGCGCGGCAGCGGTTTTGTCCGCACGGGTGGGCAGAGGCGGCCGAGGGCGGCCATGCGGTTGACTGGATCCGCAACGACCGGACGACGCGCGATTCCTGGGGGCCACGAAGTGCAGGGTAACGACGTTCCGCCGATACCGGACGCGGTATGGCTGGAGGAACGGCTGGGCAAGGGCTCGCTCTGGCGACCGGACGAGGGCGGTCTGCCGGCCGAGCTGACCCATGCCGCTTCGCGGGAGTTCCTGCTCACGGTCGGCTTTCCCACCGTCCACCTCGATGTCGTGGGCATCGACACGAGGCACCTGCGGGACGACGAGGACGGGTTGGAACCGTTCGACGCCGACGAGATCTACGGGCGGCGCCACCCCGATGACGACTCCCCGCCCAAGGACTTCTGCTTCACCATCGCCACCTGGTTCGACCAGCACCTGATGCTCGACGCGGAGTTCGGTGGCATCACCCACTACGACCCCAACGGATGGGACCACGGGGCCGGGTGGAAGGGAGAGGCCGCCGACAGCCTCCCCACGCTGGCCGTGCTGCTCGGTCTGATCGCCGAGTCGAGCGAGGCCCTGGACTCCGCCGACGACGCCGTGCGCGTGGCCGCCGCCACCGATCTGCGCACGCGCATGACCGAGGCCTATTACGTGCTGGACGACTCCGCGTTCTGGGACAGGATCATCGGGTTGTTCGACTGAGGACGCGGCCGACGAGCAGACGTCACCGCGACGCCCTGCGAGAGACGGTCCGCCGGGCGTCTCCTCACCACGTCGGCCGAGCCGACACCCCACCGTCCACCACCAGGTCATGCCCGGTGACCCAGGACGCCAGCCCGGACGCCAGGAACACACACGCGTCCCCCACGTCCTCCGGACGCCCCAGTCGCCCGGTCGGAGCCGCCCGCTCCCAGCGCCGCACTCCCTCCGGCCACGCCTCCTCCAGCCCTTCCCGGTGGATCAGCCCGGGAGAGACCGAGTTCACGCGGATCCCGAAGGGGCCGTACTCCAGCGCGGCCGACCGGGCATGCATCACCACGGCCGCCTTGGACGAGGCGTAGTGGGCGTGCAGGGGCGCCGGCCGCGTCGCCTCGATGGACGCGATGTGGGTCACCGAACCGCCGCCCTCCTGTTCCCGCATCACCTCGGCCGCGGCCTGCGTACACGCGAACACACTCGACAAATTGGTGTCCACGACCGCCCGCCACTCCGCCACCGTCATGCCGGGCAGCTCCCGTGTCGGTTGTACGCCCGCGTTGTTGACCAGCGCGTTCAGCCGCCCGTCACCCCACGCGGCGGCCTCGGCCACCACCCGCCGGCACTCCTGCTCGTGCGCCAGGTCGGCCCGCAGCACGAGCGCCCGGCCACCCGACTCCCGGATCCGGGACGCCACGTCACCCGCCGCCTCCACCGCCGTACGGCAGTGCAGCACGACCGCCGCCCCCTCCTGGGCGAACCGCGTCGCGATCCCGCGCCCGATGCCGCCGCCCGCGCCCGTGACCAGGGCGACCTGTCCTTCTAGGAGTCCGCGTCCGCTCATGGGCGGCACAGTGCCCGGATACGGTCGGCCTCGGCGGGATACCGCGCCGTCAGCTCCGCCAGGTCGCCGTGCTCGTAGCCCTCGTAGGTGAAGCCCGGCGCCATCGTGCAGCCGAAGAAGGCCCAGGACCCGCCTTCCACCACCCGCGCGCCCATCCAGGTTCCGGCGGGAACGGTGAGCTGGATGTGCTGACCCCCTAGGACGTCGGGGCCGAGCACGACGGTGCGGGACGTGCCGTCGGGGGCGAGGAACAGCATTTCGAGCGGGTCGCCCAGGTAGAAGTGCCAGACCTCGTCGGACGGCAGGCGGTGCAGGGCCGAGAAGTCGTCCGCGGTGAGCAGGACGACTATCGCGGTCCCCTGCGGCCGCCCGTCGGGCAGCTCCGGCCCCGCCCAGGTCCGCCGGAACAGCCCGCCCTCACGCGGGATCGGCTCCAGCGAGTAGTGCGCGACAAGGTCTTCGGGGGTCACGCCCGGAAGGCTACCTCCCTCGCCAGGAAGGCGAGTTGGGCCTTCTTCTCCGGGATGTACACGTCCGGGAGGTCGACCTCCGGCAGCACGACCGCCGGGCCGGCCGTGAAGCCCTGCCTGAGGAAGCGGGCGATGGCCTTCTCGTTGCGCACATCGGGGTCCACCACGACCCGCTGCCGGCCCAGCACGCCGAAGACGTACGACGTCATGACGCTCAGGAGAACCGCCGTCCAGCCCGGCTGTCCGCCCTCCGGGCCGGCGGGGGCGAGCAGTAGATGGATACCGATGTCGCCGGGGCGGACGTCGTAGCACTCGCTGACACGGTCGGCCTCCGGGTCGTACGTCTGCAGGAGCGCGACCGGTTCGGTGTCCCGTACGACGAGGAAGGCATGGTGGGTGTCGAGGGTGTCCATGTGGGCGTAGATCCCGGCCACCTGGTCCAGGGTCAGGCCGTTCATGCCCCAGAAGGCGGCGCGTTCCTGGCTGACCCAGCCGTGGACGACCTCGGCGTCGGCCTTCGGGTCCAGGCGCAGCACCCGGACGGTGCCGAAGCCTTCGACGGCCTGTTCGTGAACTGCTTCGCGGACGGGTTCCGTCACGGCGGCGGGCAGGTCAGACATCGGACTCCTTCTCCAGCTCGGTGAAATCGGTGACGACCGGGACCAGATCTCCCCCGGCCCACAGGGGGAGCTGGTCGCGGTGGTGGGGTGAGGCCGGGATGCCGGACGCGCCGAGCGGGACCACCCAGAGGCCGGCCTCGCGGTCGGCCAGGTCCCAGACGTAGCGGGCGGCGGGGCCGCGCGCGCTCAGGTCGGTGAGGCCGGGTACGGCGGAGGTGCACAGCACGCAGTCGTGGTCGCCGGACAGGCCGGGTCCGTCGTACGGAGCGGTGGCGAGCGCCCGCCAGGGGGCGAGGCGGTGGGTGTCGCCCCAAGTGCCGGTGGGCTGCCCGGCCCTCGCGGCGGCCACCTCCTCGACCGCCTCGCGGACGATCCCGGCGCGGTCGATGCCGTACAACTCCTCGGCGCGCAGCAGGTGTTCCAGGGCGAAGCCGACGCGCGGGAGCAGGGCCAGCCAGGGGAGCAGGACCTGCGGATAGGCGGGCGGGGTGGACAGTGCGGCGAAGGCCGGGTGCGCCGCGAGTCGCCGTACGACCGCACTGCGCACCGCGGCGTACCCGGCCGCGGCCGCGCTGTCCGCGTCCATGCGGCGGTCCCAGGCGAGGAGGGTCCGGCGGATGCGGTCGGCTTCGGGGGTGAGGGCGCCGACGGCCCGCAGCATCTCCAGCAAGGGTTCGGCGGAGGCGAGTTGGGTGTCCATGTGGATCGCCGGCATGTCCGCCGCCGACCAGTGGTCCTTCTCCCCCAGCAGGGCCGTGATGCGGTCGGCGCGATGGGGCGGGGCGAACTCGACGCCCAGGGGTGCGGCGATGCCCCGCTGGTTGGCCATGGCGGCGACGCCGTCGGTGAGGCCGCCGCGGGGCGTGTCGTGCCAGCCGCGCCAGTCGTGGCCGGGCTGCCAGGCGGGCACGAGCCGGGTGCGGTTGGCCTCGGAGCGCACCGGCACCTTCCCGGCGACGCGGTGCAGCAGGCCGCCCTCGGTGTCGGCGGCCTGGACGACATTGACGGGCTCGGCCCACAGGTCGACGGCCCGGTCGACGTCGGCGACGCTGCGCGCCCGGAGGAGCGGGAGGAGGGCACTGAAGCCGAGGTCGGCGGTGACGCGGGGCGGGTAGCGGAGGGTGACGGCTAGGGGGCCCTCGGCCACGGCATGCCCAGTGGAGAAACCTTCCTGCAACTCCTCGGGCGCCCCTTCCTGCAGCCCCTCGGACAGCCCCTCCGGCAGCCCCTCGGGCAACCCTTCCGGCCCCCCGATGATCACCGGCCCCCGCTCCGTCTCGATCACCTCGATCTCGACCGGCTCCTCCCCCGCGACCTCCACCACCTCGGTGTGCCGGACGGCCCGCCGCCAGACCCCGTCCGGGTCCAGGGCCTCCACACCCGCCCCGGTCCGCCGCAGCCGCTCCCGGTACAGGTCCTGGTAGTCGGCCATGGCGTTGGTGATGGCCCAGGCGACCGCGCCGGTGTGGCCGAAGTGGGCGATGCCGGGGACGCCGGGGACGGCGAGGCCGATGACGTCGAACTCGGGGCAGGAGAGGTGGATCTGCTGGTAGACCCCGGGCTCCTCGATGAAGCGGTGCGGGTCACCGGCGATGATCGCGTGCCCGGTGACGGTCCGGTCGCCGCTCACCAGCCAGCCGTTGCTGCCGGAGGTGGCGGGCCCGTCGGCGGCGAACAGCCCGACCGCGTCGGCGCCGAGATGCCGGACGACCTGCTCACGCCAGAGCTTGGCCGGGAAGCCCGCGAAGAGGATGTGGATGCCGAGCCAGACGCCGAGCGGGGTCCAGGGTTCCCAGCGGCCTGGGGCGAGCCCGGCCTGCGCGAACTCCGGGCTGCGGCGGGCGCCTTCGGCCAGACTCTCGTTGACCCCGTCGACGTACGCCCGCACCCACCCCGACGTCTGCGGGTCCTGTCTCTCCAACGCTTCGAAACAACGTCTCGCCGTGTCGTCGAGGCGGGCCCGTCTGACGAAGCGGTCCCAGGGCAGGGCCTCGGCGCCGAGGAAGGACGCGGAGGTGCCCTGGGACCGGTGCCGCTCCACCTCCAGCTGCCAGGCCCGGTCGAGGGCGGTGACCCGGCCCTGTACCCGGGCGAGTTCTCTCGCTCCGTCGGCGCGGAGATGCGGTATGCCCCAGGCATCACGGAAGATCTCGCCGGTCACCTGTGCCCCTCCTTTGCTTTAGGTTAGGCTTCCCTAAGTTATTGGTGCGGGAATCGTACGCGAAGGGTGAAGACACCATGGGACAGGGGCACGGCTGGGAGGGCGCGGTCCTGAAGCTGCTGCGCGCCAAGGACTTCGTCTTCACGGTGACGGGCGCCGAGGACGTCACGCCGCTGTACCGCCGTGTCCACCTCACCGACGGCGGCATGCTCGCGGTGACCGGCGTCCACCCCACGATGTGGGTCCGCCTGTGGTTCGACAACGCGGGCAAGCCCCACCAGCGGGCGTACACCCTGGTCGACGCGGATCCGGCGGCCGGCACCTTCAGCCTGGAGTTCGCCCTGCACGAGGGGTGCGCGAGCGACTGGGCGCGGGCGGCGAAGCCCGGGGACACGATCGAGGCGACCGTCCACGGCACGGGCTTCGCCCACCCCGACCCGGCGCCCTCCCACGTCTTCGCCATCGCGGACACGGCCTCCCTCCCCGCCCTCAACTCCCTCCTCACCACCCTGGACTCGGCACCCGCGACGGTGTGGTTCGAGGGCGAGCGGGACGGCCTGCCCTTCCGGACGGCCGAGTCCCGCCACGACGTTCGGACGCTGCCCAGGCGCGACGCCGGGGCCCACCTGGTCACCCAGGTGAAGGAGGCCCTGCCCGACCTCCTCAAGAGCACTGCGGAGCCGTACGTCTGGATCGCCTGCGACACGGCGACGACCCGCGCCCTGACCTCCTACGTCCGCAGGGAGCTGGGCCTGCCGAAGCAGCGGGTGAACGCGCTGGGGTATTGGCGCCCCTGACCGGGCAGGGACGCGGACCCCTTGCGCGTCCCTGCCCCCGCGCGCGTGCGGACGGCACGCGCGGGATGATCGGGGTCATGGACGTCACCCTGCATCTCGCCCAGGACCCCGAGGCCGACGCACTCCTCGGCCGCAGCCCGCTCGCCGCGCTGGTCGGCATGCTGCTGGACCAGCAGGTCCCGATGGAGTGGGCGTTCAAGGGCCCCCGCACGATCGCGGACCGGCTCGGCGCGGACGACCTCGACGCGCACGACATCGCGGCCCAGGACCCGGACGCCTTCGTGGCCCTGCTGTCCGAGAAGCCGGCCGTGCACCGCTACCCGGGGTCCATGGCCAAGCGGATCCAGCAGCTGTGCCAGTACCTCGTCGAGCACTACGACGGCGAGGCCGAGCTGGTCTGGAAGGGCGTCGCCGACGGACGCGAACTGCTGCGCCGCCTGGAGGACCTGCCCGGCTTCGGCAAGCAGAAGGCCCAGATCTTCCTCGCCCTCCTCGGCAAGCAACTGGGGGTACGCCCCACCGGCTGGGAGGAGGCCGCGGGCGCCTACGGCGAACCGCGGTCGTTCCGTTCCGTCGCCGACATCACGGGGCCCGACTCTCTGACCAAGGTGCGGGCGCACAAGCAGGAGATGAAGGCGGCGGCGAAGGCGGCCAAGGCCGCACGCAAGTAGGCGTCATTCGACTGGCCCGTCCCGCCTGGCGGACCGGACGGCCCCGTTCCCAGCATGGAGCATGACCGAGGCCCCGAACGGGTCCCCGTGGAGCCGTGACTACGACGACCGTCGTGTGCACTCCGGCCACGCACCGGGGACGTCCCATGAGCCCGAGCCGCCCTTCGAGGGCCCCCTGCACGCCCTGTCCCGGGCCGCCTGGCAGGTCGTCCTGGTCACCGGCGTCGCCTCCCTGGTCCTGGGCGTCTTCGTCCTGGTCTGGCCGGACGCCTCGCTCCGGATCGCCGGGATCCTCTTCGGCCTCTACCTCCTGATCAGCGGCGTCTTCCAGCTGGTCGCCGCTTTCGGCACCCACCGCACGACCTCGCTGCGGGTGCTGGCCTTCGTCAGCGGCGCCGTGTCGATCCTGCTCGGCCTGTTCTGCTTCCGCGGCCCGATGCAGTCGGTCCTGCTGCTCGCCCTGTGGATCGGCATCGGCTGGCTCTTCCGCGGCGTCGCCCAGACCCTGGCCGCCGCCTCCGACCAGTCCGTGCCGGCCCGCGGCTGGCAGATCCTCCTCGGGATCGTCACCTTCCTCGCCGGGATCGTACTGATCGTCTCGCCGGTCGAGTCGCTCACCGTGCTGATGGTGCTCGCCGGCTGCTGGCTCATGGCGGTGGGCCTCGTCGAGATCGTCATCGCGCTGCGGCTGCGCGGGACGGCCCGTCAGGTGCCGCGCGAACTGTGACACGCACAGTGATACCCACCCCTGCCCCCTACGCCGTGCGGGCGGTTCTCACGCCGGACGGGATGAACGCCGTACGGCGGGCGGGGAGATGACCTTCCGTGAGTACCGCGAGTACCGCACGACGCCACTTGCGCAGCCGGGCCTGGCTGCGGGTCCTCGTGCTGCTGCTCGCGTTGCTGGTGCCGGGCGCGCACGCCCAGGCACACGCCCTGCCCGTCACGGCCGGCGTCTCCAGCGAGGTCGCCGAGCACGACGCCCTCGACACGGCCCTGCGGCCGGCGGCCCGTGCCGACCGGCGCAACGCCGTACGGAGGCGTCCGGCCCCGCCCCCGAGGCCGGCGCCCGGCGCCCCACCGGCCCCTCGGTCCTGCGCACCGCCCGGGCAGCCGTACGTCCCGCACATCCTGCGCACCGTGGTCCTGCGCTGCTGACAGACCCCAGCCACGAGGTCCGTCAGTACGACGCAAGGAGCACAGTCATGCCCACCGACCACTACGCCGTCCTGCGCGCCCTGCTGCGCGCCGAGGCCGTACGCAACACGCCGACGCCACAGGTGAAGAAGGCCAAGCCGCAGGTTCCCCCGAAGGTCCGGGAGCGCGGCTGACGCGGGCGCGGCGGAGGCGGGCTCTCCAGGTCACCGCCTCCGCCGCGCCGTGCCGAACAGCGACCGGGAGATCTCCCGCCCGATCTGCGTACCGACCGACCGAGCCAGGGACTTGAACATGCCGCTGCCCACGACCTGCTCGACGACGGAGGACTCCTCCTTCTGCCGGGCCCGCCGGTCCGCCGCTCCCGTCGCCTCGCGGATCTCGTCGGGCCCCTTCCCACCGCGCGGCTCACGCATCTCGTCCGGGCCCTTGCCGCCACGCGACTGGAGCCGCTCGTACGCCGACTCCCTGTCCACAGCCTGTGCATATCGCCCGTACAGCGCGGACGCCGTCACCGCCTGCTCCAGCGCGCCGGCCCCGACCGGCCCCATCAGCGACTCGGGGGCCCGCAGCCGGGTCGCGGCGACCGGTGTCGGGGCGCCCTTCTCGCTGAGCACCGTCACCACGGCCTCGCCGGTGCCGAGGCCGGTGAGGAGCTCCTCCAGGTCGTACGCCGAGTTGGGGAAGGTCTTCACCGTGGCCTTGAGCGCCTTCTGATCGTCGGGCGTGAAGGCGCGCAGTGCGTGCTGGATGCGGTTGCCGAGCTGGCCGAGCACATCGGCGGGGACGTCCTTCGGTGTCTGCGTCACGAAGAAGACGCCGACCCCTTTCGAGCGAATCAGACGCACGGTCTGCGTGATCGAGTCCAGGAAGGCCTTGGACGCGTCGTCGAACAGCAGATGCGCCTCGTCGAAGAAGAACACCAGCTTCGGCCTGTCGGCGTCCCCGACCTCGGGCAGGTCATGGAAGAGGTCCGCGAGCAGCCACATCAGGAAGGTCGAGAACAGCTGCGGTCTGTCCTGTACGGCGGCCAGCTCGAGGACCGACACGACGCCCCGCCCCTGCGGTGCCGTCCGCAGGAACTCGCTCGTGTCGAACTCCGGCTCCCCGAAGAAGTCCGCCATGCCCTGCGCCTCGAAGGCGGTCAGGGACCGCAGGATCACCCCGGCGGTGGCGGTCGAGAGCCCGCCGATGTTCCTGAGCTCTCCCTTGCCCTCGTCCGAGGTGAGGAAGGCGACGACCGCCCTGAGGTCCTTGAGGTCGACCAGCTCCAGGCCCTTGGTGTCGGCGTAGTGGAAGATCAGGCCGAGGGACTGCTCCTGGGTCTGGTTGAGCTGGAGGACCTTGGACAGCAGGACCGGGCCGAAGCTGGTCACCGTGGCCCGTACGGGGATGCCGTGGCCGATGCCACCGAGGGCGTAGAACTCGGCGGGGAAGCCGGTCGCCGTCCACTCCTGGTGGACCTCGGAGGCACGCGAGCGCACCTTGTCGTTCGGCTGCCCCGGCGCCGCGACCCCGGACAGGTCGCCCTTGATGTCCGCCAGGAACACCGGCACACCCTGCGCCGACAGCTGCTCGGCGATCAGCTGGAGCGTCTTGGTCTTGCCGGTGCCGGTGGCGCCCGCGACCAGGCCGTGCCGGTTCAGCATGGGCAACGGCACCCGGACCTGCGCGTCGGGCAGGCACCGGCCGTCCCAGAGCAGGGCGCCCAGATCGAGGGCGGGGCCGCCGAAGGCATACCCGGCGGCGATCTCCAGTGCCTCCCGCGGCAGCGCGGCGGCACTGCCCCGCACCTCGGGAGCCCCGGTCGACGACACGGTCCCCGAACCTCCCTTGGCCCTGCTCTCTCGCTCACTCATGCCAGCCCTCCGCCCACTGAAATTCCGACGTACCCCCCGTTCGGAGCAACCCCTCGCACCACCCCGTCTCCCCGTCGTTCCGGCCGTCGCCGTCTCGATCTTTGCCGTTTCATTCCATTTGCCCCGGCTTTTCCAGCGTCGCACTGCGTCGCCATGGCTGCGCCCGGAAGGTCTTGACCGGTAGGCTTTCCGTGTGATCTTCAAGCGCATCGGAAACGGCCGGCCGTACCCCGACCACGGCCGGGAAAGCACCCGGCAGTGGGCGGACGTCGCGCCGCGCCCGGTCCGCCTCGATCAGCTCGTGACGACCAAGGGTCAGCTCGATCTGGAAACCCTGCTCGCCGAGGACTCCACGTTCTACGGCGACCTCTTCGCGCACGTCGTGAAGTGGCAGGGCGACCTGTATCTGGAGGACGGCCTCCACCGCGCGGTGCGCGCGGCGCTGCAGCAGCGCCAGGTGCTGCACGCGCGCGTCCTCGAACTGGACTGAACCCGGGTCGGCGCGCCCTCCTGGCGTCACTCGTTGGCCCTTTCGGGTAGGACCGGGCGGGATCGAATGATCATCTAGTAGGCATTGCCGCTCGGGCGCACTACGCTGCGCCCATGAGCATGCTGACTCCCCCGGGCATGGGCGGCCAGTACCGGATCAAGGGGGACAAGTACCCGCGAATGCGCCGTCCTCGGCGGCGCGGCAGGCTCGTCGTCCTCACCGTCGCCTCGGCCGCCGTACTAGGCATGATCGGCTGGGGCACGCTGCAGCTCATCGATGTCTTCACGGACGGCGGAAAGGCATCCGCGGCCGGTCCGAAGGCCGACTGCGGGTCCCGCGCGACGCCCTCGGCCAGTGCGGCGGCGCCGCTGCCCAAGCCGGGCAAGATCACCGTCAACGTCTTCAACGCCACAACACGCAGCGGGCTCGCCAAGCAGACCGCGGACGAGCTGAAGAAGCGCGGCTTCAAGATCGGCGACGTGGGCAACGCGGCCAAGGAGTACGACAAGAAGGTCAAGGGCACCGGGCTGCTGCTCGGCCCGTCCTCGGCCCTGGACACCGCGCTGCCCGTCCTCGGCACCCAGCTCGGCACCGCCGAGCGCCGCACCGACCCCGCGCGCAAGGGCCCGGCCGTCGACCTGATCATCGGCAACGGCTTCAAGGAGCTCACGAAGAAGGCGGACGCCGACAAGGCGCTGACCGCACTGGCCAACCCCGAGCCGACGCCCGACGCTTCGAAGCAAGGCTGCTGAGCAACACCGCCAGGGGGCGGGGGCTGTGCGTGCCGTGCGGTTCCGCCGCGCGGGCGCGACCAGCCATGACCGGCCCGCAGCCGCCACACATCCGCACCCCTACGGCGAAAACGCGTTCCGCCCGTCCTACTCGGCGGCGCCGTACAGGCGGTCCCCCGCGTCCCCCAGCCCCGGCACGATGTACCCGTGCTCGTTGAGGTGGTCGTCGACGGCGGCCGTCACGACCGTCACCGGCGTGCCCGCCAGCTCGCGCTCCATGAGCTCGACGCCCTCGGGGGCGGCCAGCAGCACCACGGCCGTGACGTCGTCGGCGCCCCGCTTGATGAGCTCCTGGATCGCCGCGACCAGCGTGCCGCCGGTGGCGAGCATCGGGTCCAGGACATAGACCTGACGGCCCGAGAGGTCCTCGGGCATGCGCGTGGCGTACGTGGAGGCCTGGAGCGTCTCCTCGTCGCGGATCATGCCCATGAAGCCCACCTCGGCGGTCGGCAGCAGCCGGACCATGCCGTCCAGCATGCCGAGGCCGGCGCGCAGGATCGGCACCACGAGGGGGCGCGGGTAGGAGAGCTTGACGCCGGTGGTGTCGGTGACCGGGGTCGTGATGTCGACCGCTTCGGTGCGCACGTCCCGCGTGGCCTCGTAGGCCAGCAGGGTGACCAGTTCGTCGGCGAGCCGGCGGAAGGTCGCGGAGTCGGTGCGCTGGTCGCGCAGCGCGGTGAGCTTGTGGGCGACCAGGGGGTGGTCGACGACGTGGAGACGCATGTCCACAACAGTAACCGGGCCCGGTGTGCCCAGCGTCCTCACACGCAGCAACCCCAGGGCCATCACTTAACCCGTGCGCTGGCATCAAACCGCCCATCGGAGGGAAAGTGAGAGGGACGTACCGGGGGTGGTGTGCCTATGCCTGACCGTGAGTCCCCGGCGGACACCGCGCAGCAGGAAGCCGACTCCGCGCGCCGTCGCCGCCGGGCACAGTTCCTGCGTGAACTCGCCGAGGCCCGCGCGCTGCGGGACCGCGTCCAGCCACGCCGCGCCAAGGCGGCCCGGCTGCGCCACGCCCTGCGCATGCGGACGTTCCGCTGGTAGGGCTAGGCACCGGGGAAGATCCGCGCCCTTCGGGGGCGTTGAGGCGGTGGGCGTGCGTGGACACCTGGAAAAGCCGCGTACGATCCGCACGTGGCGGCAACGAGTGTGCTGGTGAGTCCTTCACGGACGTGCTCGCGGACCCCCTCGGGACGACGCGATCAAAACTGCCGGACACAGGGAGCCGAAGACGTCCCCTGAACGCCTTGTTTCTGCCACGATTCCGAGTGGGTGGGCTCGGAGCACAGCTCTCCCCGCCCCCAACCTCCGCCGGGGGGACCCCCAACCGGCACGCCTATGACCAGTGGGAGAGTCACGGTGTACTTCGCCGCACTGCTCGCGCGCACCGAAGACGGGTGGGAAGCGAGCGACAGAGAGCTCGACGATGTGGAAACCCTGTCGGATCTGGCCGAACTGGCCCGTGAAGCCTCGCCCGAGGACGACACGGTGCTGGTGCTCATCGAGCAGGAGGACGCCTGGTTCGGCGTCGTCCGGATCGACGGCGAGGACGACCCTCGTATCTACGTCTCGGACGCCGCCGCCGCTGCCCGCAGCAGCTACGGCGAGATCCTGCTCACCGACGAACTGCTCGGCAGGGAGCCCGGCGACGACGGCGCCGACCTGGACTCCCTGGACCTCGACGGCACGGAGGAGCCCGACAGCGACTCCGATGACGACGAGGAGGGCGGCGGCGCGGACGCCGTCCCGCACAGCCCTGTCGGCGACAGCGAGATCCTCGAGGACCTCGGCGTCGGCGAGAAGGAACTGAAGGCCCTGGACGCCGAGGACGCGCTGGGCGCCATCGCCGAGGCGCTGGGTGCCTCGGAGGTGCTGGAGACCGTCCGCTGACCTCGTTCGACCCGGGGTCGGTAGCCGAGGGGCCCGAGGTGCCTGAGGAATCCGAAGTGCCCGACCCCGTACGCGACCGCTGGCGGGCCGCGATGCGGCTCGCCCTGGACGAGGCCGAACTGGCCGTCCGGGGCGGGGACGTCCCCGTCGGCGCCGTCGTGCTGTCCGCCGACGGCACGACCGTGCTCGGCACCGGCCACAACGAGCGCGAGGCGACCGGCGATCCGACCGCGCACGCCGAGGTGCTGGCGATCCGGCGCGCGGCAGCCGAGGTCGGCGAGTGGCGGCTGCCCGGCTGCACGCTCGTCGTCACGCTGGAGCCCTGCACTATGTGCGCGGGCGCGATCGTGCAGTCCCGGGTGGACCGGGTCGTCTACGGCGCCCGGGACGAGAAGGCCGGCGCGGCGGGCTCCCTGTGGGACGTCGTGCGCGACCGGCGGCTCAATCACCGGCCCGAGGTGATCGAGGGCGTGCTCGCCGAGGAGTGCGCCCGGCTGCTCACGGACTTCTTCCGGGATCGGTGATCCGAGCTCGGCGGATACCGATTTCAGAGCAGGGCGGGGGGTGCTGTAAGGTCTCCCTCGGTAGCGTGTCCGAGCGGCCGAAGGAGCTCGCCTCGAAAGCGAGTGTGGCGCAAGTCACCGAGGGTTCAAATCCCTCCGCTACCGCTGAAGAAGGGCCTCGTCGTCAGACGGGGCCCTTCGTGCTGTTGATCTCCCGAGAGGCGCGAAGGTTACACTCACCGCCGGTAACACGGGGCCCTTTCGGCTCTTTCGACTCGTTCGGCGCAGCAGACACACCCAGAAACAGCAGCCATAGGGGAGGCCGCGATGGCGGTGAATTCGAAGAAGGTCGCCGTCTATGTGGTCGTGGTCTTCGCGCTCTACGTGATCATCACGGACCCGGCCAAGGCCGCCGACTACGTGCAGATAGGGTTCGAGGGCATATCGGACGCCGCCCAGGCCATCGGCGACTTCATGACGTGGATCGCCAACGGTGGCGACAGCTAGGTCCTGCCGCAGGGAGAACTCATGATCCGCCACCTGGTCCTCTTCAAGCTCAACGAGGGCGTCGAGCGCGACGACCCGCGGGTCGTGGAGGGCGTCGAGGCCTTCCGCTCACTGGAGGGCAAGATCCCCGAGCTGCGGCACTGGGAGCTGGGCTGGAACTTCAGCGACCGCCCCATCGCCTACGACTTCGCCATCAACTCCGCCTTCGAGGACACCGCTGCCCTCCGCATCTACGCGGAGCACCCCGAGCACCAGGCGGGCGTCGCCCTGTGGCGGGAGTTCGCCACCTGGGTGATCGCCGACTACGAATTCTGAGCCACGGTCCCCCGGCTCCCACCGGAACGTCAGCAGCCCTCCGCCGGAACGGCGGGGGGCTTTCGCGTGTCTTGCGCAGCGCCGCATCCCCAACACGGGATTATGCGGTACTTGAACACAATGAACTGTCTTGTGATGCTATGACCGCTTTTGACGGATGAGTTGATGGATCACGAGGTGGAGTTGACCGTGCCGGCCAGTACTGCGCCTCAAGCCCCGACCCAGGAGGACACCCCCGCGTCCCCGCCGCCCCGCAGCCGCGGTGCCGACACCCGGGCGCTGACCCAGGTGCTCTTCGGGGAGCTCAAGGACCTGAAGCCGGGCACACCGGAGCACAACCGCGTGCGCGGGGCGCTCATCGAGGCGAACCTCCCGCTCGTGCGCTACGCGGCCGCCCGCTTTCGCTCCCGCAACGAGCCGATGGAGGACGTGATCCAGGTCGGCACGATCGGGCTCATCAACGCCATCGACCGCTTCGACCCGGAGCGGGGCGTGCAGTTCCCGACGTTCGCCATGCCGACCGTCGTCGGCGAGATCAAGCGGTACTTCCGGGACAACGTCCGCACGGTCCACGTACCGCGCCGGCTGCACGAGCTGTGGGTCCAGGTCAACAGCGCGACCGAGGACCTCACCACCTCCTTCGGGCGCACCCCCACCACTTCCGAGATCGCCGAGCGGCTGCGCATCACCGAGGACGAGGTGCTGTCCTGCATCGAGGCCGGACGCTCGTACCACGCCACCTCGCTGGAGGCCGCGCAGGAGGGCGACGGGCTGCCCGGACTGCTGGACCGGCTCGGCTACGAGGACCCGGCCCTGGACGGCGTGGAGCACCGGGACCTCGTCCGGCACCTGCTGGTCCAACTCCCCGAACGCGAGCAGAGAATCCTGCTTCTGCGCTACTACAGCAACCTCACCCAATCGCAAATCAGTGCGGAACTCGGGGTCTCCCAGATGCACGTTTCGAGGCTACTCGCGCGTAGCTTCCAGCGACTGCGTTCGGCGAACCGGATCGACGCGTAACCGCAAGCAGGATCGAGTCGTCACCGTCGCGAGCGAATCGCTCACCAGGGCGGATCCCGACAGTTCTCTGTTGAAAAACCGTCAGACCCCCTTTATCCAGGGCGGATTCGAGTCTCACATGTCGACATGTCACTACAGCGTGTTGCCGACATGTGACATTCTTCGGGAAGCGCGTTTGCCGTGGCTTCGGCTCCGGTATTCAGGTGAAGGCTGGCGTTCCTCGTTCGGAGCGTTCGCCACGACCGTCCCGCGACCCAAAGGGGGTGGCATGTCCGCAGACCAGGGCAGCTCGAAGGTGCTCACGCTCACAAAGAGCGAGTCCGCGCCCGACGCCGTTCTCAACGACGTCACGGCTCTGGAGGCCGTCCCGGCCCAGGCCCTCCCGGCACCCGATGTCCCGGCCGTACCGGCCTCGGGTGACATCGACACCCGCACCCTGTCCCGCTCCCTGTTCCTGCGGCTCGCCGCACTGGACGAGCACAGCCCCGAGCGCGCGTACGTCCGGGACACGCTGATCGAGCTCAACCTCCCGCTGGTGCGCTACGCGGCCGCCCGCTTCCGCTCGCGCAACGAGCCGATGGAGGACATCGTCCAGGTCGGCACCATCGGCCTCATCAAGGCGATCGACCGCTTCGACTGCGAACGGGGCGTGGAGTTCCCGACGTTCGCCATGCCGACGGTCGTCGGCGAGATCAAGCGGTTCTTCCGCGACACCTCGTGGTCGGTGCGCGTCCCGCGCCGGCTCCAGGAGCTGCGCCTCGCCCTCACCAAGGCCAGCGACGAGCTCTCCCAGAAGCTGGACCGCTCCCCGACGGTGACCGAACTCGCCGCCGTGCTGGGCGTGTCCGAGGAGGACGTCGTCGACGGCCTCGCGGTCGGCAACGCGTACACCGCCTCCTCGCTGGACTCCCCGGCCCCGGAGGACGACGGCGGCGAGGGCTCCCTGGCCGACCGGCTCGGGTACGAGGACACCGCGCTCGAGGGCGTCGAGTACCGCGAGTCCCTCAAGCCGCTGCTGGCCAAACTCCCTCCCCGTGAGCGCCGGATCATCATGCTCCGCTTCTTCGCGAACATGACCCAGTCGCAGATCGGCGAGGAGGTCGGCATCTCCCAGATGCACGTCTCCCGGCTGCTGACCCGGACCCTGGCGCAGCTGCGGGAAGGCCTCATCTCCGACTGACCCCTGCTGTGCCCTTCATATTTGACGGAGCGTCAGCCACCATGGCCCGATGCTTCGCCGGATATGGACGACCTCGACACCTGGCCGTCGGCGCGCCGTGATCGGCGCTTCGGCGGCCGTCGTCTGCCTGGGCGGGGCTCTGGCCGCGTGCGGAGGCGGCGGAGGCGGTGACGGGTACGTCGCGACAGGAGCGGCGGGCGGTCCGCCCCGTGTCTCCGGTACGGCTGCCGCGCCGACGGGCGAGGTGACGCTGGTGCCGCTCGACGGGCCGAAGGGCGGCGAGGGCGACGACAACAGCGGCGGCGGCGAGCGTGGCGGCAACTCCCCCGATCGGGGCGGGAGTCAGGAGCCGACAGCCTCCCGGGAAGCAGGGAGCGGAGGAACGGACCGTCCCGACCGCCCCCCGAGTGAAACCCCCGGCCGCGCGGTCACGCCGGCCGACCCCGCGGCCCCGCCCGCCAGTTCACCCGCGCCCTCGACGCCCGCGACCACTCCCTCACCCGCGAAGCTGACCGTGAGCGACCCCGTACGGGAGCCCACCGACAAGCGCTGGTGCGAGAAGGTGACGCTCGGCTTCCACAACTCGGGCGGCACAGCCGTGCGTTCGGGCACCGTCACCTTCGGCACCCACATCATCGGCGCGCTCGGCATCGACTGGGCGACCATCGAGTCGTCGCACGAACTCCCGGCGCCGATCAAGGCCGGTGCGCGCAAGGAGAAGAGCTGGACGGTGTGCGTCGAGGCCTGGCGGGTGCCACTCGGCATGCACATCGAGACGCAGGACGTCTCCGTCCGGTGGAAGTGAAGCCGGCAGCGCCTACTTGAGCGCCAGCCAGGCCACCGCCGCCACGATCGCCACGGCGACGATCACGCCGACGATGAGGCCGATGCGGGGGCCGCTCGAGGAAGCCTGCTGCTGACGACCGCCCTGCGGGCCCTCGTCGACGAACGCGCGGAACATCTGGGTGCTGCCTGCGGGGTCGTGGTTGCCCTGGGGGCCCTGGGTGTTAGCCATGGCCTGAGACCCTAGCGAATCCGCCCGTTCGGCCCAAGTGGGGGCTCCCGCCCTGCACAGGGGTGCACAGGACCCACCCGACCTGCACATTTACGGTCGCAATACTTGCCTTTGCCAAGTTTTTGCGGCCCGGCCGATCCTTTTGTTTGCCTGTAGCAACCAATGGCTTCTATGGTTGCCCTAAGCAACAAATGACGGAGGTGTGATGGCCGAGCAGGCGCAGTACGAGGAGCTGGTCCGTCAGTTCAGCGCCTTCGGCGCTGTGAAGCGGGAGATGGGGCGGGTCCTGCCGTCCGACTGTCCCGCCGGTTCCGCCGCCGTACTGACGTTGCTGAACCGCCACGGCGACATGCGCATGAGCAAGCTCGCGGAGTTGCTGGCCGTGGACATGTCGGTCACCAGTCGCCATGTCGCCCACATCGTGGAGCGCGGCTGGATCGAACGGTCCGCCGACCCTGCGGACAAGCGCTCACGCATCCTGCGCCTGACGCCCGACGGCCTGGCACAGGTGGACCGGCTGTCGCGGTGCACCACGCAGATGCTCGCCGAGCGCCTTAGCGACTGGACCGATGACGAGGTCATCCAGCTCACCCGGCTCATGGCGCGGCTGAGGTCGTCCTTCGACGAGTCCCCCCGTACACCCGCGATCACCCAGTAGGAAAAGGAATTTCATGGCAACGACCACACCAGCCGGTGTGCGGGCGCACGCCAAGCACTCAGCAGGTGCCTCCGCCGACGGCGCCCCGATGTCGCACCGGCAGATCATGGAGGCACTGACCGGGCTGCTGCTCGGCATGTTCGTCGCGATCCTGTCGTCGACGATCGTCTCCAACGCCCTGCCCGACATCATCAAGGACCTCGGCGGCGGCCAGAGCGCCTACACCTGGGTGGTCACCGCGTCGCTGCTGGCGATGACCGCGTCCACGCCCCTGTGGGGCAAGCTCGCCGACCTCTTCTCCAAGAAGCTCCTCATACAGCTGGCCCTCGTGATCTTCGTGGCCGGCTCCGCGCTGGCCGGTCTGTCGCAGAACCCGGCCATGCTCATCACGTTCCGCGCGGTGCAGGGCATCGGCATGGGCGGTCTGTCCTCGCTGGCCCAGATCATCCTGGCCGCGATGATCTCCCCCCGGGAGCGCGGCCGGTACAACGGCTACCTCGGCGCCACCTTCGCGACCGCGATGGTCGGCGGCCCGCTGATCGGCGGTGTCATCACCGACACCGACTGGCTCGGCTGGCGCTGGTGCTTCTACGTCGGCGTGCCCTTCGCCGTCCTCGCCCTGATCGTGCTGCAGCGCACCCTGCACCTCCCGGTCGTCCGCCGGAAGGTCAAGGTCGACTGGGCGGGCGCGTTCTTCATCACCGCCGCGGTCTGCCTGCTGCTGGTCTGGGTGACCTTCGCCGGTGACAAGTACGACTGGGTGTCCTGGCAGACGTACGCGATGACGGGCGGCGCGCTCGCGCTGCTGCTGATCTTCGTCCTCGTCGAGTCCAGGGCGAGCGAGCCGATCATCCCGCTGCGGCTGTTCCGCAACCGCACCATCACGCTCGCCTCGCTGGCCTCCCTGTTCGTCGGCATCGCGATGTTCGCGGGCACGATCTTCTTCAGCCAGTACTTCCAGCTGGCCCGCAACGAGTCGCCGACCATGTCCGGTGTCCTGACGATCCCGATGATCGTCGGCCTGTTCGTCTCGTCGACCGTCTCCGGCCAGGTCATCACCCGCACCGGCCGCTGGAAGGCGTGGCTGCTCGCCGGCGGTGTGCTGGTGACGGCGGGCCTCGGCCTGCTGGGCACGATCCGCTACGACACCCCGTACTGGCACGTCGCGATCTTCATGGCCCTGCTGGGTCTCGGCGTCGGCATGATGATGCAGAACCTGGTCCTGGCCACGCAGAACCAGGTGGCCCCGAGCGACCTGGGCGTCGCCAGCTCGGTCGTGAACTTCTTCCGCTCCCTCGGCGGCGCCATGGGCGTCTCGGCCCTCGGCGCGGTCCTCAGCCACCGCATCACCCACTACGCCGAGGAGGGCCTGACCAAGCTCGGCGTGCAGGGCTCCGGCGGCGGCCACGGTGAGATCCCCGACCTCGACGCGCTGCCCGGCCCGGTGCGCACGGTCATCGAGAGCGCGTACGGCCACGGTGTCGCGGACGTCTTCCTGTACGCCGCGCCGATCGCCTTCCTCGCCCTCCTGTTCGCCCTGTTCATCAAGGAGGTCCCGTTGAAGACCAAGGGCGCCCTGGCCCAGGCCGCCGAGGGCACCGAGCCCGCGACGCCGAAGCCCGCCGAGGCTGCCGCGCCGGCCGCCGCGCAGGAGCGGGTCCCGAGCTGGGCCGCCGCCTCCGCCTCCTCGGACACGGAGGCCGCTCCCGACGGCACCCAGAAGTTCGCCGCCGTCGCCACGGTGGCGCGTGCCGAGGAGTCCGGCGGTGCGCCGTCCGGCGGCGTCCCGGTCCGCGGCTTCGTGCGGGGCGCGGAGAGCGCGCCGGTGCCGCAGGCCGCCGTCACGCTGATCTCCCTGGCCGGCCGCCAGCTGGGGCGCTCGGTGGCACAGGCCGACGGCTCGTACGCGGTCGACGCGCCGGGCGCGGGCTCCTACGTCCTGATCGCCTCCGCCGACGGCTTCCAGCCGCAGGCCTCCACGATCGTCGTGGGCGGTGACGAGGCGATGGCGTACGACATCCTGCTCAGCGGCACCAGCGGCCTGACCGGTGTGGTCCGGGCCGCGGGGAACGCGCTGGCCGTCAAGGACGCGATGGTGATCGTCACCGACGTGCGCGGCGATCTGCTGGCCACCGCGGCAACCGGTGAGCAGGGCGAGTTCAGCTTCGGCGAACTGGTCCCGGGTGCCGTGACCGTCGCGGTGAACGCCGCCGGATACCGGCCGCGCGCCCTGCCCGTCGAGATCGGCGGCACCGGCGTCACCCGGGTCGAGGTCGACCTGGAGGCAGGTGCCCAGGTCCAGGGCGTCGTACGGGCGCCGCACGGTCCGCTGGCCGACGCGCGGGTCACGCTGGTGGACGCCGCGGGCAATGTCGTGGGCAGTGCCACCACCGGGCCGGACGGGGCGTACGCCTTCACCGACCTGGACGGCGGCGAGTACACGGTCATCGCGACGGGCTACCCGCCGGTGGCGACGGCCCTGACGGTGACCGGCCGCGGAGCCGACGACCACGACATCGCACTCGCCCACCCCGGCGAGTAGCCGAACTCCGGCCCGTGGTGGCGGCGCGCTCTGAGCGGAGGTGCGCCGGCGCCGCGGGCCGGTTTCTTTATGGCCAATTTGTAAGACTTTGCAGGGAGTTGGACGGGATGGGACTGACGGGACTGACCGCGAGGATCCGCACCCGGGACGGATGGGCCGTCTCGCACGCGGTCGTCACGGTGACCGACATGACGGGCACGCAGGTGCTGCGGGTCGAGGCGGACGCGGAGGGGGCCGTACGGGACGCCAATCCGCTGCCTGCGGGGGCGTACACCGTCATCGTCACCGCCGTCGGCTACGCCCCCGCCGCCGCGAGCGCCATCGTCACCGCGAGCGGCCGCGCCGAGGTCGGCACGGTGACGCTGGCCCGGCAGGGCGGCACGGAACTGCCGCCGCCCGGGCCGTGGACCGTCGACCCGGCTCACTCCAGCGTCGCCGCCGTCGCCCAGCACCTGGGGATCTCCAGCGTGCACGGCCGGTTCACCCGGTTCTCCGGTGCCATCGAGATCGCGCCGGACGACCTCAACAAGTCCCGCGTGGAGGCGGTGATCCGGGCCGACTCGATCGACACGGGGAACGGCATGCGGGACGGGCACCTGAAGTCCCCGGACTTCCTGGATGTGGAGAAGTACCCAGAGATCACCTATCGCTCGACGGGCGTCACGGCTGCCGCGGGCACCGACCGCTGGACGGTGCACGGCGAGCTGACCATGCACGGTGTCGTACGGCCGGTGGACCTGGACCTGGCCTACCTCGGCACGGGGGCCGACCCCTGGGGCGGGACACGGGCTGCGTTCCGCGCGACGACCGAGCTGCACCGGGACGACTTCGCCATGAACTACAACCAGGTCGTGCAGGCGGGGATCGCGGCCATCGGTACGACGCTCAAGGTCGAGCTGGACATCCAGGCGGTGCAGGGCGAGTCGCTGCCGCAAGGGTAGGCACGCCAGGGTCACGCCGAGCGGGCCGGTCCGCCCCTAGGCTGACCCCATGGCACCGAACATCGCGACCAACACCCGCGTCTCGCTCGAAGAGCTGCTCGACTTCGTACGGCCCCGCCATCGCGCCATCCTCCTGACCCGGCGGGCCGACGGCAGCGCGCAGGCCTCGCCGCTGACCTGCGGGGTCGACGACTCGGGACGGGTCGTGGTGTCCACGTATCCCGAGCGGGCCAAGACCCGCAATGCCAAGCGGGACCAGCGGGTCAGCCTGCTCGTGCTGAGTGACGACTGGAACGGGCCGTGGGTCCAGATCGACGGTTCCGCCGAGGTCATCGACTCGCCGGAGTCGGTGGAGCCGCTCGTCGAGTACTACCGCAACATCGCCGGGGAGCATCCGGACTGGGACGAGTACCGGGCGGCGATGCTGAAGCAGGGGAAGTCGATCATTCGGGTGACGCCGGAGAAGTGGGGGCCGGTGGCGACCGGCGGGTTTCCTGCGCGGCTGGTTGAGGGCGCGTGAGAGCGCGGCTGGTTGAGGGCGCGTGAGAGCGCGGCTGATTGAGGGCGCCTAAGAGTTCGGGGGGCCGGGTGATCGTGCGACTGCGGGCTCGTTGTGGCTGATCGCGCAGTTCCCCGCGCCCCCAAAGGCGCTGCCGTGTCCTAGGGGCGTTGCTCGCGTTCTGCTCTTTCGACCATCGCCTCGATGCCCGCCACCAACAGGTCCAGGGCGAACTCGAAGTCCCGCTCCCACATTTCCTCGACCGTGTCGCCGCCCCTGGCCTCCATGAGTTCCGCGGAGTCCTGGACGATTTCGGCGGCCTCGGGAGCCTGGGTGACCGTGCTCATGGCGTGCTGGAAGTAGTCGTCCGGGGTCATGCCGAACGCCGCGCTGCGGGCGATGAAATGGCCCTCGATCGTGCCGAAGCCGTACACGAACTGGAAGACGGCGGAGATGGCCGCGACCAGGCCGTGTGCCGGGAGGCCGGTCCTGCGGATGATCCGCTGGACCTGGCGGGAGAAGGCGAGGCTGTTCGGGCCGATGTTGACGTACGTGCCGATCAGCGGCGACAGCCACGGGTGCCGGACCAGCAGGCCGCGGTACTCGCGGGCCAGCGCGCGCAGTTGGTCGCGCCAGTCCTCGTCGGCCTCCGGGTCGGGGAGGGTCAGTTCACCGAACGCGGCGTCCAGGGCGAGTTCGAGCAGGTCGTCCTTGGTGTCGACGTACCAGTAGACGGACATCGCGGTCACGTTCAGCTCGGCGGCCAGCCGTCGCATGGAGAACTTGGCCAGCCCGTCCGCGTCCAGCAGCCGTATGGTCACCTCGGTGATCCGGTCCCGGTCGAGCCCGGAGGGCTGACCACCCCCGCGCCCGCCTCGACGCTCCCTGCCTTCCAGCCAGACGCTGGTCCGCGCGGACTGCCGGGCTGCCCTGGCCATGGCGCATCCTCCTCGACGTTCTGATGCCGGTCATGCTAAGCGCCCCTTCAGGGGCGCGGGGAACTGCGCGACCAGCCACAACGAGCCCGCAGCCGCACAACTACCCAGCGCCCCGAGCTCTTAGGCGCTCACCCGCGCGGCGCGCCGCAACAACGCCCACGCGACCAGCCCCCCGAGCAACACGGCCGCCGCCCCCACCAGCAGACTGCTCTCCAGCCCGGCGGAGAACGCGTCCGTGATCTCCGCCTTCTCCTCGGCCGACCCCGCGGCCGCCAGCGCTGCCGGCAGGGACGTCGCGGCCACCGGAATCAGCGCCGCGAACCGCGAGTTGAGCAGAGCGCCCAGCACGGCGACGCCCAATCCGGTGCCGAACTCCGCCACCGTCCCGTTGATCCCGCCGCCGACGCCCGCCTTCTCCGGCGGGATGGCGCTCATGATGGCGTGTGACATCGCCGGACTGGCGACGGCGGCACCGGTGCCGATGAGGACCAGCCCCAGCAGCGTGCCGGCGTAACCGCCGGAGGCCATCGTCGCGATGGAGGCGAGGCCCGCCGCCATGACCGCCATGCCGAGCCCGATGGCCAGCGGGTTCCCCAGTCGGCCGGCCCACTTCGCCGCCACACCGGTGAAGTTCAGCGCCACGATCATCAGGGCCAGCGGGGCGGTCCGCAGCCCGGCCTCCAGGGGCTCGTAGCCGAGCACGAACTGCATGTGCTGGGTGAGCAGGAAGAGCGACCCGCCCATGCCGAAGGTGATCAGCACACCGCCCGAGACCGCCCCCGTGAACTGCTTGTTCCGGAAGAAGTGCATGTCGATCATGGGGTACGGGATCCGGCTCTCCCAGTACGCGAAGGCGGCCAGCACGACGACGGCCACGACCGCCGTCGCCAGGACGCGGCCCGACGCCCAGCCGTGTTCGGGCCCGGTGATGATCGCGTACACCAGGGCGACCATGCCGATCGTGGAGAGCACGGCGCCCAGCAGGTCGGGACGGTCGCCCTGCGGGTTCTTCGACTCCGGGACGAGCACCACGACCGCCACCAGGGCGAGCACCGCGACCGGGATGTTGATCAGGAAGATCGCGCCCCACCAGAAGTGGTCCAGCATGAAGCCGCCGAGCAGCGGTCCGGCCGCGAAGCCCAGCGAGTTCACCGCGGCCCAGATGCCGATCGCCTTCGGCTGTTCCTCCGGCGTGAAGATCTGTATGGCCACGGCCAGGACGGTGGTCATCAGCAGCGCGCCGCCGACGCCCATGCCGGCCCGCGCCGCGATCAACTGGCCCGTGGAGTCGGCGAGACCGGCCACGAGCGAGCCCACGCCGAACAGCGCCAGGCCCGCGGCCAGCATCTTCTTGCGGCCGTAGCGGTCGGCGGCACTGCCCGCCGTGAGCAGCAGGCCGGACTGCACGAGCGAGTAGGCGTTGATCATCCACTGGATGTCGGAGGTGGCCGCGCCCAGTTCGCGGGTGAGCGAGGGGATGGCCACGTTCAGGACGGTGTTGTCGAGCACCACGGTGAGCACCGCGACGCACAGGACACCGAGGATCAGCCAGCGCTGCGGGTGGCCGCCCGGGGCCGCGGGCTGTGGGTGGACCGAGGCAGCCTGTTCCTGGGGGGACGTCGTCATGTTCTACACCGTAGAGCAATCCCTATACGGTGTACAACGGAGATACGGAAAGGGCGGTGGCTCGCGCCACCGCCCCTTGTCGCAGGGACCGTCAGCTGTCGCTCTTCGGCTGCGTCAGGTCGTAGAAGGTGCTGCCGTCGACGGTCACCGACTCGAAGTTCTCCTGGACCCAGGAGCTGATCTGCGAGGAGGTGCCGTCGCTGCTTCCGCCCATGCCACCACCGCTGCCACTGCCGATGAAGTAGTGGATCCTGCCGTCCGCCACGTACTTCTTGAACTCCGCCAGCGTCGGGGACGGGTCGGTGCCGTTGAAGCCGCCGATCGCCATCACCGGGTCGCCGGTGGAGAGCTGGTAGCTCGCGGCGTTCTGGGCGCCGATGGCCGCGGCGACCCAGGTGTGGTCGCCGGCGTTCTTCTCCAGCAGTTCCTTGGCCTCGTCGCTGACGGTGGCGCCGTTGAGCAGGCCGCCCATGCCGCCACCGCCCATGCCGCCGCCGTCACCGGTCCGGCCGCCGGGGCCACCCTGCTGGTTGTTCTGCCCCTGACCGCCCTGCGTGTTGCCGTTGCCGTTCTGCTGGCCTTGCTGGCCTTGCATACCGCCGCCGGGGAAGCCGTTGCCGTTCTGCTGGTTCTGGCCGCCCTGCTGGTTGTTCTGGCCCTGGCCCTGCCGGCCCTGCTGGTTCTGGCCGGGCATGCCGCCCCCGCCGGGGCCGCCGCCCATGCCGCCTCCGCCGCCACCGGGCCCGCCACGGCCGCCCGAGACCGCCGGGCCCGCTGTGACGATCGAGCCGGAGTGGCCCTCGTTCACCGTGGTGAGGGTGTACGCGGCCGGGCCGGCGAGCGCGGCCAGGAGGCCCAGGCCCACGACACCCATGGTCAGTTGACGTCCGAGCTTCGAGGCGAAGATCAGGCCCAGCGCCGCGGCCAGTCCGCCGACCAGTACGACCCACTTCAGCCAGGGCAGGTAGTCCGAGGAACGGTTGAGCAGGACGTAGCCCCAGACCGCGGTGGCGGTCATCGCGCCGGCCAGGGTCGGCGACGCCCACGCCTTGTCGCGCTTCTCCCAGAGCAGCGCGGCGCCCATGCCGATCAGCGGGGCGATGTAGGGGGCGAGGGCGACCGTGTAGTACTCGTGGAAGATGCCCTGCATGTAGCTGAAGACCAGCATGGTCGTGATCAGCGCGCCGCCCCAGACGAGGAACGAACCGCGCGTCACCGACGTACGGCGGGCCTTGCGCGTGGCCACCAGGCCCGCGATCAGCAGGATCAGCGCGGCCGGGATCAGCCAGGAGATCTGGCCCCCGATCGAGGAGCTGAAGAGGCGGTCCCAGCCGGTCTCGCCCCAGTTGCCGCCGCCACCGCCGCCGCCACCGCCACCGCCACCGCCACCGCCGACGCTGCCGGTCTCGTCGCCGTTGAGCCGGCCGAGGCCGTTGTAGCCGAAGGTCAGTTCAAGGAAGGAGTTGTTCTGCGAGCCGCCGATGTACGGGCGGGAGGAGGCGGGCCACAGCTCGACGATCGCGACCCACCAGCCGCCGGAGACGACGATCGCGACCAGGCCCGCGGCGAGCTGACCGATCCGCTTCTTCACCGACACCGGCGCGCAGACCGAGTACACGATCGCGAGCGGCGGCAGGATCAGGAGGGCCTGCAGGGTCTTGGCGAGGAACGCGAAGCCGATCGCGACACCGGCCCACACCAGCCACTTCGTACGGCCGTCCTCCAGGCCCCGGATGACGAAGTAGCAGGCCACGGCCATCAGCAGGGCCAGCATCGCGTCCGGGTTGTTGAACCGGAACATCAGCGCCGCGACGGGGGTGAGCGCGAGCACCGCGCCCGAGATCAGACCGGCCGCGGGGCTGAACCGGCGGCGCACGGCCGCGTACACCACGGCCACCGTGCCGACGCCCATGAGGACTTCAGGGAGCAGGATCGCCCACGAGTGGAGCCCGAAGAGCCGCACCGACAGGGCCATCGGCCACAGGGACGCCGGGGGCTTGTCGACGGTGATGGCGTTGGCCGCGTCCAGCGAGCCGAAGAAGAAGGCCTTCCAGGACTGGCTGCCCGCCTGGACGGCCGCCGAGTAGAAGGAGTTGGCGTAGCCGGAGGCGCTCAGGTTGTAGAGGTGGAGGACGAGGGTGGCGAGGAGGAGGCCGAGGAAGGCAGGGCGGGCCCAGCGCGGGTCCTCGAGTCGGCCGCGCCACAGGCGCCGTACGAAGGGCTGCTTGGGTTCACCGGCCTCGGGCGCCGGCGCGGCCGACGGGGGTGGCGGGGGAGGACCCCAGGTGGCGGGGCTCGCGTCTCTGCCGTGGTCGTGGGTCTGCTGGTCGTGGTGAACGGTCATCGCGCGTCCCTGGAGTCGGTGTCGTGCGGGCGCACCGGCTGCAACTGCATGGTGACGTCCCGCCAGTTGCCGTCCGCGGCTTCACCGGCGCGGAACTGGGTGGTGTCGAGCGGGTGGTGGGGAGCGCTCTGGGTCACCGGGCGCTGCGGGAGCGGGCCGCGGTGGCCGGGCTGCGCCATGGAACCGGCGCCCACCGTGGAGTAGGTCGGGGAGGAGGAGTGGTGGGCCGGGGTGTGCGAGACGCCCACCGTCGCGTCGGCGTCCCGTCGGTCCGGGAACACCCACGCCCTGAAGAGCAGGAAGCGCAGCACCGTCGCCGCGAGGTTGGCGGCGATCAGGACGGCGAGTTCGGTGGAGTGGCCCGGGTCGCTGCTCGCCGCGTTCAGGGCGGCCAGCGAACCGCTGGTCAGGGCGAGGCCGATACCGAAGACGACCAGCCCCTGCGCCTGGTGCCGGACGGCACCGCCCCGGCCGCGCACCCCGAAGGTGAGGCGCCGGTTGGCCGCCGTGTTGGCGATCGCGGAGACCAGCAGGGCGAGCGCGTTGGCGGTCTGCGAGCCGGTGAAGACGCGGAAGCCGCTGTAGAGGAGGAGGTAGAAGAGGGTGGACAGGCCGCCGACGACACAGAAGCCGACGAGCTGACGGGCCAGGCCCTTGGGTACGTCCTTGATCTCGCGGTCGCGCGGGTCGTCGCCGAAGGGACGGGTGAGCCGGTCCAGCGACAGCGAGCCGGTCGCCAGGGCCCTGCCCACCCGCCACACGCCCTTGAGGTCGTCGGTCGCCGTCTTCACGATGTGCACCGTCGAGTCGGGGTCGTCGACCCAGTCGACCGGCACCTCGTGGATCCGCAGTCCCGCGCGCTCGGCGAGCACCAGCATCTCGGTGTCGAAGAACCAGCCGGTGTCCTCGATCAGCGGCAGCAGCACCTGGGCGACTTCGCGGCGTATCGCCTTGAAGCCGCACTGCGCGTCGGAGAAACGGGCCTGGAGCGAGCCGCGCAGGATGAGGTTGTACGTGCGGCTGATGAACTCCCGCTTGGCGCCGCGCACCACGCGCGAACTCCGGCTGAGCCGGGAGCCGATCGCCAGGTCCGAGTGGCCGGAGATCAGCGGCGCCACCAGCGGCAGCAGGGCGTTGAGGTCGGTGGACAGGTCCACGTCCATGTAGGCGAGGATCGGGGCGTCCGACGCGGACCAGACGGTCCGCAGCGCCCGGCCACGGCCCTTCTGCTCCAGCCGGAAGGCCCTGACCTCCGGGATCTCCGCCTCCAGCCGCCGGGACACCTGCGGGGTGGTGTCCGTCGACGCGTTGTCCGCGATCGTGATGCGGAACGCGTACGGGAAGGTGCGCTTGAGGTGGTCATGCAGTCTCAGCACACACGGCTGGAGGTCCTTCTCCTCGTTGTAGACGGGGATCACTACGTCCAGGACAGGCGTACCGGCGTCGCCGGCCGGGAGGTGCTCCCGCGCCGGCAGGGTGCCGGGAGAAGAGTCGGTTCGCATGACACCGACTTTTGTCAGGCGCCCTGTTCCGCCCATGTGGTGGCACTGTGCTGTGCCTGTGAGTGCTGTTGCCAGCTCATTTCGGGGCTCGGCGGCGTCGGGAGCGCCGACAGATGCACCGTGAACACGGTGCGCCCGGGCACGCTGTCGACGGTCACCGCACCGCCGTGCGCGGTCGCCACGGCCTGCACGATCGCGAGGCCGAGGCCCGTCGAGCCGGTCGCACGGGAGCGCGCCGAGTCGCCGCGCGCGAACCTCTCGAAGACATGCGGGAGCAGATCGGACGGGATGCCCTGGCCGTTGTCCTCGACGTCCACGCACAGCCACGGGCCGCGCCGCTGCACCCGGGCGGTGACGGTCGTACCCGGTGGGGTGTGGTTGCGGGCGTTGCCGAGCAGGTTGACGAGGACCTGTTGCAGACGGGCCGCGTCCGCCGAGACGAGCGCGGGTTCGTCGGGCAGGTCGAGGCGCCAGTTGTGGTCCATGCCGGCCGCGCGGGCGTCGCTGATGGTGTCCACGACGAGCGGGATGAGGTCCGTCTGCTCGAACTGCAGGGGCCGCCCGGCGTCCAGCCGGGCGAGCAGGAGGAGATCCTCGACGAGGAGGGTCATGCGCCCGGCCTCGGACTCGATCCGGCCGAGCGCGTGCCGGGTGTCGGGGCCGACCTCTTCCCTGCCGCGTCTGGTCAGCTCGGCGTACCCGCGGATGGAGGCGAGCGGCGTCCTCAGCTCATGGCTGGCGTCGGCCACGAACTGCCGCACCCGCATCTCGCTCTGCTGGCGGGAGTGCAGGGCGCCGTGGACGTGGTCCAGCATCCGGTTGAGCGCGGCGCCGACCTGGCCGACCTCGGTGTGCGGGTCGGTCTCGGTCGCGGGGACGCGTTCGCTGAGGTTGACCTCGCCGGTGTGGAGGGGGAGTTCGGAGACCCGGGTGGCGGTGGCGGCGACCCGGCGCAGGGGGCGGGTGGCGACGCCGACGATGACGGTGCCGGCGATACCGGCGGCGACGAGGGCAGCGGCGGTGACGCTGGCCTCGATGAGCATGAGGGTGCTGAGAGTGCTGGTTACCTCCTCGGTGGGGATGGCGACGTAGAAGCTGCCGTTGTCGCCGGTCTTGTACTCGACGCGGTACTCGCCGAGGGAACCGAGGTCGACGGTGTGTTTGGCGTTGTCCTGGGCGACGCTGTTGAGCGCCTCGATCTGGGACTCGGTGAGGTCGTCGGGCACCATCCCGCTGAAGTCGGTGGTGCTCGTGCCCTTCCGGCCGATGCTGGCGTCGGTGATGGCGCCGTTCTGGACCTTGGCGATGACTGTGCCGGACGGCTGCGGTCCGCGCGTGACGAAGTCGTCGAGGGAGAAGGACTGACGCCCCTTGGTGACCGCGCTGTTCTTGCCGGGGTCGCCGCCGGGAGGTCCGCCGAGACCGGCAGCCCGACCGACGGCCTCGGTCAGCTTGTCGTCCAACTGGTCGTACAGATGCGAGCGCAGCGCAAGCGTCGTCACCGTGCCGATCACCGCACACACCACGGCGATCAGCACCACCGACGCGACGACGAGCCGCGTCCGCAGGGTGCGCGGCTGACCCGCCCGTCTCTTCTGCGTACGCGGTCGTCGTCGTCCGCTCATGACGCCGCGGGCTTGATCAGGTAACCGGCACCGCGCCGGGTGTGGATCATCGGCTCCCGACCGGCGTCGATCTTCCGGCGCAGGTAGGAGATGTACAGCTCGACGACATTGGCCTGCCCGCCGAAGTCGTACGACCAGACCCGGTCGAGTATCTGCGCCTTGCTGAGCACCCGCCGCGGGTTGCGCATGAGGAAGCGCAGCAGCTCGAACTCGGTGGCGGTGAGGTGGATGTTCTCCCCGCCCCGCGACACCTCGTGGCTGTCCTCGTCGAGCGTGAGGTCACCGACGACCAGCACGGAGTCGGAGCGCCGGTCGGCGGCGCCGGAACGCCGGATGAGCCCGCGCAGCCGGGCCACGACCTCCTCCAGGCTGAACGGCTTGGTGACGTAGTCGTCCCCACCGGCGGTGAGTCCGGCGATACGGTCCTCCACGGCGTCCTTGGCCGTCAGGAACAGCACCGGCACGTCCGGCAGCTCCCGCCGCAGCCGCCCGAGGACGGTCAGCCCGTCCATGTCCGGCAGCATCATGTCCAGGACGACGGCGTCGGGCCGGAAGTCACGCGCGGTCTGGATGGCACCCGTGCCATCCCCCGCACTCCGGATCTGCCAGCCCTCGTATCGCAGGGCCATGGACAGGAGTTCGGTGATCGACATCTCGTCGTCCACCACAAGCACTCGGACGGGGCTCCCGTCCGGCCTCAGCAGTTCGGTGCGCCCCTGGGGCGAGGTCGTGGTCATGGTGGACACCTAATCGGCGTCCTCTGAGAACACGCTTTCTGGAGCCTGTGAGTTTCCTGAGAAACGCACAGGCGGCTCTCAGGCGGCCCCTGGGAACTCCTTGGCCGACGGCGAGTTCGGGCCCCCGCCGACGCGCTCGAACGCGGTGCTCCGCTCGACCCGGGCGATGTGCACGACGTACCGCTCGTACCAGTGCTCACGACCGTGCGCCTTGGCCGCACGGTGCTCCGCGTCGGTCCGCCACTGCTCGATGCCGGCGAGGTCCCGGAAGTAGGCGACGGTGACGGACAGGCCGCCCGGCGTGTGTGCCGAGTCCTCGCCGAGGAACCCGGGGATCTCCTTCACCAGCTCTCCCATGCGCTCGGCGGTCGCGTGGTATCCGGCATCCGTCTCGGTGCGCACGGACGTGAACACGACGGCGTAGTAAGGGATTTCATGGGCTGGGACAGGTGCAATGCGGTGATCGCTCATGTCAGTCACTCTCTGTCCCGGCGCCGCACCTCGTCCAGGCTCCTTACCGAAAGGGATCCGGACGGGATCCAACTCTTTGCCAAAGCCGATTTCTTCCACCGCGGGGACGCCGTCAGAACAACCCGTCCTGCACGCTCGTCCCCCGATCCCTGAACTCCCGCACCGGCATGGTCAGTTCGCCGTCCTCCTCACCTCCGCCCGCCGGCACCAGTTCCCAGCCCGTCATCAACCGCGTGTCGACCACGATCACCCCGCCCCCCGTCCCCACATGCAGATCCGGCCCCGCAGCCGCCACCAGCCGCCCGCTCACCGTCCCGCCCGCGACCAGCTCGGTCACCTGTCCGACGGCGGCCGGCAGATCCGCCAGCCCGAACACCCCGGCGTGGTCGACCGGTTGGCAGAGCTCGCGGGTGAGTGACTCCGGCCAGGCGGGAAGGGCCACGGCCCGGGCGTGCAGGTCCGCCACCTCGGCCGCACGCTCCGCCGCCGACGCAGGCAGCGCGGACCGCACCGCCCGCTTGTCGGCGTACGGAATCCGGTCCGGCACCCGCAGGGCCGCCCGCAGCAGTTCCTCCGTGCGCCGCGCCGCCATCAGTGGGCCCACGCCCAGCCAGCTGAAGCAGACCGCCCCCTGTTCCAGCAGCCGGGCCGAGCCCCGCTCAAGGGCGGTGATGCCGACCTTGGTCATCCCGGGGCCGAACCAGGCCAGATATACGTGGTACGGGCGTGGGTCGTCCGCGATCGTGTCGGCGGCCACCGAGTGCGCCCGGTCCAGCCGCGCGCACTCCTCGCACCGTGCCCCCGTACTCCGCCCCGGCACGACCGCCCGCACCGGACACGCATGCCCCCGCGCTCCCACGCATGTCCGCACTCCCCCTTCCGCGACCCCGAAGGCCACCCGCTTCCCCCAGGTCAGCGCGGAGCGCCGACCGCCGTCCCACGCCAGCTCAGGGCCGTCCGCCGACCAACGCAGCCCCTTGCATCTCCACGCCTGTGCCATCGCTCTTCGAGAGTAGAGGCAGGCACTGACAACGGCCGTTCAGCGGCCCGTCGACCCGTCGGGCCCATCGGCCCCAGTGCGCTTCAGCGTGCCTCGGCGACAGCGGGCTCCTGCTCGCCGGTGACGGTGACGGCCTCGGACGTCGCCGCGGCCGTACGCCGGTCCACTGCCCGTCCCCGCCCCCGTCCCGCCAGCCGGCATCCCCAGCAGTCCGCGTGCCCGGCCCGCGCGCTCAGGTCACGCGCCCCCATCCGCCACTGCCCGCGCGGCCGCACGCCCGGAGGCTTGCCCCAGCCGGCGAGGTGCAGGGCCCAGGTGACGAGGACGCTCGCCGCCGTGATGCCGAGTCCGCCCGTGATCAGCAAGGCCGAGACCGTGCATATCCCCGCCCCCACCACGGCCGAACCGATCGTCGCGATCGCGGTTCCGGTCCATCCTGCGACCGTATGCCCCTCGTCATACTGGCTCATGTGCCTGCTCCCTCCTCGTAGGCAGCTAATCCCTCACGATCTAAGAAGTTTAGCGACTCAATCTCTCACGAGCTAAGGCAATCAGAAAAGATGCAAGCCAAGCCGCGTCCCGCCGCCACCCCGGCCCAGGCGCTGGAGGCGATGGACTCCCTCATCGCGGCCCACCTGCTCGGCCAGCAGGAGATGGCCCAGCGGCTGGGCCTGAACATCACCGACCTGCTCTGTTTCGGCTGTGTCCTGAAGGCCGGCGAGAACCTCCTCACGGCGGGCGACCTCGCGGAGCACGCCCACGTCACGACCGGCGCGATGACCGGCATCCTCAACCGCCTGGAACGCGCCGGCTTCGTCACCCGCCGCCCCGACCCGACCGACCGCCGCCGCGTCCGCGTGGCCGCCGTCCCGTCCGCGGTCACCCGCGTCGAGGCCCTCTACGGCCCCTACTACGCCCGCCTGACCGACCTCTTCGCCGACTACTCCGCCGACGAGATCGCCGTACTCACGGACTGGTTCACCAGGACAACGGGCCTCGCACAGGCCTACATCGACGAGCTCCGCGACCAGGACAAGGCCTGACACCGCCCTCGCTGCGGGCCCGGCTCGGCTCAGTCCCACCGCGCCCCGTCCACGTACCCGGTGACACGTTCCAGTGGCCACACCTCGCCGATCTTGTGCCGGATGTCGAAGAGGTTCGCCGCGTGGACGTCCGGGTCACGGTCGCCGACCGCCTCCTCGACGACGACCGGGACGAACCCGTGCTGCATGGCGTCGAGCGCGGTGGCGCGCACGCAGCCGCTGGTCGTCAGCCCGCCGATGAGGAGCGTGTCCACACGGTTCGCGGTGAGGTACGCCGCCAGTGCCGTACCGAGGAAGGCGCTCGGGTACTGCTTGGTCACCGTCAACTCGTCCGCCACCGGGGCCAGTCCGTCGATGAAGTCGCCGTACGGACTCCCCTCGGCGAACACCCGCAGCGCCGGCACCTTGCGGAAGAAGACACCCCCGTCGCCGCCGTCGGACCGGAACCGCACCCGCGTGACCACCACCCGGATCCCCGCCCCGCGCGCCGCCGTCAGCAGCGCCCTCATGGCGTCCACGGCCGGTTCGACCCGGCGTACAGCGGGCAGTCGGGGTCCGCGTAGGCCCGGGCGGGGTCCACCAGGAGCAGGGCCGGGGAGTTGCCGGGGGCGAGGTGGCCGTCCAGGCCGGCCCGCTCGTAGTCGACGTCCTGCGCGGCGTATTCGACCTCCTGCGCGGCGTTCTCGTCCTGCGCAGCGGGCCCCGGCTGCCGACGTGAACCGCTCATGTCTGCCGGCACTTCAGCAGCGGCTGGATGCGCGTGCCGAAGGCCTCGATGCCGGCCAGGAAGTCGTCGAAGACCAGCATGATCCCCTTGGTGCCGTCGACGTCGGCGATTTCGTCGAGCATCCTCGCGATGGTCTCGTACGACCCCACCAGCGTGCCCATGTTGAGGTTCACGGCGCCCTCGGGCAGCACGATGGTGCGGGCGGTCGAGGTGTCGTCGGCGGTGGTGTCGGAGGCGGATTCGCCCGCCATGTACGCGAGGGCCGCGCGGTCGGCGTGGTCGTGGTAGTCCTGCCACTTGGCCTGCGCGGCCTCGTCGGTCTCGTCCGCGATGACCATGAACAGGGACAGCGCCCCGACGTCCCGGCCCGTCTCGCGCGCCGCGTCCACGAGGGTGGCGGTGGAGTCCGCGAACGCGAGCGGGGTGTTGACGCCGCTGCCGAGGATGAAGTTGTAGTCGGCGTGCTCGGCGGCGAACCGCACGCCGGTGCCGCTCTGGCCGGCGGCGACGATGTCGATGTGCCCGTTCGCCGGGCGCGGCGACAGCACGCAGTCCTCCATCTCGTAGAACTCGCCCTTGAAGTTGCTGACGCCCTCGCGCCACAGCTCCTTCATCACGGTGACGTACTCGACGGCCCGGTCGTAGCGGTTGCCGAAGTGCTCGTCGCCGGGCCACAGGCCCATCTGGGAGTACTCGCCGGGCGCCCAGCCGGTGACGATGTTGACGCCGAAGCGGCCGGGGGCGATCGAGTCGACCGTCGTGGCCATACGGGCGACGATCGCCGGGGGCAGGGCGAGGATCGGCGTGGAGGCGTACAGCTTGATCCGGTCCGTCACCGCGGCGAGGCCCGCCATCAGCGTGAACGACTCCAGGCAGTGGTCCCAGAACTCCGTCTCGCCACCGAAACCCTTGAGCTTGATCATCGACAGCGCGAAGTCGAGGCCGTGCTCCTCGGCCTTCTGCACGATGGCCTTGTTCAGCTCGAAGCTGGGCAGGTACTGGGGGGAAGTCTTCGATATGAGCCAGCCGTTGTTGCCGATGGGGATGAATACGCCGATGTCCATGCCGCTCCTCGCGGTCGGGATTGCTTCAACTCCACGGTAGGTAACGGCTATTGACGTCCCGTCGGGTGGTCGGGTGCGGGGCGTGAGGATCTTGCGAACCGGCGAATCGGTTGAGCGCGGAACGGTAAAGTCCGCGACATGAACGCTCGGCTGGCACTGCTCGGCACGGTGGCCCCCGGTGTCGCGGAGAGCGAGGTGTTCCGACTGGCCCTGCAGCACGCGGTGGGCGAGCTGGGCGCCCTGGGCGGCATGATCCATCTCCGGGGCCCGATGTCCGCGCTGCGTCTGGTGTCGACGGCCGGGCTCCCTCCCGCCCTCACCCGGGCCTGGGAGATCATCGACCAGGAGGGCCCACTGGCCCCGGCCCACGCGCTGCACGAGGGAAACGGGGTGTGGGTCCCACTGAGCCCGACCCAGGCGGGGGACTCCGTGGGCGCGGGAACCGGTTCTCCCGGCGCGGGCACCGAACTGTCGAGGGCGGCCACCGAGCCAGTGGGCGTAGACGCCCTCTCAGGGGGCGCGGCCACCGCCGCACTGAGCACGAGCACCGTCTCCGCAGGCACAGCCAACGGCTCCCCCGGCGCGGCCACCGACCCGCCGAGCGCAGACGCCGTCTCCGCAGGCACAGCCACCGGCCCCTCAGGCACGGCCACCGACTCCCCCGGCGCGGCCGTCCACCTACCGCGCGCAGATAGCGTCTCCGCGGACGCAGGCGCGGCCACCGCCCCACTGAACACGGACACCGACCCCCCGGGGACGACCACCGGTTCTCCCGGCACAGCCACCAACCCACCGCGCGCAGAGGCCGTCACCGCGGGCGCGGCCACTGCCCCACTGAACACAGACACCGGCCCCGCAGGCACGGTCACCGAATCCCCGAGCGCAGCCACCGACCTACCGCGCGCAAAGACCGTCACCGCAGACGCGGCCACCGCCCCACTGAACACAGACACCGACCCCTCGTGCGCGACCACCGACCCTCCGGGCACGGCCACCAGTTCTCTCGGCGCGGCCACCAAGTCACCGGTCCCGGACACCGTCACCCCGGGCGCGACCACCGCCCGCCTGAGCACAACCACCAGTGCTCTCGGCCCAGCCGCCAACCCACTGGCCACAGCCACCGATTCCCCAGGCGCACCGGCCGGCCCACCAAGCGCGGACACCGTCTCCCCAGGCGCGACCACCGTCTCCCCGCACACAGCCACCACCCCCCGATGCACAACCACCCCCTGGCCCGGCACCGGCCTGGCCGCGCTCCCCCTGTTCAGCGGCGGGCGCAGCATCGGTGCCGTCAGTGTTCTGATGGGCGACGGAGGCGAACCGAGTTCCGAGCAGTGGGAGTTCCTGCGCGCCGTCGTCGCCTGGACCGAGGACCGGATGGTCCAGGCACCGCCCCCGGCCGGCCCCTCCCACCCCGCGCGGCCGGAGCAGAACGGTGAACGCCTGCGTCAGGCGCTGAAGGAGGTCAGCGTCGGCTCCTGGGACTGGAACATCCAGACCGGCGAACTGCTCTGGGACGAGGCCGCGCTGGAGCTGTACGGCACCCGGCCCGAGGACTACGTCGGCCGGGTCGAGAACTGGATGAGGTGCGTCCACCCCGACGACCTGGCGCCGACGCTGGCCCTGGTGGACCGGGCGATCCGGGAGCACGGCGTGTTCGAGGCCGAGTACCGGGTGCGCAAGCTGAACGGCACCTGGGGCTGGACCCAGGCCCGCGGCAGAGCGACGTACGACGACGCCGGCGAGCCCCATCGGATGATCGGCGTCGGCTGGGACAGCGACGAGCCGCGCTCCGCCCGTGACGCGCTCGGCCGGGCCCTGCGGCACATGAGCGACGGCTTCCTCGCGATGGACGACGACTGGCGGATCACCTTCGCCAACGTGGAGGCCGAACGCACCCTGGGCTTCTCCGAGGAGGAGCTGTTCGGCCGCCTCCTGTGGGACCTGCCCGCCGCCGAGCAGGTGCCCGGCCTGGAGATCCGCTGCCGGCAGGCCGCCGCCGCGGAGAAGTCGGTCAGCTTCGACGTACGGCTGCCGAACGGACGTCTGTGTCACCTCCGGCTGGTCCCGGGCCCCGACGGCCGCACGATCTACTTCACCGACGTCACCGAGAAGCGGCGGCTGGAGGAGGAGCGCCGGTCCGCCGAGCGGGCCGCGACCGAACGGGCCATACGGATCGCGGAGTTGACGGCGGCGCTGGCCAAGGCGACGACCTCGAAGGACGTGGTGGACGCGGTCGCCCGCCGGGTGCTGCCGCCGTTCGAGGCGACCGGTCTGGTGGTGCAGACCGTGGAGGGCGACCGGCTGCACACCGTCGGCTCCGTCGGCTACCCGGACGACGTCCTCGCCGTCCTCGACGGCCGCGAACGTACGCAGCCCAGCCCGCTGTGGGACGCGATACTGGCCGGCACGCCGCTGTTCATGTCCTCCCCGCGGGAGTTCGCCGCCCGCTACCCCGAGCTGGCCGACCTGCCCGCCCGCGCCGACAAGCAGGCCTGGGCGCTCCTCCCGCTGACGGCCTCGGGCCACACCTTCGGCATCTGCGCGGTCACCTTCGACCACCCGCGCCGCCTCACCGACGAGGAGCGCACCCTGCTCACCGCGACCAGCGCCCTGGTCGCCCAGGCCCTGGAACGGGCCCGCCTCTTCGACGCCGAGCACACCCGGTCCCGCGAGCTCCAGCGCAGCCTGCTCCCCCGGGCGCTGCCCACCGTCCCCGCCTGCACGGCCGCGGCCCGCTACCTTCCGGCCGGCCCGGGCACGGACGTGGGTGGCGACTGGTACGACATCATCCCGCTCTCGGGCGGCCAGGTCGCCCTGGTCGTGGGCGACGTCATGGGCCACGGACTGCCCGAGGCGGCGACGATGGGCCGGCTGCGTACCGCCGTCCACACCCTGGCCGACCTCGAACTGCCCCCCGACGAGATCATGAGCCGCCTCAACGACATCGTCGGCGGCATGGGCGAGGAGTCGTACGTGACATGTCTGTACGCGCTCTACGACTCCACGACGAGGATCTGCTCCATAGCCGGGGCCGGCCACCCACCCCCGGCCCTGCTGCACCCCGACGGCACGGTGGTCTTCCCGCCCCTGTCGGCCGACCCGCCCCTGGGCGCTGCCGAGCCCCCCTTCGAGACGACGGAGATCCCGGTCCCCGAGGGCAGCGTGCTCGTGCTGTACACCGACGGCCTGGTGGAGTCGTCCAAGCGTGAGATGGACCAGGGCATGGCGGCGCTCGCCGACGTCCTGCGCTCCTCGCACGCCGACGGCACGGCGAGGGACCTCGAACAGCTCTGCGAGCGGGTCACCTCCGCCCTCCTCCCCGACGACCACCAGGCGCCCGACGACGCGGCCTTCCTGCTGGCCCGCCTGCACGCGCTGCCCGCCACCCGCATGGCCTCCTGGCCCCTCCCCGACGATCCCAGGGCGGCCGGCCAGGCCCGCGGCCTGATCCGCAAGCAGCTCGCAGCCTGGGGCCTGGACGACCTGACCCCCACCACCGAACTCCTGGCCAGCGAACTCGTCGGCAACGTCATCCGGCACGCCAAGGGCCCCCTGCGCCTACGGCTCCTCCATGGTGCCGAGCTGATCTGCGAGGTCTTCGACGGCAGCCTGACCATGCCGCGCATACGCCGGGCGACGGAGACGGACGAGGGAGGCCGGGGGCTGCAGCTGGTCACCGCGCTGTCGCAGCGGTGGGGGACGCGGTACACGGCGACGGGGAAGTGCATCTGGACGGAGCAGGCGGTGCAGCCGGCGGCGGACCCGCTGGAGCGGATGTTCCTGGACGTGGCGGGCCTGCCGGAGCTGCAGGGGCTGCCGGGGTCGGTCCCGGACCAGGAAAACCCTCCCGCTGCCGGGGTACCGTAAAAGCGCCACACATGTGAGGTAATGCCGCATATCCGTCGCATGCCACATAAAGCGCTCCGCAAGAACCGGGGTGTGACGCCATGGCCCACCGCCGCACCGAATCGGCCGGTACCGCCAGAGAGCTGCTGCAGCAGCTCGGGGATCTCACGGGCCGGATCATGGACCAGATCAAGCTCCAGCAGGCGCGCGTCGAGCTGGCCGCCGCGCTCCAGCGCCAGGTTCTCGCCGGGGAGCTCCCCGCCGTGCCCGGTCTGCAGGCTGCGGGACGGTACACGCCCGCACGGGGCGGGCTGGACATCGGCGGCGACTGGTACGACGGCTTCCTGATGCCGGACGGCTCGGTGGGGTTCGCCATCGGGGACGTACAGGGTCACGACGTCGAGGCAGCGGCGCACATGGGGCAGGTGCGGACCTGCCTGCGCGCCGTCGCGACCGCCACCACGGACCCCGCGGAGGTGCTCGAACGCACCAACGACCTGCTCGTCGCGATGTCCTCCGAACTGTTCGTGACCTGCTCTTTCCTGCGCTTCGACCCGGCCACCGGGGAGCTGTGCGACTCCCGCGCCGGGCATGTCCCGGCGGTCTGGGCGACGACCGCCGGCCGCTGCGAGATCGTCCTGAACGACGGCGGCCTGCCGCTGGGCATCCACGCCGGCGAGCACTATCCGTCGTCCCGTCGGCAGCTGACCGGCGCGGGCGCGTTCGTACTGCTCACCGACGGTGTGGTGGAAGGCCCCGACTACCCGATCGACGACGGCATGAAGAAGGTGGCCGAGCTGGTCGGCGACGCCTGCTGCACCGACCCGGAAGAACTGGCCGCACAGGTGATCAAGGTGGCGGACCTCACCGGCCACAACGACGACGCCGCGGTCCTGGTCCTCCGCTACGACGGACTCGGGGAGCACGGGCGGGGCGGCGATGACGACTGAGGCGTCCGGTGCGCGGCTTCGGCGGTACGGCGTCGAGGGCCTGCGCCTGGTCGCCGTGACGGCCGCCTACTACGGCAGCGCCGAGCTCGGTCTCGAGCAGGAACTGGTACGAGGCCAGATCACGCCCTTCTGGCCGCCCACCGGCATCGCGCTCGTCGCGCTGATGCTCTGGGGGCTTCGCATGTGGCCGGCGGTCGCGGTCGGGGCGTTCGTGGTCAACGTGGCGCTCGGACCGTCGATCCTCCCCGTGCTCGCCATCGCGGCCGGCAACACCATCGCCCCGATCTGCGCCTGCCTCCTCCTGCGCCGCGCGGGATTCCGCCCCACCCTGGACCGACTGCAGGACGCCCTCGCCCTGGTCTTCCTCGGTGCCCTGGGCGGCATGGTGATCAGCTCGACCATCGGCACGGGCGTCCTGGTGGCCGCCGACGCGCTGCCCGCCGACGACTTCTGGGCGGCCTGGTCGGTGTGGTGGACGGGCGACGCGATGGGCGTCCTCTTCATCGCCCCGCTCCTGCTGGCCGTCCGCACCGCCGACCTGCCCCGAGGCTCGCCGGTGGTGCGCGGTGCGGAGGCCCTGCTCCTGCTGGGCGGCACGGCGGCGGTCACCCTGGTCGCCACCCGCAGCTCGGTCTCCCTCCTCTTCCTGGTCGTCCCCTTCCTCATTTGGGCGGCCTTCCGCTTCCAACTCCTCGGCGCCGCCCCCTGCGCCCTGACCGCCTCCGTCGTCGCGATCTACGCGGGCGCCCTCGGCTCGGGCCCCTTCGCGGGCCAGGACCTCCTCGCCAAGATGGTCATCCTCCAGGCTTTCAACGGCACCGTGGCCCTCACGGCCCTCCTGCTCTCAGCAGTGATCACCGAACGGAACCAGACCCTCCAAGCGCTCCAGGACGCCTGCGACGACCTGACGGAAGCCCTGACCCAAATCGCCGCGGACCGCCCCCTCAGCAAGCAACCGCCCAGGACCGACTCGATCCACAGCGCCGGCTCGAACCCTCAACAGGCGCTCGGAGGCAACCGCCAACGGGGGGCATAGCGACGCGCCATGACTCCTGCACGGACGAACGGCAGGGGATGACCGCCGGCCTCGGTCCGGCCGGCTTCAGCGGAAAGCGGCACGACGAGCACAGCGGTCAGGCGCTGTGCTCGTCACTGCCACTGTCATGATCGACAGGCCGCACTCCTCCAGCGCAATGCCCCGGCCAGACGTCACACCGGGGGACCAATCACGCAGCGCCGCGCACAGCCGGGAGGCCGCGCCGAGCGCCTGATCCGGCGTCGGCCGACGTGACTGGACCCCGGCGGCCGTACGGGCAGTACGATCCCGGTTCATGGTCGTGGACATGGGGCGGGACGGCATACAGGACACGGTCGAGCTGGCCTACCGGCCGACGCGCGCCGACCTCCTCGCGGGCGTCCGCGTGCGTGAGCGGCGTCGGCGCCTCCACCTGGTCAGGTGGGGCTTCACGGGGTTGTTCGGGGTCGGCGCCGTGCTGGCGGTGGCCGCGGACACCTCCGTGCAGTCGGTCGTGACCGCGGTCGTCTGCGCCGCCCTGATCTGGTCGATCCCCCACCTTCAGGCCCACCACGCGTTGCGCACGGTCTCCTGGCAGGGCGAGTACCGCACATCCGTGAGCGTGACGGGGATCGCGACCGAGACCGAACACGTGACGCTCGTACAGCGCTGGTCGGTCTTCCGCGGCTACCGCGAGACCCGCGACCACGTGGTGCTGCTCAGCCGAGACCCGAACATCCTGCTCGTGGAAGTACTGCCCAAGCGAGGCCTGCACTCCCCGCAGGACGCGGAGCGACTGCAGGCCCTCGTGAGCCGCCACCTGCCCCGCGTCTGAACAGAGTTCGGCGACGACCGCACCAACGCTCCCTGAACCGGGGTCCCGAAATGCCGCACCTATGTCGACCGTTTTCGTGATCGTTCCCTCCGGTCGATTGGGCGCATCTCCTCTCACCGCCCATCTGGCGCATCGCGACTGGGGGCAACTCCTGTACGGGGCGGGGTCGCCACGCTCCGTACAGAAGAGCGTGAGGAGCGGCTCCCAGAGATCCTCAGCTGAGAGGAACACTCAACCCGCCAAGCTGAGAGCTGCATGATCCAAGCACGCTGACCGTTTGACCCATATTTGTCTGGAATGTTACGTTTTCCCCTTGGGGCTTGAGCTCTCACGCCGCTCTGGTCGATACGGATCCCCACGTGATCCGCATACGTCAACAGCCCTCCGAGCGCGAGAAGTTGCGAGCGCTCTTCTCGTCGGCCCCGGGCGGTTCGCATGCGGCGGGAGCACAGTAGCCCCGGCCCTTGAGGGGGGTCTGCTCCTTCGGAGAGAGAGATGCCCGCAACAACCGACACGCCCACGACCGTCCGCCCGTTCACGTTCGAGTTCCCCGATGCGGAACTCGATGACCTCCGGGCTCGGATCGGCGCGACACGCTGGTCCGAGCCGGAGACCGTCGGGGACCAGTCACAGGGCACACCACAAAAGACGCTCAAGAAGCTCGCCCGCTACTGGGCCGAGGAGTACGACTGGCGCAAGGTCGAAGCCAAGCTGAAGGCACTGCCTCACTTCGTGACCGAAATCGACGGGCTCGACATTCACTTCATCCACCTCAGGTCGAAGCACGAGGATGCCCTGCCGCTGCTCGTGACGCACGGCTGGCCCGGTTCGGTCATCGAGCAACTGAAGATCATCGAGCCGCTCGTCGACCCGACGGTCCACGGCGGAAGTGCTGCCGACGCGTTCCACCTGGTGGTGCCGTCGATGCCCGGCTACGGCTTCTCGGGCAAGCCCGCGGAAAGCGGCTGGAATCCCAAGCGGATGGCGAAGGCATGGGGCGAGCTCATGAACCGTCTCGGGTACACCCGCTACGTTGCGTCCGGTGGCGACTGGGGCGCAATCGTCACCGAACAGATGGGGCTCCAGGAGCCTGAAGGACTGATCGGCTTCCACACCAACATGGCCAACGCCGTTCCGCCCCCGGTCATGGCCGCCGTCGAGGGCGGTGACCCGCTGCCGGCCGACGTCTCTCTCAGCGCGGAGGAGAACGAGGCCGTCGAGCAACTCAGGTCCGCCTACGCGGACGTGCCCTACGCGTTCCAGATGGGTACGGCCCCACAGACGCTGGCCGCTCTGGTCGACTCGCCCGTCGGCCTTGCCTCGTTCATGCTCGACCACGACTGGCAGAGCCTGGAGATGATCTCCCGCTCCGTCGCCGGAGAACCCGAAGGGCTTACGCCCGACGATGTCCTCGACAACATCACGCTGTTCTGGCTGACGAAGTCGGCGGTCTCCGCAGCTCGCCTGTACTGGGAGAACGCTCAGGCCGGGATCTCGTTCTTCGGCGCCAAGGGAGTCAAACTCCCCGTCGCCGTCAGCGTCTTCCCCACCGAGATGTACAGGCCCCCCAAGAGCTGGGCCGAGAAGGCCTACCCGAACCTGATCCACTACAACAAGCTCCCCAAGGGAGGGCACTTCGCCGCGTGGGAGCAGCCCGACTACTTCATCGACGACATCCGCACGGGCCTGCGTCCACTCCGTCAGTGACCCGTCCGGCAACACCCTCCAGCGGACCGGCCGAAGGCTGAGCCTTTCGGCCTGCGTCCGACGGCTTACGGTGGTCGACCTCACCCTCAGCGCGCGCGCTGTGGACGTGGCCGACCGAAAGCAGTTCGGGCGACGATGACGGTGGGCACACTGGCGCACTCGTACGTCCCCGTTGAGACCGTGAGGGCGGGCGCCCTGCCCTGAAACCACATCCCGCGTCGTTACAGAGCAAGTCGCCCCGGCACCTGCCCACATGCTTGCGGTCTTCTCAGCTCAGTGCTTGTCGGTCATGCTTGCTGCCACGCACTGAGCTGGCGCCATTTGGTTGAGGTCTCGCAGGCTGAGCGGGGGGAAGAGCGGGTCGTGTCACTTGATCTTGCGATCAACCTAGTCGCCTCACTCATGGCTTTCCTGATCGGATGGCTGGCCCGCAATCTCTTCTCCTACTACCGGAACAGCCGTCCAGTCGCCCGCCTGTGGCGGATCAGCAGTCACACGCCTGTGACTGCTGTAGTCGGCAGCGACGGTGAGCGGAAAGCGCTCTGGGAGTCGGATGCGCTGGCAGCCATGAACATCCGCCTCAGCCTTGCCCGCGAGCTCAAGATCCATTCGATTGGAACTGTGAGATCGTCTGCATTCAGCATGGCTGCACACGCAGAGGACAACGTAGTTGTCATCGGTGGGCCCGCAATGAACGAAGCATGGAAGATATTTGCGGACAGACTGGATGCACCGTACGAATTTCGGATCGTCGACGGTGGCTACCGGATCGTGGCCCGCGAAGGCGGTGCCTCGTTCGGCAAGACGCGGGGCTCGCGTGTAGAAGTCGAGCAGGATCACGCCTTAGTGATCTTTGCGTGGAATCCCTTCGAGCCGCGCAGTAGATTGATCATGATGGCAGGTTGCGACTACCTGGCGACCTTGGCTGCACCTGCTGTCTTCTCTCCTGACTACGCCAGAAAACTCACCCGGCGGTTCGACGCATCCACGTCCTTCGCATTGGTCCTCTCGGTGGAGAACGTGGACGGCTACATGCCCAGGCCTAAGATCGTTGCGGGGGAACAGTTCGCCCAGCCGACCAGCGAGTGAACCGCTGCTCGACTCAACGGCTGGCCTAGAGATGAAGCCCCAGGGTCATCCGTTCGCGAACCCGGCTCGGCCGCGCGCCCCATATCGGCGCCGCGCGGAGGCTCCAGGCGGCCGCGTACGGGCTCAAGTGAGAAGGGCAGGGTCCGCCCAAGTCTTCGTAAGCCCTCTACGTGAGGCCGCCCCGCTCGCAGATCTGGCGGGCTACTTCACGGAGTTTGATGTTCTTCTCCTGGGAGTAGCGGCGCAGCACGTCGAAGGCCCGCTCCTCGCTGAGGTTGTGGGCGCCCATGAGGATGCCCATCGCCTCGCCGATGATGTGGCGGGTGGTGACGGCTTGTTCCATCTGGGCGTGTGTGCGGGCGGCTGAGAAGGCGACCGCCGCGTGTGAGGCCAGCAGCCAGCCGGCCACCTCGCTGTCGTCCGTGAAGGCGCCGGGTTTGTGGGAGTACAGGTTCAGTGCGCCGAAGTCCTGCTCGTCGGTGTACAGCAGGAAGCCCATCATGCTGCCCACACCGAGCTCGTGTGCCTGCGGGGCGTAGGCGGGCCATCGCTGGTGTTCGGCGGTGAGGTCGGAGATGCGGAAGACCCGCTCTCCTTGCGAACTGTGGGCGGCATCGAAGCACGGCCCTTCGCCGAGACGCTGTTGCAGCAGGTCGCTTTCGACGACCAGCTGGTGGGTGGGAGCGAGCGTCTCCACCTTGCTGTCGTGCAGGACGAGGATGCCGGCCTCGTCGCAGCCCTCGACCAGCTCGGTGGCCGAAGCGGTGATCCGCTCCAGCGTGGCATCCACCGAATCCTGCGCCAGAAGGTCCCGTGCCATCGACGCCATCTGCTGCGCGAACCGTCCCCAGTCCACCTTGTCCTCCGTGCACTCGTCCCGTGGAACAAGCCGTATACCCAGCTTTCCACGTGAGCCTCCGCAGAGCGCCTCGGCATCCGAGACCGGCCACTACCGGCTTCACGGCCAGGACGTCACCCGTGAGACTCCCGCCTCAGGGCAAGCGAGTGCGTGGCTGCGGTGGCCTTCGTAGTCTGGTGGTGCTCGGGGTAGTCGCGGAGGTCCCTCATACCAACGTCGTCAGCGCCACCGAGAACCACAGCATCCAGTTCGACCAGTGGCACCTGGAGGACATGGGCCGAGTGCGGGTGCGCAAGGTGTGCGAGCTGGAGGACCGCGAGGTCAACCAGTCGGAGATCGGCAAGGGCTACGAGTACGCCCGGGACCAGGTCGTCGCCGTCACCGACGAGGACCTGAGCAACCTGCCGCGGCCGACGGCGAAGGCGATCGAGATCCAGGCGTTCGTGCCGCTGGAGTCCATCGACCCGATCCGGATCGCCGACGGCTACTACCTCCAGCCCAAGGGCGATGTCGCGGCCAAGCCGTACAAGCTGCTGAAGCAGGCCCTGGAGCGCTCATCACGAGTAGCCGTCGCCAAGTACGCCTGGTCGGGACGCGAGCGGCTCGGCCTGTTGCGGGTGCGCGGCGATGCGATCGTGCTGCACGCGATGCGCTGGCCGGACGAAATACGCAACCCTGCCGAGCTGCTGCCACCCGCCGTGGAACTGACCGACGAGGAGATCGACGGCGCGCTCGCACTCATGGACAACATGACCCGCGACGACCTCGAAGGCCCAGAGTTCCAGGACACCTACACCGACGCGCTCGCGCAGATCATCGAGGCGAAACGCGAGCACAGGCCCCTGCCCCAGGCGCCGCAGGATGAGGACACCGGCGGCAAGGTGTTCGACCTGATGGCCGCCCTCAACGAGTCCGTGGCCAAGGCGAAAGCCTCCCGCGGCGAAGGCACCGCCGACGTGCACGAGCTGCCGAAGAAGAAGGCCACGGCCAAGAAGACACCAGCGAAGAAACAGCCCGCCAAGAAGGCGGCAGCAAAGAAGACGGCGAAGAGGGCTTCAGGGCGCCGGCCGCGCAGTGCCTAGTAGAACGGGTCTCTTTATCCGGTGCGTGATGAGTGAGCGGACCGTAGGGTCCAGGCATCATGAACACGTTCCTCCACCAGCCGCGCCTTACCTCGGACGAGCTGTTTTCCGCTCTTCGGGTGGTCTTTCCCCAGACGCCGCCGACGCGGTCCACCACAACTGCGGGCGTTGAGGTGGTGAGCGTGCCTGTGGCGCCGGACAGGGTGCGTGACGTATGGGACGAGTGGCGCGGGAAGCACGGTGAGACCGGCTGGTGGCCCTACGTCAGCCGGATGTCACCGGAGGGTCTGACCAGTGGCGGCCCTCTCTACGAAGGCGTGGACGCTGCGGTTCTGGAGAATTTGGTGGCCGAGGTCGTGTGCCAGGACCACGATGCGCGCACGGCATCCATCGTGGTGTCGAGCTTTCTATGGACTACGGACCCCGCCTATCTGGAGGAAGGGGAGCTCGAGGAATGGCTTGACGACTATGACCCAGATCGCCTCGCACCGCGGTTGAGTCCTGCGATCGCTGAGCCGCTGCCAGGGACGTCACGCTGCGCCCCCGAAGATCCGAACGCCTGGTTTGGAGGGGGTCAGCGGTGGCTCCACTTCGTTCCGGCGCGAGGAGGCTACGAGGTGCCCGTCATGCTGCCCGGTCTCATCGCGACGGGCAACGGCGCCTACTACCTCACTCCGGCCGACGATGCGGCGCTGCTCAGACGCTGGCATGAGCAGTGGGGGGCCGAGCTCTTCTTCGCCATGGGCTCACACCTGGAACTCGTCGTCGACAGACCGCCCTTGGATCCCCGGTCCGCTGCACAGGCCGCCACGGAATTGATGGGCTACTGCGACGACACCGTGGAGGACGCTCGGGCCGCCGGCGACGGCATGGTCCGTTCGACGATGTGGTCCCTGTGGTGGGACTGAACCACGCCACGCTCTAGGTGCCCGGCCGACCGTGCACGACAGGCGGCTGCTCGTCGAAACGTGTCCGCGCGGGCCGCCCGGTTGCGCATGTCGCGGCCGAGATGGGCATGTCACGCGTCACGCCCCACAAATGGGTCCGCCGCTGGCGGGCGGAAGGCGATCAGGGACTGCACGACCGCTCCAGCCGGCCGGTGACGACCCCGCATCGCACCGCGGCAGCGGTGGAGGCCCAGGTGTGCCGCTTGCACCAGGACCGCAAGCTCGGCCCGCCCGCCTCGGCCCGATCCTGGGCCTGCCCCCTCGACCGTGTACCGCATCCTGGCCCGGCACGGCCTGAACCGGCTGGCGTTCATGGACCGCCCCACCGGACAGGTCATCCTCCGCTACGAACGCGCCCGGCCCGGCGAACTGGTCCACATCGACGTCAAAAAACTGGGCCGGATCCCCGACGGCGGCGGCCACCAGGTCCTGGGCCGCCAGGCCGGCCGGGCCACCCGCAGCCGGGTGGGCTTCGACTACATCCACTCCGCCGTCGACGACCGCACCCGCCTCTCCTACAGCGAGATCCACCACGACGAAAAGGCCGCGCCTAGCTAGGGAGGACCACCGTTGGGCCGATGGAAGCCCTGTTCTGACCTGAGCCACCGAAAGTCAGCCACGGTGGCGGGGCAGCCTACTGATCACCCGTCACGTGTGCTTCCAGCAACCCCGTACCACCTCCGCCACGCTTCATCCATGCCTCATGGGCGTACATCAATCCGGCCTGGGCGGTGTCGGTCCGGCGAGTCAACTAGGCTTGGGCTGCGGCTCTGTGGGTCATGTGGGTTGGAGCGATGGGCAGTTGGACGGCATGGTCTCGCCCGGTGGTGTCGGCCTGGTCCTGGTGCTCGGAGTGGTCGCCGGTTTGGGTAACCGGCGATGCGCCGCTATGTGGCACCGAGCCGTCCGGCAGGCGCTCCAGCGAGTCGGCGGCGAACTCCTGATCGTCGCGCCCAAGACTCAGCGCTCAGCTCGTCGTGTCGCCCTGCCGTCCGAGTGCGTGACGGCGCTGCGTGCCCAGCAGCTCGCCGACATTAAGGGAGCCAGTCACAACTGGAAGGGAACGGGGCAGGTCCTTATCCTCACCACCAAGAACGGGACCCTCATCGAGCCGCGCAACCTGAACCGCTCCTTCGAGGCGCTGTCCGCCCGCGCCGGCGTCCGCAAGGTCCACTTCCACGCCCTGCGGCACACCTGCGCGTCGCTCCTCCACGAACAGGGCGCCGACGCCCGCATGATCATGGAAGTGCTCGGCCACAGCTCGATCCGGTGACCATGGACATCTGCACCTTCGTACGGCTCGTCTCGCAGCGCTCCGCCTTCGACCGCGTCGGCGACGCATTGAGGGGTGACGGCAACGGATCGGACGATGACGACGGCCCGGCTGGTGTCTCGGTAACCGTCTGATCGACCCTCGAAGGCGGTTGCCGTCAAACACTGCCGTCAAGGCATAAGGCAAAGGCCCTGTGGATCACTCCACAGGGCCTTAGACATGCTGTGCACTCGGCAGGATTCGAACCTGCAACCTTCTGATCCGTAGTCAGATGCTCTATCCGTTAAGCTACGAGTGCTTGTTGTTCTGCGTTCCCGCCGCTCCCGGCCCTTCCGGCCCGCTCGCGGCGACAGGAAGAACATTACATGACTGCCGCCGCCATGTGAAATCCGTTTGCCGTACCCCTTGTGACCTGCGGAAACGGCCTGATGGGGCCGGATCTCGACAGTGCTGCGAAACACTGAAGCCCCGGTCCTGGGACCGGGGCTTCGTGATCTAGCGCGGAGGCGGAGGGATTTGAACCCTCGATGGGCTTTAAGGCCCAAACCGCATTAGCAGTGCGGCGCCATAGACCGGACTAGGCGACGCCTCCAGCACAGCCGCCCGCGCGAGCGCGAGTGGTGCGTGCAGATGATGACACAGTCGAGCGTGCTGTCACCAATCGACCTCCACGGTACTAGGCGGGTGGGCCACAGGGCAAAGCTCTTCCCGGCGTGCTTCGCGGAGCGCCGGGCGGGGCGGGGCGGGGCGGGGCGGGGCGGGGCCGCAACGTACGCGGGGGTGCGGCGTTAGTCAGGTCATGTTGCAGGTCAACCGTTTTGCCCCGGCCCGGCGCCTTCGCCGGCTGCTCTTCGTCGCCGCCGGCTCCCTCGCCGCCGTCGGCTCCGCCTCCGTCATGCCCGCCGCCGCGCACGCCCTGGCCGCGCCGGTCCCCCTGGCGCCCCCGTCCCTGAAGGACCCCGGTCGCTCCGGCGACCACCTCACCGTCACCGTCCGCAACGCCGGCGGTGGCGCCGACGGGACCTACGAGCTGTCCTGCCACCCGGCAGGCGGCGACCACCCTGACGCCACCGGCGCATGCGCGGCGCTCGATCGCGGCAGCAGGTGGGGCAAGGACACCTTCACCCCGGCGACGCGGGACGGCTTCTGCACCATGCAGTACGGCGGGCCGGCCACCGCGCATGTCACCGGGACCTGGGCCGGGCGTCCCGTCGACGCGCGGTACGACCGCAGCAACGGGTGCGAGATCGACCGCTGGGACCGGCTCGTGCCGCTCCTCCCCGACCTGCGCCGACAGGGACGGCCGTAGCCGCACGACAGCACCGCGCCGCCCCGCGTCAGGGAAGCAGGGGGTCCGGTACGCCGTCGCACAGGCTTTCCATGGGGGAAGCATCGGCCCCGTAAAAGTCCCGCGAAGGTCTCGCGAAGCCCGAAGGACGCTGGCAGGACGTCGGCACAGGCGGTCATACGTTCTGGGTCACTTCGTCGTGCGACCTCCCTCTCATCCGGCGTCGCGAGCGCAACCCCAGCCTTTAGACTCCCTCGCGTGACACGTCGCGGGCCGGTTGGCAAGATGGCCCGAGCGGTCGGCAAGGTGCGGTAACAGGGAGGAAGCGTCTCGTGAGCAGCAGGCCATCCCGAGGCGCTGCTCGCCTCGCAGCCATACTCGACGCGCTTCCCGATGCGTTGGTGCTGGTCAACGCCAATGGGACCGTCGTCAACGCCAACACCATCGCCCTCGAGGCCTTCGAGGCGCCGGGGACGGCTCTGGTGGGGCGAGGGCTGCTCGATCTGCTGCCGCAGTTCGACTCCAAGCTGATCCCGGGGTCCATGCGACGGCCCGACCACATGGACCCGCAGGGCCGGACCAAGCCGACCCGGATGATGGCCCGGCGGACCGACGGCAGCGAGTTCCCGGTCGAGGTCACGTCAGCGAATCTCGAGAACGGGCAACAGGCCTACGACGGATACGGCTACGGCGGTGACGAGCTGCTCATGCTCGTCGTACGCGATCTGACCGGCACCGTCGACACCGAGGCCGAGCTGGCGCGTTCGCAGCGGCAGACCGAGATGATCCTGCGGGCCGCCTCGGAAGGTGTCGTGGGCACCGACACCGACGGGCGGATCGTGCTCGTCAACCCGGCCGCCGCTCAGATACTGGGTTACCGGGCCAGCGACCTCGGTGGACGCGAGCTGCACACGCTCGTCCTGCACTCCCGTGCCGACGGGTCGCCCTTCCCGTACGAGGAGTCCGCGCTCGCCGACACCCTGCGCTCGGGGCGCAAGCACCGGGTGCGTGGGCAGGTGCTGTGGTCCAAGGGCGGGGACGAGGTGTCCGTCGACCTGACGACCGCCCCCGTGCGCGACGGCGACCAGCTCGTCGGCGCCGTGATGACCTTCGCCGACCGTCGGCCCTACGACGCCCTCGCCGAGGAGAAGACCACCGCCGAGGAGCGGCACGCCGAGGAGCTGGAGCGGCTCGCCGAGGAACACGCCTCCGAGCTGACCGCCCTGCGGCAGAAGCATGTGAGCGAGGTGGAGGAGCTCCGGGAGCTGCACGCCGAGGAGCTCGCCGCGGGCGAGGAGCGGTATGCCGCGCTCGGGGAGCGGGAGAAGGACCGGTACGAGGCGCTGGCGGCGCGGCATGAGCAGTTGCTGACGCTGCTGGCGGGCTCGCTCCGGGGCCCGCTCGACGAACTCCGCCGTGAACTGGCCGCGCTCGCCGCCGACGACGCCGGGCAGCTGTGGCCCGAGGCCAACCAGGTGCTCCATCACCTGTCGGCCGGCTACTCCCGGATCACGACTCTCATCGACAACGTCCTCGGCTATCAGCAGCTCGACTCGGGGACCGACCAGGTCTCCCGTACGAAGGTGATGCTCGACGCCGTCGTCGCCGCGGGTGTCGACGGCGCCGTGGAGCTCATCGGGCCGGGGCGGGTGCAGTTCGCCGTGCACGCGCCGCCCATCGAGGCCGAGGTCGACCCGCAGCGCCTCGCCACCGCGCTCGCGCATCTCGTCGCCGATGTCGCGGGGGTCGACGCGACCGGCAACTCGCCCGTGTCGGCGGGCGGTTACATGGACAACACCGTCGTCGTCGCCGCGGCACAGCGCGGTGAGGTCGTACGGATCGAGGTGCGCGGGCCGTATGCCGGGGGAGACCCGGTGCACGAGCCGATCGTGCGCGGGATCGTGCGGGCCCATGGCGGGGTGCTCCAGACGCACGAGGTGCCGGGGATGAGCGGCAGTGCGTACGTCCTCGAAGTGCCCATCGGGGGTGGGGCGGGAGCCGTTCCGGCCGCCCCCCTGGACGATGTCGCGCCTGAGGCCGCCGACGGGACCGAGGGCGCCGCTGCGGCTGCCGGTGCCGAGCAGGGGTCCGGTGGCGGCGGGCGGCGGCGGGCCCGGCGGTCCTCCGTGGACGCCTTCCTGGAGAGCGACACGCCCGGCGCCGATGCCGATTCCACTGACGCGGAGGGCTCTGCGCCCACCGGGCGGCGGCGCAGGCGCGCGGCAGGTGCCGCTCCGGAGCTGCCCCAGGGTGCGTCGGACGCCGGCGGCGAGGCTTCCGGCGGTACCGGCCGGCGGCGCGGACGGCCTGCCGAGGACGGCGGGGACGGCGTCTCCGAGGGTGCCGTCGTCACGGCCGCCGAGCATGCGGCGGGCGCCGCGGCCACCGGGAACGGCCTGGGCGGGACCGTGCCTCCGCAGGGGGTGCCCGCGCCCGGCGGACGGCGCGCCCGGCGGGACGGCGGGGAGCAGCACGCTCTGCCGCCCGCCCTGCCCGCGGCCGGTTCCTCCGCTTCGGCTTCCGGGTCCGGTACGGCCGGCTCGGGCGATGCTCCTCAGCCGTCCGGACGACGTCGACGTGCCCTGGCCACGGCCGCCGAGCGGGGTGCCGCGCAGGCGCAGGAGGCTGGGCCCCGTCCGGTGTTCGCGCTGCCGCCCGCCGCGGCGGACCGGACTGCTGCGGGCAGGGGGGAGGGGCAGGGCGGCGGTGAGCCGGTTGTGGCTCCTTCTCCGGCCGCGGCTGTGACGCCGGGTGTGGCTGGGGCGCCGGGGGCGCCTGTGGCGCCTGTGGCGCCGGGGGCGATCCCCGCTCCCGCACAGGCTCAGGTTCCCGCACAGGCTCAGGTTCCCGCACAGGCTCAGGTTCCCGGGCAGGTTCCGGCGCCCACGCAGGTGCCGACTGCCGGGCAGGGCGCTCCTGGGGACGTTCTCGTCGACGAGGGCCGGCACGATGCCGTGCCGCACGATCAGGCCGCCGACCACACCCCGCCGCAGCCGCATCCGACCAGCGCGCCGACCGGGCGTCGCCGACGGGCCGTGGGCCAGCCGGCTGCGGATCAGCCCGCCCAGGTCACCGCGCCGAACCCCGCTGCCCCGAGCCTGCCCCTCCCCGCCGAGGCGGCCCCCGGTCAGGCAGCCCCCGAGCAGGGCACCCCGGCTCAAGGCACCCCGGCCGCGCAACCGTGGCCCGCCGCCGATGACACCCCGGACGCCGGAACCGCCGTACCGGCGAACGTCGCTGCCGGCACGCCCGTACCCCCGCAGGCCGCGCCCGGTGCCCCCGTACCGCCGAAGCCGAACGGCCCCCGGGCCACGCAGTCCCAGCCCGCGCCGGGCACCCCGGCTCCAGGCACCCCGCTGCCTCCGGAGGGGGCGACCGTGGCCGGTCAGGCGGAGCGGGCTGCCCAGCCGCTGCCCGCGGAAGCCGCCGCTCCGGGTGCCCCGGCCGCCCCCGTCGACCCGAACTCGACGCAGGGCCGGGCGATCAGTGTGCGGACGTTGGGGCAGGGGGTGCCGTTCACACGGCAGGCTGCGCAGGTGCAGCAGCCGGCGCCGCCCGCGCCGTCGACGGCCACGCCTCCCCCGCATCAGACCAACGGCGGCCGGCGCCGCAAGCTGGGTACGCCGCCCGACCCCGCCGCGCGGCCCGGCGCTTCGCCGGAGCAGTCGGCGCGGCCGCATCCGCCGACCGAGCAGCCGGTGCCCGCACAGCCGCAGCAGTCGCTCGGCGGGCAACCCCAGTCCCAGCCGTCGCCGGCCGGGCAGTCGCGGCCGGCGCCGACGGCCGAGGCGGCCGGACGGTCGTACGCCATAGGCGCGCCGGACGAGAACGCCGCCGAGGGGCCCGAGCCGCTGGACGGCCCGGGCGGGGCCATCGAGGTCGCCGACACTCCGCGGCCGCAGCCGATGGACGACGAACTTCCGCCGGAGCCGCTCGACAACCCGCGGCGGCTGCTCGTGTGGCCCGCGCCGGATGTGACGACCCAGCAGGCGCTGAGCGACCGTGGCTACCGGCCGGTCATCGTGCATTCGCGCGAGGAGGTCGACGCGCAGATCGCGGCGTTCCCCGCCGCGCTGTTCGTCGACCCGCTGACGGGACCGATCACGCGGACCGCGCTGCAGTCGCTGCGGCAGGCCGCCGTCGCGGCCGAGGTGCCGGTGATGGTGACCGCGGGGCTCGGGCAGGCCTCGCGGGAGGCGGCTTACGGCGCCGACCCCGCCGTACTGCTCAAGGCGCTGGCGCCGCGGGACAGTGAGCAGCACCCGCCGCGGGTGCTGCTGATCGAGGAGCACGCGGAGATCGCGCTGGCGCTGACCGCGACGTTGGAGCGGCGCGGGATGCAGGTGGCGCGGGCCGCGAGTGATGCCGACGCGGTGGCGCTGGCTGGTGACTTCCGGCCGAACCTGGTCGTGATGGACCTGCTGCAGGTGCATCGGCGCCGGGCCGGGATCGTCGACTGGCTGCGCGCGAACGGGCAGCTCAACCGCACCCCGCTCGTCGTCTACACCGCCGCCGTCGACCAGGCCGACCTGCCGCGGCTGGCCTCCGGCGAGACGGTCCTGTTCCTCGCCGAACGGTCCACCAGCGGCGAGGTGCAGTCCCGGATCGTGGACCTGCTGTCGCGGATCGGGACCAACTAAGGACCGGTGAAGCGCCCCGAAAGGGGCGCCCTGGACTGTCTCGATGTGCGGCTACCGCCGCGTGGGGCGGACGACCACGGATCACCCGCAGCCGCCCGCCCCACAACAGTTCCCCGCGAGGACGCCCCGTCAGAGCTGGGTGACGTCCAGGCCTCCCTCGGCGTACTGCCTGCGCAGCACCTTCTTGTCGAACTTGCCGACGCTCGTCTTCGGCACCGCCGGGATGACCGTCCACCGCTCCGGCAGCTGCCACTTCGCGATCTTGCCCTCTTCGGCGAGGAAGGCGCGCAGGGTCTCGAAGTCGGCGCTGGCGCCCTCCTTGAGGACCACCGTGGCCAGCGGACGCTCGCCCCACTTCTCGTCGGGGACGGCGACCACGGCCGCCTCGGCGACGTCCGGGTGGGACATCAGCGCGTTCTCCAGGTCGACGGAGGAGATCCACTCGCCGCCGGACTTGATGACGTCCTTGGCGCGGTCGGTGAGGGTGAGGAACCCGTCGGCGGAGATGGTGCCGACGTCGCCGGTCTTCAGCCAGCCGTCCTCGCTGAACTTGTCGGCGGGGCGCAGCGGGTCGGCGTCGGGGCCGTTGTAGTAGGCGCCCGCGATCCAGGGGCCGCGCACCTCCAGCTCGCCCGCCGACTCGCCGTCCCACGGGATGCGCTCGCCGCCGGGGCCGGTGAGCCGGGCCTCGACGCTCGTCGGGAAACGGCCCTGGGTGAGGCGGTACGCGAACTCCTCCGCCGTCCCCACCGCGTGCGCCGGCGGCCGGGCGATCGTGCCGAGCGGGGAGGTCTCCGTCATGCCCCAGGCGTGGCAGACCCGCATGCCCAGGCTGTCGAACGCCTCCATCAGCGAGGGCGGACAGGCCGAGCCGCCGATGGTGACCTGGCCGAGGGTGGAGACGTCCCGGGGGTTCGCGGTGAGCTCGGCGAGCAGGCCCTGCCAGATGGTGGGCACGGCGGCCGCGTGGGTCGGCCTCTCGCGCTCGATCATCTCGGCGAGGGGCGCGGGCTGGAGGAAGCGGTCCGGCATCAGCATGTTGACGCCGGTCATGAAGGTGGCGTGCGGCAGTCCCCAGGCGTTGACGTGGAACTGGGGCACCACCACGAGCGAGGTGTCCTGGTCCGTCAGGCCCATCGACTGGGTCATGTTGACCTGCATGGAGTGCAGGTAGATCGAACGGTGCGAGTAGACGACGCCCTTCGGGTCGCCCGTGGTGCCGGAGGTGTAGCACATGGCGGCGGCCTGCCGCTCGTCCAGCTCCGGCCAGTCGTACGTGGTCGGCTTGCCGGCGATCAGTTCCTCGTACTCGTGCACCTGCACGTCGGCGGCCGCGAGGCCCGAACGGTCACCCGGCCCCGACACCACCACGTGCTCCACCGTCTTGAGGTGCGGCAGCAGCGGCACCAGCAGGGGGAGGAGCGAACCATTGGCGATGACGACCCGGTCGGCCGCGTGGTTGACGATCCAGGCCAGCTGTTCGGCCGGGAGGCGCAGGTTGAGGGTGTGCAGGATCGCGCCCATGGAGGGGATCGCGAAGTAGGCCTCGACGTGCTCGGCGTTGTTCCACATCAGGGTCGCGACCCGTTCGTCGCCGGCCACGCCCAGGTCCTCGCGCAGGGCGTGCGCAAGCTGGGCCGTACGGCCGCCGACCTCGGCGAAGGAACGGCGGTGTGGCTCGGCCTCACCGGTCCAGGTGGTGACCTGTGATGTTCCGTGGATCGTCGACCCGTGGGTCAGGATCCTCGAGATCAGCAGCGGTACGTCCTGCATGGTGCTCAGCACGGCGTCCTCCCGGGGCGACATTGCCTACGCGGTAGTAAGGGTTGCGGAGATTCTGCGCGCATACCGCGCGGTATGTCACTAGTACCGGCTGATCGATCACGTCACGTTGCGTTCACGGGGCTGTGACGGTAGGCGGGGCGGGGCGGTCGCAGTGCGCCGGTGTCGGCCTTGCTCCGGCTTCAGCTTCGGCTCCGGCTCCGGCTCCGGCTCCAGCTCCAGCTCCGGCTCCAGCTCCGGCTCCAGCTCCAGCTCCAGCTCCAGCTCCAGCATCGGCTCCAGCTCCAGCTCCAGCTCCAGCATCGGCTCCAGCTCCGGCTCCGGCATCGGTCCTACCGGACCAGCATCAGCTCAGGGTCCTCGCGCAGCTTCCCGAGGGCTCTCGACACCGCCGACTTGACCGTGCCCACGGAGACGCCGAGCACCTCGGCCGTCTGGACCTCGCTGAGGTCCTCGTAATACCGCAGGACGACCATCGCCCGCTGCCGCGCCGGGAGCCGCATGATCGCGCGCCACATGGCGTCGTGCAGCGCCTGCTGCTCCGCCGGGTCGTCGCCGCCGGGAGTGGGCTCCGGCTCAGGCAACTCGTCGCAGGCGAACTCGTCGACCTTGCGCTTGCGCCACTGCGACGTCCGCGTGTTCAGCAGCGCCCTGCGCACATAGCCGTCGAGGGCGCGGTGGTCCTCGATGCGCTCCCAGGCCACATACGTCTTGGTGAGCGCGGTCTGCAGCAGGTCCTCCGCGTCGCACGGGTTCGCGGTCAGCGACCGGGCGGTACGCAGCAGCACCGGCTGGCGGGCCCGCACGTACGACGTGAAGGAGGGATACGTCGCGTTCGGAAAGGACCGCGTCGCGGCGTCGGAAGCGCTGGTGCAGACGGGTGTGGTCATGGCTCCACGCTATGAGCGACCCCTACTTCAGCGGATCGGCCGCAGGTGCCGAAGCAACGTCCGCCTCAGGTTGTAGGGGTGGGGCTGACTCCACCTCCTGAAGGTGGACGAGCGACGGACGCATACTGCGGGATTACCCCTGAGGGTCAAGCGTCGGCGGCAAGGCCGCGATCATCCGTCGGCGGCCAGGACCAGCCCCGATGTCGGCACCCCTGTCCCCGCCGTCACCAGCACCCGCTCCGCCCCGGGTATCTGATTCACCGACCTTCCCTGCACCTGCCTCACCCCCTCCGCGATTCCGTTCATCCCGTGCAGATACGCCTCCCCGAGCTGCCCCCCGTGTGTGTTGAGCGGCAGCCTCTCCTCGGCCACGAAGTCCGCGGCCTCCCCCTTTCCGCAGAACCCGAACTCCTCCAGCTGCATCAGGACGAAAGGAGTGAAGTGGTCGTAAAGAATCCCGACGTCGATCTCCCCCGGCCCCAGCCCCGCGGTCCGCCACAGCTGCCGCGCCACCACGGCCGTCTCCGGCAGGCCGGTGAGGTCGTCCCGGTAGAAGCTCGTCATCTGCTCCTGCCCGCGGCCGGCGCCCTGGGCCGCGGCCGCTATGACGGCCGGCGGGTGGGGCAGGTCACGGGCACGGTCGATGGACGTGACGACGATCGCCTGACCGCCGTCCGTCTCCTGGCAGCAGTCCAGCAGCCGCAGCGGCTCGACGATCCAGCGCGAGGCCGCGTGGTCGGCGACGGTGATGGGTCTGCCGTGGAAGTACGCAGCCGGGTTGGTCGCGGCGTACTTGCGGTCCATGACCGCCACATGTCCGAACGCCTCCGGCGTCAGCCCGTAGGTGTGCAGATACCGCTGCGCCGCCATCGCCACCCAGGAGGCGGGTGTGAGCAGCCCGAACGGTAGCGACCAGCCGAGCGCCACGCCCTCCGCCGACGGCTCCCGGTGCTGCACTCCCGAGCCGAAGCGTCGCCCCGACCGCTCGTTGAAGGCCCGGTAGCAGACCACCACCTCCGCGATCCCCGTCGCCACGGCGAGCGCCGCCTGCTGGACGGTCGCACAGGCCGCGCCGCCGCCGTAGTGGACGCGGGAGAAGAAGGACAGCTCACCCATCCCGCACGCCTGGGCGACGGTGATCTCCGGGCTGGTGTCCATCGTGAACGTCACCATCCCGTCCACGTCCCCCGGCGTCAGCCCCGCGTCGTCCAGCGCGGCCCGCACCGCTTCCACCGCCAACCGCAGCTCGCTGCGCCCAGAGTCCTTGGAGAACTCGGTGGCTCCGACACCGACGATCGCCGCCCGCCCGGCGAGGGCGTCCCGCGCCCGCACGCTCATGCCGGGTCCTCCGGCACGGTCACCGTCACCGTCCCGGTCACGTGCTTGCCGATGCCGTTCGCGCCGGTCACCCGGACCGTGGCCGTGCCGCCGTCGACTTCCTCGATCCTGCCCGTCAACACCATCGTGTCTCCCGGGTAGTTGGGTGCCCCGAGCCGTATGGCCACCTTGCGCAGGACGGCTCTCGGTCCGAAGTGGTCGGTGATGTAGCGGCCGACCAGGCCGTTCGTCGTCAGGATGTTCATGAAGATGTCGGGGGAGCCCTTCTGGCGGGCCAGCTCCGCGTCGTGGTGCACGTCCTGGTAGTCGCGTGAGGCGATGGCGCCGGCGACGATCAGCGTGCGGGTGATCGGGACCTCCAGCGGAGGCAGTTCGTCACCGGCCCTCATGTGCCTCCCCCTGACGCCCTCACCGCACGGCATGCGCCTCCCCGTCACTCCCTCGCCGTCCGTCATGTGTCCGCCCCCTGCATCTCCTCGGCCTCCCGACAGCGCCAGACCGGCAGCACCGACTCCTCCTCGTACTCATGGAACTCCAGCCGCACCGGCAGCCCGATCCGCACCTTGTCGTACGGCACCCCCAGCACGTTGCCGATCATCCGCACACCCTCGGCCAGTTCGATCAGGCCGACCGCGTAGGGAGGGTCGAAGGCGGGGAACGGCGGGTGGTGCATCACGACGTACGAATAGACGGTCCCCTCGCCACTCGCCTCGACCGTGTCCCAGTCCAGCCCGCCGCAGGCGTTGCAGCCGGGCAGCCAGGGGTGGCGCAGGGCGCCGCAGCCGATACAGCGCTGGATGAGCAGTCTGTGCTGCTCCACGCCCTCCCAGAAGCCGGCGTTGTCACGGCTGACGACAGGGCGGGGGCGTGCGGGCTTCTGTCGCCGGTCCGGCTGTGATGGCTGCTCCCGCCCTGCCCGACCTATGGGCGCGTACTTGAGGATGCGGAAGCGGTGGGTGCCTGCGAGGTCGGGGCCGACGCGGATGTCCATGCGGGTGGTGACGAAGTACCCCGTGCCAAGCTTCGTCGTCTTCTTCTCCGAGATCGACTCGATCACCGAGTCGAAGGTGATCTCGTCCCCCGGCCGCAGTGGCCGTGGATACTCCTGCTCGCAGTCCGTGGCGACCACCGAGGTGAAGCCCGCCTCGTCGAGCAGGCCGAGCAGGTCGTCGTACGCGTGCGTGCGTCCCGTATGGCCGACGAGACCACTCATGGTCCATGCCTGGAGCATGGTGGGCGGTGCGATGGCGTCCGGTCCCGAGTACGCCGGGTTGGCGTCACCCATCGCTTCGCACCAGTGCCGGATCATGGGCGCGTTGACGGGATCCCTGCCCGCACGGGCCACGGCGGCGCGTCGCCCCTCGTAGGCCTTGAGCCGCGTCTCGAACTCGTCGCCCGCTTTCACCTCATGGCTCACCACCGGCTCGTAGCTCACCGTCGCCCCCTCGTCCTCATCGCCCCTCGGCGCATCGCACTGACACTTCTGGTACACCGCGACCGCCGATCCGGTTCCCACCACTTCTCGGGAACGTCCACGAGACCCCACGAAGGTTTCCTGGGCCCCACGAAGGTTTCTGACTGTCCGTCAGATACGACACACTGTCAAGGCCGTGGAAAAACGCCTGCGCGGCGGTACCGAAGTACCGCCGCGCAGACGCGTTGCACCCACAGAGCACACCCCACACAGTTCGAGGGGGCCGGTGCCTGAGCACGGGGCACCGGCCCCCTCAGCTCACCACCAGAGCGGCGTGAAGTTGACGGACGTGTTGTCGTTGCCCTGGTTGACGGAGGTGAACGCGGAGCCGTTGACCTGGGCCGTGTTGCTCTGGTTCGAGGCGCCGGAGCCGGTCGCCTGCTGCTGGGTGGTGGACGAGTTGCCGGAGTTGTCGTCGCCGACCCCGCTGCCGATGAGGCCCTGAGCGGCGTTCGTGACGGCCGCGCTGGATCCGTCGTCCGCGAAGGCGCCGTTGTCCGCCGTCGCGACGCCGGTGAAAAGGGCGGCGGCCAGCGGGAGTGCGGAGACGGCGGCGATGACGCGGGCGGTACGGATGCTTGCCATGTTTGTTCCTCCAGAACAGGTGCGTCCAGGCTCCCCGCCGGACGCATTGGTGGTGCATGAAGTACTGCTCGTTCCAGGGCAGTTGGCCGACCGCCCCGGAGTTCTGCACGACGTCGCGAGATCAGAGTTGCCCACCGAATCCCCGGCGAACCACCCCGGAAGCCCCTATTCGCCCTGAAGCGTGATGACAAGTCGATAAACCCCTTTCGCCACTTCCAACTCCCAAGACAGGGCAGTACGGTCACCTCCGCCCCAAGCCCCACAAGGGAGGAAAGGTTCCGGCGCACTTCCGGCCAATCCCCGCCGACCGGCGCGTCGCCCGGCGAGTCACACCCTCCGCCTCTTTCTTTTTTCGAACACACGTACGAACATAGAGGCATGGCCACCACCGACCGGCAGGCCACGACGCTGGCCCTCGCACACGCCCTGTCAGCCGCCGAGCGCGGCCTGGCCGTCATCCCCCTGTCCCGGACGAAGCTCCCGGCCCTGCGCTCCCCGCACCGCGACGACCCCGATCCCGCGCCCTGCCACGGCGAGTGCGGCCGTTTCGGGCACGGGGTCTATGACGCCTCCACCGACCCGGCCCGCATCCGCGAACTCTTCGCCGCCGCACCCTGGGCCACGGGCTACGGCATCGCCTGCGGCCTGCCCCCGCACCATCTGATCGGCATCGACCTCGACACCAAATCCGGTACGGACTCCTCCGCCGCCCTGCGCGAACTGGCACTGCGCCATCTGTTCACCATTCCGCCCACGGTGGTCGTCCTGACCCCCAGTGGCGGCCGCCACCTCTGGCTGACCGGCCCGGCCGACGTCGTCGTCCCCAACTCGGCGGGCCGCCTCGCACCCGGCATCGACATCCGGGGCGCCGGCGGCTACCTCGTCGGCCCCGGCTCCCGCACCGACCACGGCACCTACAGCACCGCTCCCGGCACCTCCCACATAACCCCCGCGCCCTGCCCGCGCGCCCTCCTCCGCCTTCTGCTCCCCCCGCCCCGTACGCACCACCTCACGCCCCCATCGGCCGGCGGCCACGGCCAGGGGCTCGTCCAGTTCGTGCTCGCCGCCCACGAGGGCCAGCGCAACACCCGCCTGTTCTGGGCCGCCTGCCGGGCCTACGAGGACGGCATCGGCGCCGCCCTCGTCGACCCCCTTGTCGAGGCGGCGCTCAACACCGGCCTGACCGAACGCGAGGCCCGCGCGACGATCGCGTCGGCGGCGCGGATGACCGGACACCGGCCCTGACGGGCACAGCCGCTCGACCGATGCCTCGAAAATGCACGGGAGCTCGATGCACCACCGCCGTAAAGTGCCGACCATGTCGCTGACCCACGTCGTCCTGACGTCCGGCCGCTCGCTCGACCTCTCCGAGCTGCGGCTCTCCTCGACGTACGGCGGAATGCTGGAGGGGTATCCGTGCAAGCTGGTCAACGACATGGCGATCAAGGGCCTCTTCCACGCCGCGGAACGCGCCCGCCCCTCCGTGCCGGTGCACCTCGTGCCGCCGCCGCGCGAGTATCCCGACCAGTACGCGGGCGCGTTCGGCCCGGTCGAGGTACTGCCCTCCGTGGCCTGCATCGGCGCCTTCCACTCCACGGCCCTCGACCGCGACCACGACCCGGTCCTGCACCGCTCCGCCCTCACGATCATCTGGTTCCAGCCGACCCCGCACGTGCCGTACGGCTGCGATGCGGAGGATGCGCTGCGAGAGGTGGATTGGGAGGGGCTGGCGCGGGACTACGAGCTCTAGCGCTCTGCGATCTTCAGCGTGCTCAGAGTTCTCACGCGCTACGACCTCTCACGCCCTACGACCTCTCACGCCCGACGACCTCTCGCGTGCTACGGCCCCTGAAGGCAGCGCCCCCGGGCTGACGTGGGGTGGAGAGATGCGCTTGCCCCGCGGGGGAGCTCCTGTGCCGAGGTCGGCCGATGAGCGTTTCCCGTCGTGAGCTGTTGCGCCGGCAGTTGGATCCGACCTGGGCGCTGTTCGAGTACCACCTCGACCGGCTCCGGCCCGAGGACTTCCCGTGGGAACCCGGGCCGTACTGCTGGACGATGCGCCGGGCCGCTGACGGCACCTGGGTGCCGGACTGGGCGGAGACCGAGCCCGACCCCGTCCCGGTATCGACGATCGCCTGGGTCGGCTGGCACATCGGCTGGTGGTGGAGCGTGGCCAGGGACCATCTGCGGGGACGCGCACCCCGGGAGCGGACCGACGTCACGTGGCCCGGCGACGGCCCCGGCAACCGTCGCTTGGCTGCGTGACCTGCACAGCGACTGGCTGGCGGCCCTGGAGGGGCTCGACGACACGGACCTGGACGCCACGGCTCCGTTCCCGTGGCCGGACGACCCGCAGCACACCGTCGCCCACAAGCTCGGCTGGGTGAACGCCGAGCTGATGAAGAACGCCGCGGAGATCGGCCAGTTGAGACTGCTGCGGGCGAGTCGGGCTGACGTCTGACCTGGACTTTCCGTGCGTGCCGCCACGAGATGTCCAACTCGGCCCGCGCCCCCAGAATGGGCATTACCGGGTGTTTCGTGCGCTGGATCGGATCGGAGACGCCATGACGGACCTCAAGTTTGAGCAGAAGCGCACCCTGTCCCGCCTGGAGGCGGCTGATCAGCTCGCGGCGCTCGCGGCCGCCTTGCGGCAGGGCGGGGAAGCCGAACTGGAAATCGACCCCTGGAAGTTGAGCCTGCGGATCCCCGCCGACCTTCACAGCGAGATCGAGTTCGAGGTCGAGGATGGGGAGATCGAACTCGAGATTGAGCTCAAGTGGCCGATCACATCGGCCGGCCGGACCAAGTCGTCATCGGCGACGGAAGGCACGGAGAAGGCCGAGGGCGGTCGAAAGAGCGGGCCGGCCAGTCCCGGCCGAACCGGCACCGGCGGCGGCAGAACTACAAAGCGGACCGCTGCAAAGGGGGCCACTGCGAAGCGGACCCCTGCGAGGCGAACCACCGCCCCCGCGAAGCGGACCGCGGCGAAGAAGTCCTGAACCCGTCGGCACCGCAATTCGCCGCGCAGCACGCCAGACGCCAACGCTCACAGCGCGCCTCCGGCGGGGGACGCTGGGAACCGTCAACGCCCCCGCCGATAGGCCAGGACGATCCCGAGCGTAGCCAGCACCGCGACCACGACGACAAACCAAGTGGGCATTGAGTCGAGCCCCTTGTAGGCGATCGAGACGGTCGGGGGCATCGGACCTCCTTGGGCGGCAGCAATGTCCGAGTGCCCGTTGCAGAGATCGAGATGCGCTGCCCGGAGGCCTGATCGTTTCACCTGGTCAGAGGCCGTCTTGTGCACGGTGGGTGTGGGCGTCGCAGCCACGGTGTCGCGCACTTCTCTTTGGCCGTTGGGAACACAGAGCGACTGACGTTCCCGACCTTGCTGCGCAGGACGGATCAACTTGATCTTCTACCACCCGTGCTGACGCTTCGAGCACCCTCCACGGTGTGTGGGTCGACGGCAGACGGGATGGGAGCTGGGGTGAGTGGTGGGTTGAGGTGGCTTGGCAGAGGCGCGCTATCCACGGGCGGCGAAGCAGGCGAGCAGTCCTGCTCCGACTCCCAGGACAACCAGTTGCACGACGCCCGGAATACGCCAGCCCAGGACAAGGAGACCACCGCCTGTGACGACCGCACCGCCGGCCAGGAGCCACATTCCCCGTAACGCTTCCTTGGGCGCACTGGGCGGATTGCCTTGGTCGTAACTGTCGGCCCAGCCCGTCATCCCGTAGCGGAACACCAACCAAGCGATGACGGCCAGGTCGATGACGAGTAGCGCCACGCTGACCCCAACCTGCTCGCCGGTCGATGGCTCACCCCCGGGCCTCATGCCCACCACCATCCGGTCTGCTGGTTACGTCCCGTTGAACTCATGTCACTCAGCCTGCTGTCGTGGCTGGCACTGCACATGAGCACGGCTACTCAGATGCGCCGCACACCGGAACCGTCCAGATGATCGGGCAACCGTGCCCCAGCCGCGCCCGATCAAGCGGGAAACAACGGGGAACACCGGGCGGTAACGGGGCCGGACATGAGAACAGCCCCCGACCAAACACACAGGTCAGGGGCCATTCAAGTGCGGTGGGTGTGGGATTTGAACCCACGGTGACTCGCGCCACGACGGTTTTCAAGACCGTTCCCTTAGGCCGCTCGGGCAACCCACCTCGCCCCGCCCACCTGGGGCGGAGCGGCTACAGCCTACCGGCCGCGCAGGGTGCGCGGGGTGCGTGGTCCGCACGGGGCCCAATGGCTCCGCCGTCAGGAGTGGTTGGTCAGGCGCAGCCGGTCGTACGCGTGCGTCGCCGTCGGTGTCAGCTGTCGCCCGTGCGGGAGCCCAGGGTCAGGTCGACCGTGCGGGACTGGCTGCCCCGTTCGTAGGTGATCGTGACCTTGTCGCCGGGCTTGTGGGTCCAGATCTCGCCGATCAGGGTCGGGCCGGAGTCGATCACCCGGTCGTCGAGCTTGATGATGACGTCGCCGGGCTTGAGGCCGGCCTTGGCGGCGGGACCGCCCGCCTCGACCGCGTCCGAGCCGCTGGCGCCCTGCTCGGTGATCTTGGCTCCGTCGGTGGTGTCCTCCAGGGAGACGGAGGCGCCGATCTTGGCGTACACCGGCTTACCGGTCTTGATCAGCTGCTGGGCGACGTACTTGGCCTGGTTGATCGGGATGGCGAAGCCGAGGCCGATCGAGCCGGACTGGCTGGTGCCGCCGAGGCCGTTGGCGGCGGACTGGATCGCGGAGTTGATGCCGATGACGTTGCCCTGCGCGTCCAGCAGCGGGCCGCCGGAGTTGCCGGGGTTGATCGAGGCGTCCGTCTGCAGGGCGCTCATGTACGAGGCGTTGCTGCCGGTGCCGTCGCTGGAGGCCACCGGGCGGTTCTTGGCGCTGATGATGCCGGTGGTGACCGTGTTGGAGAGGCCGAAGGGGGCGCCGATCGCGATCGTCGAGTCGCCGACGGCCACCTTGTCCGAGTCGCCCAGCGTGAGCGGCTTGAGGTCCGACGGGGCGCTCTTGAGCTTGATGACCGCGACGTCGTAGCCCTGCGCGTTGCCCACGACCTCCGCGTCGTACTTCTTGCCGTTCGCGAAGGTCGCCGTGAGCTTGCCGCCGTCGACCGCGTCGGCCACCACGTGGTTGTTGGTGACGATGTGGCCCTCGGTGTCGAAGACGAAGCCGGTGCCCGTGCCGCCCTCGCCGCCGCTGCTCTCCGCCTGGATGGTGACGGTGCTCGGCAGCGCCTTGGCGGTCACGCCCGCGACGGTGCCCGGGTCACGCTTGACGGAGCCGCCGCTGTCGGGGGCGGAGACGGTCGTCGAGGAGGTGTTCTCGTTGTTCTTGGCCAGGGTGTAGCCGAGACCGCCACCCAGACCGCCCGCGACCAGCGCGGCGATGAGGACCCCGGCGAGCAGTCCGCCCCGCCCGCGGCCGGACTTCGGCGCCGGCTCCTGGTAGGTCGCACCCCAGCCGGAGCCCGCACCGAAACCACCGGCACCGAAGCCACCCGCACCGGCACCACCCGCGGTGGCGCCGCCGTCGGCGTACGGCGGTGTGCCGGGCGGCGGCGGGGGCGGCCACGACGCGTCGGGGGCCGAGCTCTGCGGAGCAGGAGCAGGAGCAGAGGCAGGGGCCGGGGCCGGCTGCTGGGCTCCGTTCGACGCGCCCTCGGCGGCAGGCTGCTGAGAGCCGTCGGAGGCCGCGTGGGCGTAAGGCTCGGTACCGGTCGAGGCCGCCGGGGCATCACTCGGCACCGGCGGGATCGCGGCGGTCGGAGCGTCACCGCCCTCGGGAGCCGGGCGCTCCTGGGACGCCGGAGCAGCAGGAGCATCCACCGGCACGGGGGGTGCGGACGGGGCCGGGGGTACCGCGGCGCCCTCGTTCTCGGTGCTCACAGCTTCTCTCCTCGATCCACGGCTGTTGATATCGGTCGCACTCGGTCACGCCCGTTCACGCTGGCCAGTAATTGTCGGCAGTCGGTGCGCTTCAGCTCTGCATGTCAGCTCTGCATGGCTTTTTGTATGCCGTCAGCTTTTCCCACGGGCCGTCAGAGCACCATAAGCGGTCGCTGTGGGTCCACGGCCATTCTTTATATAGGTCATGTGAGACTAAACATGCACAATCCGAGCGTCTTCACGACTCCTCCGGTCCCACGCCTACCCCCGCTCGGTGGCACCATGACGCGGTGACCCACGCACGGCAGCAGCAGATCCGAGTCGTCGCCCATCGCGGAGCCTCCGAGGACGCCCCCGAGCACACCCTGGCCGCGTACAAGAAGGCCATCGAGGACGGTGCGGACGCCCTTGAGTGCGACGTACGCCTCACCGCCGACGGTCACCTCGTATGCGTCCACGACCGTCGCGTCAACCGTACGTCCAACGGCCGCGGCGCGGTCTCGGCGCTGGAACTCGCCGAACTCGCCGCCCTGGACTTCGGCTCCCGCAAGAACCGCGACTCGTGGAAGAACCGCGCCGAGGAGCCGGACTGGGAGGTCCGGCCGGAGGACCCCGAGGACACCTCCGTACTCACTCTGGAACGACTGCTGGAGCTCGTCGCCGACGCGGGGCGGCGCGTGGAACTGGCGATCGAGACCAAGCATCCGACCAGGTGGGCGGGGCAGGTCGAGGAACGGCTGCTGCTTCTGCTGAAGCGGTTCGGACTCGACGCGCCCCCTTCGGCCGCCGAGTCCCCGGTGCGCGTCATGAGCTTCTCCGCGCGCTCGCTGCATCGCGTGCGCGCCGCCTCGCCCACACTGCCCACGGTCTATCTGATGCAGTTCGTCTCACCGAGGCTGCGGGACGGACGCCTGCCCGCCGGCGTCCACATCGCGGGCCCCTCGATCCGGATCGTGCGCAGTCACCCTGCCTACGTGGAGCGCCTGAAGCGGGCCGGTCACCAAGTGCACGTCTGGACCGTGAATGAGCCGCAGGATGTCGACCTCTGTGTCGAGCTGGGCGTCGACGCCATCATCACCAACCGCCCGCGCGCGGTGCTGCACCAGCTCGGCCGCTGACACACGGGGATACCCGGGGATACATGGGGAAACCCCTAAAACCCCTTCAACCCCTGCGCAAACCCTTGACCCCTGACCCCCTCCAGCGCCATCCTCCACTCTCGGCCACACCTACGAATTCCAGCCATCCCGATTACAGGGAGTGCTCCGGCGCGTTCGGTCCGTATTCGATCGTTCTGAATGCGTCCCCGGACCTTGGTTGGCCGGTTTCCGGTACAGGCCAATGGGGCATCCACACCGTGGCGTGGGGCAAAGGAGGTCTCGGGGGTGGCGTTGGTGGTGGCACAGGAGGTGCCCACGTCGTCGAGCATGGCCGTTCCCCATGGTCCTGCGGGCGTGGGGAAAGCGCGGCACCGTATGCGCTCTCAGTTGCGCAGGGGCGGCGTGGCGGAATCGGTCATCGACGATGCCGTACTGATTCTTTCCGAACTCTTGAGCAACGCGTGCAAACACGGCCGACCGCTGGGTGACGCGCTGTCCGGGGACGGCGACGTCCGTGCCGCATGGCGCATGGAGGCGGGCGGCAGGCTCACGCTGGAGGTGACGGACGGCGGCGGACCCACTCGCCCTGCTCCGGCCACGCCCTCGGTCACCGCGCACGGCGGCCGCGGGCTCAACATCATCACCGCGCTGGCCGACGACTGGGGCGTACGGGACGACGCTCGCGGCGAGGTCACGGTCTGGGTCGTGGTCCACGACGACGTTCATGATCCGGATGCCGGGCACCGCCGCGACGATTTCGCTACGCGCGTCGCAGCGCCGACCGTGGGCGCGATATCCGGCCTCGACTTCGCGGACGCCTTCGACGATCTGGACTGAAGGCACGGGGCTGAAGCGACTGCACGGGCCGAAGTAACCACATGGGACTGACGGGACGGCACAGCACTGAAGCAACTGCCCAGGGCTGAGGGAACCGAGGGAAACAGAACCGGACACATCGGTTTCGACCGGCGTTCCGCCTCCGCCGCGAAGCGCCCTCACTCCCGGCGCGACCCGTGGGTTGTCCACAGCCTCCCGTCGACCATGGCGTGAACGGCTAGGCTCGCGCCCGTACGAGACGAGCCGTAACCGGGAGACACCCACGATGGCCAAGAAGCGACCCCAGACCAAGGCAAAGCGCCCGCAGATCATCGACGGCGAGGTCCCGGTCGTCGGCGCACGCGAGCCCTGCCCCTGCGGCAGCGGCCGCCGCTACAAGGCCTGTCATGGCCGGTCGGCCGCGCATGCGGTGACCGAGCTGGTGCAGCGCCCGTTCGACGGGCTGCCGGGCGAGTGCGACTGGGTGGCCCTGCGCGAGCTGGTGCCCGCCGCCACCGTCGAACTGCCCCTGAAGGGCGGCCTCCCCGAGGGTGTCCCGTCCGTCACGCTGGCCACGGTGCTGCCGATGGCCTGGCCGGCCCTGCGCCGCGACGACGGCTCGGTCCTGCTCGGCCTGCAGAACGACACGGCGTCGGGCGACATCAGCCGCGATCTCGCCGACACCCTCCAGCAGGCGCTCACCGCGCAGCCCGGCACCCCGGTCCAGGGCCGCCGCGCCCCGGCCGACGGTCCGCGGCTGCAGGATCTGCTCGACCCCGAGGGCGCCTTCGAGCCAGTTGTCCACTCCGGCTTCGAGTTCTGGGTCCCGGACGCGGAGAACGCCACTCCGGAGGTGGCCGCCTCCCTGGAGCGGGCCAACGCCGCGGCCATCCCCACCGTCAAGCTCACCGGCGTGGACGCCGCCTACTGGTGCGAGACGCCGGACAAGAACCACCTGCGCTGGGTCATGCCGCACCCCGAGGAGCAGCTTCTGGACGCTCTCGCGCGGCTGCACGCGGCAGGGAAGTCGAACCTCGGCGAAGGCACCCGTCTCGTGGGCTCCTTCCGCGCTCACGGCCTCACCGTGCCGGTCTGGGACCTGCCGAGCGGTGTCGGAGCGGAGGACGTCGAGAAGCCGGCCGCCGAGTTCGCCGAGCGCCTCGCCGCGGCCCTGGCCACGGACGCCCCGCTCACCGCGGACGAGCGTCGCGCGCGTGGCGGCCTGACCAACCGGCAGGTCACGCTCAGCTGACGGGCGACGCGCGGATCGGGTGCGGCTGAACGACCGTTCAGCCGCACGGCCCCCCTCGGGAGGGGTGAATCCGATCACAACTCCCATGCGGAGCAAGGGAATCCGTGACTGGAAAGCCCGGATCGAATTTGCGAACCGCCGATCTCTTGTTACCGTTCCATTAGCCCGGTTGCTGGTGCATCCCCCGTCGCCAGCAACCGGGTCTTTCCATGTGCGCAGACCTTTACGGAATGACGTCACATGTCAACGGCCCGTGCTCGCGCCGGAATTGCCGGGTGCGGAGTTGCTCGCGGAACGCAGCAACAGCGCCCCGCCCCCGGCCCGCTCGGCGAACTCCGTGACGGCCGTGTAGGCGCCCGCATCTCCCCGCGTGCGCTCCCGGGGCGTCTCGCAGGTCCCCGGCTCGTCCTCGGCGCCCACGGCGCAGCGCATCTGCAACGTGCGTCCCCCGGGCCCCATGAGGCTCAGCACGGAGTCCAGCGCGCCGCCGGTCGCATTGCGGAAGTAGGTGCGCGCCCAGGTGTCCTCGCCCTGCGTGAGGACACAGGTCTGCGCCTCGATGCCCTCGGGCGAGGTGAGTTCGGGACCGCAGCGGACGGCGGTGGCAAGGCCGAGGTCGAGCAGCAGCGGGGTGCCGGTGTCAGCGGCCGACGGCGCCTTGGCGTCGCCGCGAGGGGACGGACGTACGGTGCCGTCCTTCGGGGCGGGCGGGGAGGACCGTACGGCATCACGCGCGGGCGCCCCCACGGCGGCGCGGCCCGCTTCGACGACCTGGCCTGCGGCCGCCCAGGCCAGCGGCAGGGCGACCGCGGCCGCCGCGACGGACGCGAGGGCGATCAGACGGATTCTTCTGTGCTTCGGCCCGCGGCGATGCGATGACGGTGCCCGGTTTCCCCTGGAATGACGCGACATATAGCGGAACATAACGACCGCGCACGTGTGCACCGTTCCGCGCGCGCCGGAGAGCCCTACAACTCGGGCGCGCTCACACCCGTACGAGTGAGGGCCTCGACCACGGCGTCCACCACGGCCTCCACATCCGGCACCCACGGGGAGGCCGAGCCGGGCAGCGGGGCGCGCTGCCAGCTGATGGGACCCTGGCCCGTCTCGGACGGGGGCAGGGCGATGTAGCCGCCCTCGCCGTGGAAGCGCAGGGAGCCGGGGACGAAGTCCTTGGCGTACAGCAGCTCGCCCAGCTGTTCCATGGAGTACGGCTTCACCAGGATCGCCCAGCGGGCGGGCGAGGCGACGACCGGGCCGAGGCGCATGCCCTTGCGGTCGAGTGCCGTGAGTGCGTGAGCGGCCGGCAGGGCGGGCAGGCTGACCGCGCAGGGAGCCTGGCCGCCGGTGGCGAGGATGATCGGCGCCGTCGGCCGGTTGGTCCACCACCAGCGCAGCATGCGCTCGTCGGTGGTGGCCGCGAGGAGGCCGGGGTCGAAGGGGTGCGCGCCGGGCACCGTGCAGTCCGGGTCGGGGCAGCCGCAGCGGGAGTGTCCCTGCGGGTGCGTCGTCACGCCCGGGAGTACGGGCCAGCGCCATTGCGTCGCGAAGGTCAGGGCCGCGCTGATCTGCTCAGACTTCCCGTCACCGCGCAGGAGCCTGCGTCGCTTTCCGAGGATCTCGCGCATGAGCGCTCGTTCCTTTCCGTTGCACCGCTGGCAACACCGTGGGCTTCATCACACCATGTGTCGATCACTTCACTGTGCGTACCTGTTGGCGCATCACACCCCTGCACTGAGCAAGGGGAACCCCTATGGGCCGAGCGTTGGCTGCGTCCGCGGCAGCCTCGTCCACACTGCGTCTACCAAAAGCATGGGCGTGGCGTGGGGTGGCGAAGTCTGGCGTTTTGCCGTCGCGCGTATTTCTCTTCGCCTCCGCCACGGGAGGATGGGGCACGATCGTCAGTGGCTAAGACGCCCGGGCCCGTCACCAGGTTCCGGGCGGTTGTCCACCACCCCTGGCCTTCTCCGAGTACGTACCCATCACGACCGCTGTGACGCTCCGTCGAGCGAAACCAGTCGACCGCAATACCCCGTTCCCTGAGGCAGTTTTAAGCCAACTTTGCCTTTACGCAAGAGGTCTACCAGGAGTGTTCGGGTGACCCACGGACACCAGGAATCCCGGCAGGACAATGCTGGACATCCCCTTACGAGTGCGTGTACATGTGGAGACACTGCTAGCGGCGCAGAATGACATGGGGGTTTGCGATGCTTTTGAGCAATACGCACCGGTCGGAAAGCCGGACGCCATGAACGCCCCTCACCCTTCGAAAGTGGCCGGAATCGATTCCACGGTTCCCTCGCCCGCACACACTGTCGCGCCCGCGCCCGGGGCCTCGGGAACCCCAGCGGTTCCCCCACCGAACCCGCCGAGCGCACTGCTTCAGGACCGTCTCGCCGGCTGGGTCTCGGACCTCACGACACTCCACGAACTCACCGAACGCCTGGCGCGCACGGACGCACTCGACGACGCCCTCCAGGAACTGCTGCGCGCCGGATCCGCCCTCGTCGGCGCCCGGCGCGGTCTTGTCGTGCTGGAACCCGCCGACGGCCTCGGCCCGGACACGACCATCGGGCTGGGCCTCGCGCGCGCCGACCTCGGGCACATCGAGACCGTGCCGCGCAGTTCCCTTTCGTACGGCAGGATCCTCGACGGGCTGCCCGGTGGCGACGGCGAGATCGCCGAGCCCGACCTGTTCGCCGAGGACAAGCTCGACCCCCGCCACCGCGAGGTGGCCGCCCGCCTCGGCTACGCCGCCAGCTACGCCCTCCCCCTGTCCACCGATGCCGCCGGCCGCCTGGGTGCCGCCGTCTGGCTGTACGACGAGCCCGCCGAACCGGTCGAGCGCCAGCGTCACCTCGTCGGCCTGTACGTCCGCTACGCCACCGAGCACCTGGCCCGGCTCCTCGAGGTCGAGCGCACGCGCACGGCCATGAGGACGATGGCCGAGGAACTGCTCCCCTCCCGTCTGCCCCGCATGGCCGGCGTCCAGCTCGCCGCGCGGCACCGCACCGGCCCGCGCGGGGGCGGTGACTGGTACGACGCGCTGCCGCTGCCGGACGCCGCGCTCGGCCTCGCGGTCGGCTCGGTGACCGGGTCCGGGCCCAGCGCGGTCGCCGCGATGGGCCGGCTGAGGGCCAGCCTGCGGGCGTACGCCGTGATGGAGGGCGAGGACCCGGTCGCGGTCCTGTCCGACCTGGAACTGCTGCTCAGACTCACCGAGCCCGCCCGCTCCGCCACCGCCCTGTTCGCCTACTGCGAGCCCTCCCTGCGCAAGATCACGCTCGCCGGTGCCGGGCACACCCCGCCGCTGCTGATCGGCGATCGGCGCACGGAGTTCGTGGAGACCTCCGTGTCCGCCCCGCTGGGCATGCTGGCGTGCTGGGAGGCGCCGAGCGTGGAGCTGCTGGCGGAAGCCGGAGAGACGGTTCTGCTGTACACCGACGGGCTGCTGCACCGCACCGGCGACCCCACCGATCGCGCGTTCGCACGGCTGCACTCGGCGGCGGCCGGGGTGCCGCGGGCGATCCGGCACGACCCGGACGCCGTCGTCGACCACGTACTGCGGACCGTGCTGCCGGACGGGGTGGACCGGGCGGACAGCGAGGAGGACGTCGTCCTGCTGGCCGCGCGCTTCGAGTAGCGGCCCGTGGCCCGTCGGTCCCTCACCCATAACAGGCACGTGGCCTGCGCCATAGCAGTGCCCGGAGCCCGGTCCTGCGCTCCTGGGCCTTGCTCGGTACGACCGTACGATGGACGGGGTCCAGTGCCGTATCGAGGAGGATGACCGTGGCCGACGAGCTCACCCCGGAGACCCCGGAGACCGAGTCTGAAGAGCCGATCAAGCAGCGCAAGAACGGCCTGTACCCGGGCGTGTCCGACGAGCTCGCCGAGAACATGAAGTCCGGCTGGGCCGACACGGAGCTGCGCGGCCTGGAGCCGATCCCGCAGGCCGCCGAGACCGCCGCGCGACGCGCCGCGCTGTCGGCGCGGTTCCCGGGCGAGCGGCTGGTGATCCCCGCGGGCAACCTGAAGACGCGCTCGAACGACACCGAGTACGCCTTCCGGGCGTCGGTCGAATACGCGTACCTCACCGGCAACCAGACCGAGGACGGTGTGCTCGTCCTCGAGCCCGCCGCCGACGGTCACAAGGCGACGATCTATCTGCTGCCGCGCTCCGACCGCGAGAACGGTGAGTTCTGGCTGTCCGGCCAGGGCGAGCTGTGGGTCGGCCGCCGGCACTCGCTCACCGAGGCGGAGAAGCTGTACGGCATCCCCGCTTCCGATGTGCGCGAGCTGGCGGACGCGCTGCGTGAGGCCACCGGCCCGGTGCGGGTCGTCCGTGGCTTCGACGCCGGCATCGAGACCGCGCTCACCGACAAGGTCACCGCCGAGCGCGACGATGAGCTGCGCGTCTTCCTGTCCGAGGCCCGGCTCGTCAAGGACGAGTTCGAGGTCGGCGAGCTGCAGAAGGCCGTCGACTCGACCGTGCGCGGCTTCGAGGACGTGGTGAAGGTCCTCGACAAGGCCGAGGCGACGTCCGAGCGCTACATCGAGGGCACGTTCTTCCTCCGCGCGCGCGTGGAGGGCAACGACGTCGGCTACGGCTCCATCTGCGCGGCCGGCCCGCACGCCTGCACGCTGCACTGGGTGCGCAACGACGGGCCCGTGCGCTCCGGTGACCTGCTGCTGCTCGACGCGGGCGTCGAGACGCACACGTACTACACCGCCGACGTCACACGCACGCTGCCGATCAACGGACGGTACAGCGAGATCCAGAAGAAGATCTACGACGCCGTGTACGACGCCCAGGAGGCCGGTATCGCGGCCGTGCAGCCGGGCGCGAAGTACCGGGACTTCCATGACGCGTCGCAGCGGGTGCTCGCCGAGAGGCTCGTCGAGTGGGGGCTTGTCGAGGGGCCCGTCGAGCGGGTGCTGGAGCTCGGGCTCCAGCGGCGTTGGACGCTGCACGGGACCGGGCACATGCTCGGCATGGACGTGCACGACTGCGCCGCCGCGCGCGTGGAGTCGTATGTCGACGGCACGCTGGCGGCGGGCATGGTGCTGACCGTCGAGCCGGGGCTGTACTTCCAGGCCGATGACCTGACGGTGCCGGAGGAGTACCGGGGAATCGGCGTGCGGATCGAGGACGACATCCTGGTGACGGAGGACGGGAACCGGAATCTGTCGGCCGGGCTGCCTCGCCGGTCGGACGAGGTCGAGAGCTGGATGTCCGCTCTGAAGGGCTGATGTTTGGTCGATGGCCGGATACCAAGCGGGTGTCCGGCCATCATTGCGGTCTGCGGGCAGTTCGTGGCCGGTCGCGCAGTTCCCCGCGCCCCTTCCGGGAGTTGGTGTGGACCTGCATGTAGAACTCGCCGCCGTGGAAGGGCGCCGAGCGGGACTGGAGCGTGCCCTGCGCGACGCTGTACGGGACGGGCGGCTCAGCCCTGGCGCGCGGTTGCCCGCGACTCGGCGCCTCGCGGACGAACTCGGCATCTCGCGGAACACCGTCAAGGCGGCGTACGACCAGCTTGTCGCCGAGGGGTATCTCACCGCTCGGCAGGGGGCCGGTACGCAGGTCGCCGCCTTGCCGCCCATCGACACCGAACCGCCGGAGGGCGCCGCACGCGCGCGTGTGCCGCGTTTTGATCTGCGGCCCGGGAGTCCGGACGTGGGGACGTTTCCGGCGGCTGCCTGGCTGCGGGCGCTGCGCAGGGCCATCGCCGCGGCGCCCTCACCGGCGTATGACTACGGCGATCCGCGCGGACGCATCGAGCTGCGGAGCGCCCTGTCGGGGTATCTGGGGCGGGCGCGTGGGGTGATCGCTCCGGCGGAGCGGATCGTGATCACCTCCGGGTATGTGCAGGGGCTGGCGCTGCTCACGCGTGTGCTGGAGGGCGGCACGTTCGCGATGGAGGACCCCGGGCTGCCGTTCCATCGGGAGGTGGTACGGCGAGGCGGTGGCGCCGTGGTGCCCGTTCGGGTGGATGAACGAGGAGCTTGTGCCGAGGGGTTGGGGGGCTGTGACGCCGTTGTCGTCACGCCGGCGCATCAGTATCCGACCGGCGTGACGCTGCACCCGGAGCGGCGGCGGGCGCTCACCGACTGGGCACGCGCGCGTGGGGGCTTGATCGTCGAGGACGACTACGACGGGGAGTTCCGCTACGACCGTCAGCCCGTGGGCGCATTGCAGGGGATGGCGCCGGGCCAGGTGGTCTATCTGGGCACGGCCTCGAAGACGCTCGGGCCCGCGCTGCGGCTCGGCTGGATGGTGCTGCCGCCGCACCTCGTCGACGCCGTGGCCGACGCCAAGCTGCACAGTGACCATCACACCGAGTCCCTCGGCCAGTTGGCGCTCGCCGAGCTGATCGACAGCCATGCGTACGACCGTCATGTGCGCGCCTGCCGACTGCGGTACCGGCGGCGCAGGGACCAGCTCGTGGAGCGGCTGGGGGCGCGTCGGCAGGTGCGCGGGATCGCGGCCGGACTGCACGCGCTGGTGGAGGTCGACGACGAGGCGCGGGTGCTGGCGCGGGCCGAGGAGGAAGGGCTCGCGGTGGGGCGTCTGGGGGAGCACTGGCATGCGCCGGGCAGTGGTGAAGGGCGGCCGCAGGGGCTGGTCGTGGGATACGGGACGCCTCGGGAGCGGGCGTATCCGGAGGCGTTGGAGGTGCTGGGGAAGGTGTTGGAGGGCGGCTGAGAGGGCGTGCCGGGGGTGTGCTTGAGGGGGTGGCCGGTCGACGCCGATTGGGCCACTGAAACAGCTCATGATTGGTGCTACTGAGCAGCCCACTGCGTTTCTAGTGTCGTAGGCATGACGAACTCGCTCGTCCCGCCCGCCGGTCCACAACGCGTCCTGGCCCTCGCCCAGTTGAGCAACTCGGTCGGGGACGGGGCCTACTACACGACGTCCGCTCTCTACTTCACCCAGGTAGTCGGCCTCGACCCCGCGCGCGTGGGACTCGGGCTGACCGTCGGCTGGGCGGTCGGTTCGCTGGTCGGGATTCCGCTGGGGCGGCTCGCCGACCGGCGCGGCGCGCGCGGTACGGCCGTGCTGCTGGCCCTCGCGACGGGGCTCGCGGTGGCGTCCTTCGTGGCCGTACGCGGATTCGTGCCGTTCGTGCTGGCCGCGTGCGGGTACGCGGCCGCGCAGTCCGGGCTCGCGGCGGCCCGGCAGGCGCTGCTCGCGGGGCTGGTGCCGGCCGCGGAGCGGACCGGGCTGCTGGCGCATCTGCAGTCGACGCTCAACGCCGGCCTCGCGGTCGGCGCCGGGCTGGGCGGGCTGGCGCTGCACGCGGGGACGCGGGCGGCGTATCTCGGGGTGTTCGCGCTGGACGCGGTGAGTTTCCTGCTGTGTGCCGGGCTGCTGCTGCGGCTGCCCGCCGTGCCGCGACCGGCGCTCGTGCCGGTGCGCTTGCGGAAGGGTCGCAGCATCGGCGTCCTGCGGGACCGGCCGTACGCCCTCGTCGCGTTGCTCAACACGATCCTGCTGTTGCGGCTCAGCCTCGTGCTGCCACTGTGGATCACTCGTAGGACCGAGGCGCCCGCGTGGCTGGTCTCCGCGTTGTTCGTGCTCAACACCGGTGCGGTGATGCTGTTCCAGGTCAGGGCGGCGCGCGGGGTGACAGGGCTCGGCACCGCCACGCGCGCGGTGCGCCGAGCGGGCTGGGTGATGCTCGCCGCGTGCGTGGTGTTCGCCCTGTCGGCGGGAGCGTCCCTGTGGGTGGCCGTCGGCGTTCTGGTGGTCGGCGCGGTGCTTCAAGTGGTTGCCGAGATGGGGCAGTCGGCGGGCTCCTGGCAGCTGTCCTTCGACCTGGCTCCCGAGGGCCGCGTCGGCGAGTACCAGGGTCTGTTCGGAACCGGCGTCACCGTCGCCCGCACCCTCGGCCCGCTGCTGCTCACGGCCCTGCTGGTGGAGTGGGGGACACCGGGCTGGCTGCTGCTGGGCGGGGCGATGCTGGCCGCGTCGTACGCGATGGGACCGGCGGCACGGTGGGCCGCCGGTCGCCGGGCCGAGGAGGACCGCGTCAGGCGGCCCGCGCTCGTGCCGTGACGGGCAGGGCGTCCAGGAACAACGCCCCCGCGAGGAGCCCCGCACTCCCCCGCGGGCTCCACGCGCGTGCGTGCAGGTCGGCGTCGAGGGCGGCCAGGGCCTGTGCGCCCACCGCCGTGTCCGTACCGCCCGCCTCCAGGACCGCGCGGGCGCCCGCCTGGACGTGCCGCAGTCCCATCGGGCCCGCGGTGTAGAGGAGTTCGGTGTCCTGGAGGGTGGACATCACGGTGAGCAGGGCGTTCAGGCGGGCCTGCTCCTCCGTGGCGCCGGCCGCGCGGGCTGCGGCGAGCGCATCCGACGCCCGCCGTACGTGCGGGAATCCGGCCCGCGCCTCGCCCCGCGCCCCGGCGGCGCCGTACTGCGCGGACACCGAGGAGCCCCGGGAGGGTCTGCGCGGGGCACGCTTGTCGGTGTGGGCGGCGATGCGCTTGGCGGTCGCGGCGACGTCCCGTGCCCCGCCCCGGGGGTCGAGTGCCGCTGCGGCGACCAGCAGGCCGAGCGTCCACAGGGCGCCCCGGTGGCCGCCGCCCGCGAGGTGCACCGAGTGCTCGGCGCACCTGCCGATCGCGCCGAGTTCGCTGCGGAGCCCGGGCGTCGGCTCGCCCGTGCGCCGGGCCGCGGCCGCCATCGCCGCAAGGCCCGGCGTGAGCGCCTTGGCCGACCAGCGCAGCATGCCGTGGTCCCGACGGGTGACGCGGGTGCCCAGGTCGCGCGGGTCGGGCAGGCCCGGCTTGGGGGCCAGGGCCAACTGCCCGGTCAGCGCGGTCACGGCGGCCTGCGCCAGTGCCTCGTCCTCGCGACTGCTCATGGCCGTACTCCTAGGAGGAGGCCGAGGCCGACGGGGTGCCGCTGGGCGCGTCGCCAGGGGCTCCGCTCGGGGCGCCACTCGGGGGCGTACCGCCACCGCCGCCGCTGCCCGCGCCGGTGTTCTCGGCGTCCGGGTCGACGCCGATGGTGAGGGAGCCCTTGTAGCCCTTGGACGGGTCCTTCTTGTGGACCGCCTTCAGGGTCAGCAGGCCGCTGGAGGCGCCGCCGCCGTCGTAGACCATGTCGTCGTCGAGGGTGGTGTAGCTGCCGGAGTGCTTCGAGTACGGCTCCAGCGTGAAGATCTCCTCGGCGATCGCGTCGTCGAAGAACAGCTGGCCGGTGTAGTTGACCTTGCCGCCTTCGTACGTGCCGTCCTCCTTCTGGCCGCCGGTGTGCACCTTGAGGTGGATGTGGCAGGTGCGCGGGGTGTACCAGCCCGGGAAGATCGTCTCGAACTTCACGACCCCGTTGGCGTTGGCGATCTGGTACCCGCGCAGGTAGGTGTTGTCGTTCGCGGTCGAGCCGTCCTCGCTCTCGGCGGGCGCGGACCCGCCGGGGTTGGCCGTGGTGTAGCCGGAGTAGTAGCCCCAGGCGTCGCAGTGCCAGATCTCCACGGCGGCGCCCTTGACCGAGGTGCAGCCGTCGGTGGCGTCCACGACGGTGAGGCGCAGCGTCAGCGGTACGCCGCTCTTGCCCTCGGTGATGTCCTTTCGCACCAGGGCGTCGTCCAGGTAGTACGGCCCTTCGGTGACACTCGACATCAGCGTCATGCAGGTGCCGGCGCTCTCCGAGGCGGTCGTGGTGGCCGTCGCCGTGGCGTCGGTCGCCGTCGTGGCCGTGTCGGCGAAGGCCGCCTGATAGCCCGCGACGGCGAGCCCGCCCGCCGCGACCGTGCCACCGGTCACCACGATCGCGCGGCGCCGGGTGATCGACTTGTCCGTGTGGTTTCCCGTCATGGCCAGGAAGCTAGGGACGCCCCCCGTCAACAGCGTGGGGCGGCACTGTGCGGGGGCTGTGAGTCCTGAGGAAGCTGAAGCCTGCGGGTTCGCCGCGGAGGAACCTCGGATCAGAATGTCGACATACTTCCCTTTTAGTGAGGTATGCCGTGAATACGAGTGTGGGGTGATGCTCAGTCGGATACTCGTGCGGAATGGCACGGACACTGAAACGGCATGTACGGCACCACGAGCACAGCGCGACCGACAAGACGGCGGAGACCTCGCGGGCACCTGAGGCCGGGCCGGACGAGCAGGTGGAGCAGCGAGCTCCGGACACTCCGACGGACCTGCCGAAGCACTCCTGGGGGGCGGTGCTGAAAGGCACCTTGAAGGAGTTCAAGAAGGACGAGCTGACGGACCGGGCCGCGGCGCTCACCTACTACAGCATCCTGGCGCTGTTCCCGGCGCTGCTGGCGCTGATCTCCCTGCTAGGGGTCGTCGGAGAGTCGGCGACCCAGCAGGTGCTGGACAACATCCAGAAACTCGCCCCGGGCGCGGCGCGAGACGTCCTGACCAGCGCGGTGCAGCAGATGCAGGGCAACGCCGGCCTCGGCTCGGCGTTGGCGATCGTGGGTCTGTTGCTCGCCGTGTGGTCGGCCTCCGGCTATGTCGCCGCGTTCATCAGGTCCGCCAACGCGGTGTACGACGTCCCGGAGGGGCGCCCGGTATGGAAGGTGCTGCCGGTGCGCGTCGGTGTGACCGTGGTGCTGATGGTCATGGCGGTGATCAGCGCGGTGATCGTCGTGTTCACCGGCGGCCTGGCCCGCCGGGTCGGCGACACGCTGGGGGTCGGCGACACAGCGCTCACGGTGTGGTCGATCGCGAAGTGGCCGGTGCTGGTGCTCCTGGTCACGATCATGATCGCGATCCTGTACTGGGCGACGCCCAACGCGAAGGTGCGCGGCTTCCGCTGGATCACGCCGGGCAGCTTCCTGGCGCTGGTGATCTGGATGATCGCCTCGGCCGGGTTCGCGCTGTACGTGGCGAACTTCGCCTCGTACAACAAGACCTACGGCACCTTCGCCGGCGTGATCATCTTCCTGGTGTGGCTGTGGATCACGAATCTGGCCATCCTGCTGGGCCTGGAGTTCGACGCCGAGCTGGCCCGCCAGCGCGCCGCCGCGGGCGGCCACCCTGCCGACGACGAGCCGTACGTGCAGCCGCGCGACACCAGCAAGTGGGACGAGGAGGACCACCGGCGGCTTGAATCCTGAACCGGTGGCCACGGCTTACGGCCCGTTCCCCCATGCCCCGCACCCTCACCACCGCCACTACACCGCCATCAGCGACGGGTCCTTCTTCCACTTGAGGATCTTGTCGAAGCTCACCACCGCCCCGCCCCGCCCCGGCTTGTTGCCGAACTGGACGTGGTCGGCGAGTTCCTCGATGAGGCAGAGCCCCCGGCCGTGCTCGGCGTCGGTGGTCGCCGGGCGGGGTGCGCGCAGCGGTGCGGTGAAGCCCGGGCCGGAGTCGGCGACCTCGATGTGGCACTTCTCGCCGTCCAGGTACGCCGTCACGCGGTACGCCTGTGGGGAGCCGTCGGGCATGGTGTCGCCGCCGTGCTCAACGGCGTTGGCGCAGGCCTCGCTGAGGGCGACGGAGAGGTCGTAGGACACATCGGGGTCGACGCCCGCGGTCTCCATGGTGCCGATCAGCAGCCGCCGGGCAAGGGGCACGCTCGCAGCTTCGCGCCGCAGATGGAGTGACCACCAGATGCTCATGCTCCAGCCTCCTGGCCGCGGCTCGACATACCGTTACGTATTGCCACGAGTGCCCATCGGTAAGCACATCATTGACGTGATGCCGCCCATATGGTCGATGCGCCCACGGGGGAATCGGTGTATGTGGGGGCGGCCCACACCAGAGGGTGACCTTCCGGTCGTACGGCCCCAATTACCCGTACTGCCCCTATGCCCCGTACGTCCCCTACCGCTCGTATGTCATCTTGCGGACCTGCCGTATGGCGGCCATAAGGCCAGTGCGATGATGACCCCGCCATGACTGCCCCCCACCCGCGCACGGTGCGCTCCGGGAGTGATCTCCGGATACTGCGGGCCGCGGTGTTCGCCGCGGTCTGCGTCGTGCTGGCCGGGATCGGGCATGTGCTGGGCTCCTGCGCCACGATCCCGCTGTGGACGCTGGGCGCGGGGTTCCTGGGAGTCCTCCTGGTCACGGTGCCGTTCACCGCGCGTGAACGCTCGCTGCCCGGGATAGCCGCGCTACTCGCGGCGGGTCAGACCGTCCTGCACATGCTCTTCGGGCTGGGGCAGCACGGGGCGGGTGCCGGGGCGGGCACCCGGGGCCTCCGCCCCGTCCGCCTCCCTGTCGGACGCCGCACTCGTGGAGCAGGCCGCGCGGCTCGTCTGCGGGACCGCCGCGGCGGCCATCAGCCCCGCCCAGGCCCAGCGACTCCTCACCGAGGCGCGGCTGAGCCCGGCCACCGGGGCGCACGCCTCCCACCCGTCGTCGGACGCCATGTCTGCCGCCACCGACTCCTCCGCATCGCTGCTGCCGTCCCTGCCCATGGTGCTCGCCCACGTTCTCGCGGCGGTCGTCGCGGGGTGGCTGCTGCGGCGCGGGGACCTGGCCCTGCTGCGGATCGCCGAGATGTCCGCGGTGTCGGCGCATGTGGTCGCCGAGGGGGCTCTCGTACGTTCCCTGCGCGGGGCGCTCGCGCTGGTGCGCGCCCTGCGTGCCGGGCTCCCGGGCGCGCCCGAGGCGGGCCCGCGACTCCCGCGCGCCGAGACGCTCGGGCGGTCCGCACCCCGCACCGTCGCCCTCCAGCACACGGTGATCAGGCGCGGCCCGCCGGCCGCTGCGTTCGTCCTCGCCGCCTGACACGACGCGACCGCCACTCCACCGAGGTGGGGATGAGGGCCGCCGTCGTGCGGCACGCGCGCGTGCCTGCGTGCACCGATCGCGGGAAGAGGGGCTTCCGCTCGGACTTCCGGACTTCCGGACTTCCGGACTTCCGGACTTCCGGAGGGTCACCTCAATTCCGTCTGATCGGGCACCCCCGCGCACGCGTACTCCTCTTCACCACCGGAATCCCGATCTCACTCACAGTGGAGTGCTCAGCATGAAGGCCTCTCGTATCGCCGCCGTCGGCGCCCTCGCCGGCACGACCGTGCTCGTCCTGTCCGTCCCCGCCTTCGCCCACGTCAGCGTGCAGCCGGAGGGCACCGCCGCCAAGGGCGGTTACGCGGTGGTCGACTTCAAGGTCCCGAACGAGCGCGACGACGCGTCGACCACCAAGCTCGAGGTCACCTTCCCGACCGACCACCCGCTGGCCTCCGTGATGCCGCAGCCCGTGCCCGGCTGGAAGCCTGTGGTCACCAAGTCCAAGCTGGACAAGCCGCTGGAGATGCACGGCAAGAAGATCACCGAGGCCGTCACCAAGGTCACCTGGACCGCCGACGGCAAGGGCATCGAGCCCGGCTTCTTCCAGAAGTTCCCCGTGTCGATCGGCACCCTGCCCGAGGACACCGACGAGCTCGTCTTCAAGGCCATCCAGACGTACTCCAACAAGGAGGTCGTGCGCTGGATCGAGGTGCCGCAGGAGGGCCAGGAGGAGCCCGAGAACCCGGCGCCGGTACTCGAACTGTCCGCCGCCGAGGAGGGCCACCACGGCTCGTCGTCCTCCGACAAGGCCTCCGCCGAGGCTTCCGACTCCGACGACGCCGAGGCCGCCGCCGCGAAGACGGACGCCGCCGAGCACGCCGACAGCAGCGACACCACGGCCCGCGTGCTGGGCGTGGTCGGCATCGTCGTCGGCGCGCTGGGCGTGGCGTACGGCGTGATCGCCGGCCGTCGGCGCACCGACGCCTGACGGCACCTTCGGTTCACGGCGCGCGCCGGGGCACGCCCCCGGTGCGCGCCGGAGCTCACACAACTGGGACATTTTTCTATGCGTACGAAGACCCGTAAGAAGACCTTTGCCGCGGCCACCCTGCTCGCCGCCGCCACCCTCACCCTCTCCGCCTGCGGCAACGGTGACGACAGCGCCGAGCCCGTGACCGTGGTCTCCGAGGAGGCCGGCTCGGACAAGGCCGCCATCGTCCTCGACAAGCCATTCGAGAAGCCGGACCTGGTCCTCACCGACACGAACGGCAAGAAGTACGACCTCCGCAAGGAGACCGAGGGCAAGCCGACGCTGATCTACTTCGGCTACACCAACTGCCCCGACGTGTGCCCGCTGACGATGAACAACGTCGCCGTCGCCAAGAAGCAGCTGCCCAAGGCCGAACAGGACGAGCTGCGCGTGGTGTTCGTCACCACCGACCCGGAGCGCGACACCTCGGCCGCGCTCGGCAAGTGGCTCAAGGGCATCGACCCGCAGGTCGTGGGCCTGACCGGCGAATTCGACACCATCCAGGCCGGCGCCCGCACCCTCGGCATCTCCATCGAGCCGCCGCACAAGGACAAGAACGGCAAGATGGTCTCGACCCACGGCACGCAGGTCGTCGCGTTCTCGCCGAAGACCGACGCCGGGTACGTCCTCTACACCGAGTCCGCCGACGTCGACGACTACACCAAGGACCTCCCCAAGCTGATCAAGGGGGCGAAGCCGTGAGGCGGTTCGCCCCGGTGACCTTGGTGCTGACCGGAACCCTCGTCCTGGCGGGCTGCGGCTCCGGCGATTCCCCGGACGACTCCAAGGCCGAACTGTCCGTCGGCGATGCCTACATGCCGCAGCCGGTCTCCGACTCCATGGCGGCCGGATTCCTGACCGTCACCAACAAGGGCGGTACCAAGGACGAGTTGACGTCCGTCACCAGTGACGTCGGCGACGTGACCGCCCACGAGACGGTCGGATCGTCGATGCAGGAGGCCAAGGACGTCGCCGTCCCCGCGCACGGTCAACTCGTGTTCAAGAGCGGTGGCAGCCATCTGATGTTCGAAAAGCTGAAGCGGAAGCCGAAGCAGGGCGAGAAGGTGACCGTGAAGCTCCACTTCGCCGAGTCCGGCACGGTCACCGTCGAGATGCCGGTGAAGTCCGCCACGTACAGCCCGAAGACCGGACACTGAGGGAGAGATCGCCTTGACCCAGACCATCGCCCCCCGCGTCCGGACCCTGGTGCTGCTGCTCCTGGCCGCCACCGGTCTGCTCCTCGCCGGTGCCGGGCCGGTCTCCGCGCACGCCGCGCTGACCGGCAGCGACCCCCAGCAGGGGGCGGTGGTGGACAAGGCCCCGACGCAGGTCTCGCTGACCTTCTCCGAGGGAGTCGCCCTCTCGAACGACTCCCTGCGCGTGCTCGATCCCAAGGGCAAGCGCATCGACCGCGGCGACCCGGACAACGTCAGCGGCACGACGTACGCCGTGAAGCTCCACAGCGGCCTGCCCGACGGCACGTACACCGTCACCTACCAGGTGGTGTCCGAGGACAGCCATCCCGTCGCCGGTGCCTACACCTTCTCCATCGGCGCGCCCTCCCAGACGACCGTCTCGGTCTCCGACCAGGAGGCGGGGGGCGGTGCCGTCGGCTGGCTCTACGGGTTCGGGCGGTACGTCTCGTACGCCGGGTTCATCGTCCTGGTCGGCGGTGCCGCCTTCGTGCTGGCCTGCTGGCAGCGCGGGTCGGGGGTGCGGGCGCTGCAACGGCTCGTCGTCACCGGATGGCTGGCCCTGACCGCCGCCACGCTCGGACTGCTGCTCCTGCGCGGCTCGTACACGAGCTCCGGGAAGGTCGGCGACGTCTTCGACCTGGACCTGCTCGGGCAGGTGCTGCAGACCAAGACGGGTGCGGCACTGGTGTCCCGGCTGCTGCTACTCGCCGCGGCGGCACTGTTCATCGCCGTGCTGTTCGGGGCGTACGACAAGCGGGAGGACGAGGAGAAGCGGGATCTGACCTTCGGGCTGGCCATCGGCGGGACCGTCGTGGCGGCGGGGCTCGGGGCGAGCTGGGCGATGTCCGAGCACGCCTCGACCGGGCTCCAGGCCGGGATCGCGATGCCGGTCGACATCCTGCACCTGCTGGCCGTCGCGGGCTGGCTCGGCGGGCTGGTCGCGCTCCTCGTCGCGCTCTACCGTGCGCCCGCGGACACCCCGCTCCCGGGGTCGGCCGTACGACGGTTCTCGCGCGTCGCCTTCGGCAGCGTGCTGGCACTGGTCGCGACCGGGATCTACCAGTCGTGGCGGCAGCTCGGATCGTGGTCGGCGTTCACCGGCACGCGGTACGGGCAGTTGCTGCTGGTCAAGATCGGGCTCGTGGTCCTGCTGGTGGGGATCGCCTGGATCTCGCGGCGGTGGACTGCGCGGCTGGCGGAGACGGTCGTGGCGAAGCCGCGGAAGGCGACGGAGGACTCCGACGGCGGGAAGGAGCACGCCGCGGCCCAGGCCGGTGCATCCGCCTCCACGTCTGCCGCGGCTTCCGGCAAGAAGGGCGCCTCGGCCTCGGCCGCGGCCGTCGGCAAGAAGGACGGTGGCTCCCAGCGCGCCGCCCAGCTCGCCCGGCAGCAGGCCGCGATCGACACGGCACGGCAGAAGCAGGAGCGGGACGCCGATCCGAACCGGTTCGGGCTGCGCCGCTCGGTGCTCGCGGAGGCGGGCGTCGCCGTCGTCCTGCTCGCCGTCACCACGATGCTGACGTCGACCGAACCGGGGCGTACGGAGGAGGACGCGCGGGCGGCCACGTCGTCCTCGTCGGCCGAGGCGTCGTCTGCCGGTGCGCTGACGCTGGACATGTCCTTCGACACCGGGGGCGAGGACGGCAAGGGCGTCGTACGCGTCGACCTCGATCCCGCGCGCGTGGGCGGCAACGAGATGCACGTCTACGTGCAGCGCCCCAACGGCCGCGCCTTCGACATCCCCGAGGTGAAGGTCGCCTTCACCCTCGAGTCCCAGGACATCGGCCCGCTGCCCGTGGTCCCCGACCACATCGCCACCGGACACTGGTCCGCGAGCGGAGTGCAGATCCCCGTGGCGGGCGAGTGGAAGATCACCGCGACCGTACGGACCTCCGACATCGACCAGACCACTGTCTCCAAGAACGCGCAGATCGGCTGAACCTCACCATGGCTGACCAGTCCATTCCGGAGACCCGTACTCCCAGGACTCCTGCGACTCCCGAGTCGGCGCCCAAGGGCGAGACGGCACTTAATGGCGGCGTTTCCGAAAGCGCCACTGATAGGGAGGGCCTCTCGCGGCGACGGCTGCTCGGGACCGCCGGTGCGACCGGGCTGGTGCTCGGTGCGGCGGGTGGAGCCGTGGGCTACGCGGCGAGGCCGACCGAGGCCACGCCGCTCACCTCGCTGGGCGCCGATCAGGTGATGTTTCACGGGAAACATCAGCCCGGCATCCTGCAGGCGCTCCAGGCGCGCGGCCACGTCGTCGCCTTCGACCTGGCGGCGGGCGCGGGCCGCAAGGAGGCGGCGGCGTTGCTGCGCCGATGGTCGGAGACGGCTCGGCGGCTGATGGCGGGCGAGGCGGCTCAGCAGGACGACACGGATGTCGCCCGGGACGCCGGGCCGTCGTCGCTGACGATCACCTTCGGCTTCGGGCACAGCTTCTTCGCGCGGACCGGCCTGGAGAAGCAGCGTCCGGTCTCCCTGGATCCGCTGCCCGACTTCTCCTCGGACCAGCTCGACAGGGCGCGCAGCAACGGTGACCTGTGGGTGCAGATCGGCGCCAACGACGCCCTGGTCGCCTTCCACGCCCTGCGCGCGATCCAGAAGGACGCGGGCAAGGCAGCCAGGGTGCGCTGGCAGATGAACGGCTTCAACCGGTCGCCGGGTGCCACCGGGCACCCGATGACCGCGCGCAACCTGATGGGCCAGATGGACGGCACGCGCAATCCGAAGCCGACGGAAGCCGACTTCGACAAGCGCATCTTCGTGCCGGAGTCCGGCTCGAAGGACCCGGCCTGGATGGCGGGCGGCTCCTACGCCGTCGTACGCCGCATCCGCATGCTGCTCGACGACTGGGAGCAGCTCTCGGTCAAGGCGCAGGAGGACGTCATCGGGCGCCGCAAGTCCGACGGGGCGCCGCTGTCCGGGGGTGCCGAGACGGCAGAGATGGACCTGGAGAAGACGGACAAGGCAGGGAACCTGGTCGTCCCCATCAACGCCCACGCGCGTATCACCCGGCCCGACCAGAACGGCGGGGCGGCGATGCTGCGACGCCCGTTCTCGTACCACGACGGCATCGACGCGGACGGCGTGCCCGACGCGGGGCTGCTCTTCATCTGCTGGCAGGCCGACCCGCTGCGCGGCTTCGTCACCGTCCAGCGCAAGCTCGACCGGGGCGACGCGCTGTCGAAGTACATCCGGCACGAGGCGAGCGGGCTGTTCGCGGTGCCGGGCGGGGCGGCGGAAGGGGAGTACGTGGGGCAGCGGCTGCTGGAGGGGTGATGTCGGCCCCCGGCCTCTCGGCCCCTCGTGCCATCGACCTCCTGACGACCCTTGCGGCGCCCGGGTGAGATGTGTACGCCGCGTTTCGCAAGGCCCATTAGGGTGAGGTCATGCCAGCCAGCTACGCCTATCTCGGCCCCGAGGGCACCTTCACCGAAGTCGCCCTGCGCACGCTTCCCGAGGCCGCGACCCGGGAGCTGATCCCGTACGTGTCGGTGCAGTCAGCGCTCGATGCGGTGCGCGTCGGCGAGGCCGAGGCGGCTTTCGTGCCGATCGAGAACTCCGTCGAGGGCGGGATCACGACCACGCTCGACGAACTGGTCGCGGGCGCGCCGCTGATGATCTACCGCGAGGTGCTGCTGTCGATCACGTTCGCGCTGCTGGTCAGGCCCGGCACGAAGCTGTCGGACATCAAGACGGTCTCCGCGCACCCGGCCGCCCAGCCGCAGGTGCGCAACTGGCTGAAGCGGAATCTCCCGGACGCCCACTGGGAGTCCGCCGCCTCGAACGCGGACGCCGCGCGCCTGGTCCAGGAGGGCCAGTACGACGCCGCCTTCGCGGGCGAGTTCGCGGCCGCCCGGTACGGCCTGGAGGCCCTGGAGACCGAGATCCACGACGCGGAGAACGCCCAGACCCGGTTCGTGCTGGTGGGCCGGCCCGCCCGGCCCGCTGCGCCGACCGGCGCGGACAAGACGTCCGTCGTGCTGTGGCAGCGCGACGACCATCCCGGCGGGCTGCGCGACCTCCTCGGTGAGTTCGCCACGCGCGGCATCAACCTGATGCTGCTGCAGTCCCGGCCGACCGGCGCGGGCATCGGCAACTACTGCTTCTGCATCGACGCCGAGGGGCACATCTCGGACCGCCGGGTGGCCGAGGCGCTGATGGGGCTCAAGCGGATCTGCCTGGGGGTTCGGTTCCTGGGCTCGTATCCGCGCGCGGACATGCAGCCGGGGGATGTGCAGCCGCCACGCCTCGGGACGTCGGACGACGAGTTCGTGTCGGCGGCGGACTGGGTGGCGCGGTGCCAGGACGGGCGGTTCTGAGCAGCCCCTCGACGGCCGGTGCCGACTGGCGTCGGTGTAGGTTTCCGGTCAGTACTACCAGCGGATTATCGTTATCCACAGGGGTTATCCACAGGTACTCATCTCGACCTGGGGACAAGTCGACAGACAAGCATGAGTCTGTCGACAAATCGCTCCCCAGGCCCTCTCGGTGTCCACCATCGCGCAAGTCACCCTTCGTCCACTCTTTTCCTTTGGGCAATCCTTTGGGGCGACCGCTATCCACTCGAAAGTGCGGATGGGCAGGGTTTGTCCTGGGAATCCTCGACTCACGCGGCACGTTGCGGAGTGATCAATTCCGGCGTCCACAGTCCATCCACACACCCTGTGGATAACTCTTCGAGGGCTGGGGATCCCTGTGGACAACCGCGACCCAAGTCCCGTTCTCCACAAGGGAATCGAGTCAACCGGCCGCCTCCCGCCTGCCCCGTTCCAGGGAGTGAGACACCTTTTATTGACACGATTAGCAATTCCCCCATAACGGTACGTAAGCCGCAGTCCGGAATAGCGAGTCGTGGGCTGTCACCCCTCCCCGGTAGCCTTGAGCGCGTGATTGACCTTCGCCTGCTCCGTGAGGACCCCGACCGAGTGCGCGCCTCGCAGCGCGCCCGTGGAGAGGACGTCGCGCTCGTCGACGCCCTCCTGTCTGCCGACGAGCGGCGCAGGTCGTCCGGCGTCCGCTTCGACGAGCTCCGTGCCGAGCAGAAGCAGCTCGGCAAGCTCATCCCCAAGGCCTCCGCGGACGAGAAGGCCGAGCTGCTCAAGCAGGCGAGCCAGCTCGCCGCCGACGTCAAGGCGGCCGACGCCGAGCGCGACGCGGCCGACACCGAGACCCAGGAGCTGCTCCTCCAGCTCGGCAACCTCGTCCACCCGGACGTCCCGGTCGGCGGCGAGGAGGACTTCGTCACGCTGGAGAAGCACGGCGAGATCCGTGACTTCACGGCCGAGGGCTTCGAGCCGAAGGACCACCTGGAGCTCGGCGCGCTCCTCGGCGCGATCGACGTCGAGCGCGGCGCGAAGGTCTCGGGCTCGCGCTTCTACTTCCTCACCGGCGTGGGCGCCCTTCTGGAGCTCGCTCTCGTCAACGCGGCGATCGCCCAGGCCACGGCGGCAGGCTTCACGCCGATGCTGACCCCGGCGCTGGTCCGCCCCCAGTCGATGGCCGGCACCGGATTCCTCGGCCAGGCGGCCCAGGACGTCTACCACCTCGCCAACGACGACCTCTACCTGGTCGGCACCTCCGAGGTCCCGCTCGCGGCGTACCACATGGACGAGATCATCGACGCCGACAAGCTGCCCCTGCGCTACGCGGGCTTCTCGCCCTGCTTCCGCCGCGAGGCCGGCTCGCACGGCAAGGACACCCGTGGCATCTTCCGCGTGCACCAGTTCGACAAGGTCGAGATGTTCTCGTACGTCGACCCGGCGGACTCGCAGGCCGAGCACCAGCGCCTGCTGGAGTGGGAGAAGCAGTGGCTGACGTCCCTGGAACTGCCGTTCCGGGTCATCGACGTCGCCTCCGCCGACCTCGGCTCCTCGGCCGCCCGCAAGTTCGACTGCGAGGCGTGGATCCCGACGCAGGGCAAGTACCGCGAACTGACGTCGACCTCGGACTGCACCGAGTTCCAGTCCCGCCGGCTGTCGATCCGCGTCCGTGACGGCAAGCAGGTCAAGCCGCTGGCCACGCTCAACGGCACGCTGTGCGCCGTCCCGCGCACCATCGTGGCGATCCTGGAGAACCACCAGCAGGCCGACGGTTCCGTCCGGGTCCCCGAGGTGCTGCGCCCGTTCCTGGGCGGCCGGGAGGTCCTGGAGCCGGTCGCCAAGTGAGCGCCGGTTTCCCTTACAAGCTGATCGCGACCGATCTCGACGGAACGCTCCTGCGCTCCGACGAGTCGGTCTCGCAGCGCACTCGTGACGCCCTCGCCGCCGCGACCGCCGAGGGTGCCGCGCACATCGTCGTCACGGGCCGGGCGGTCCCCTGGACCCGCCACATCCTCGACGACCTCGGCTACCAGGGCCTCGCCGTCTGCGGCCAGGGCGCCCAGGTCTACGACGCCGGCGAGCACCGCCTGCTGACGTCGGTGACCCTGGACCGTCAACTGGCGGGCGTGGCACTGGCCAAGATCGAGGCGGAGGTCGGCCCGCTGTTCCTGGCGGCGAGCCGCGACGGCCTGGACGGCGACGTGCTGGTCGGCCCCGGCTACGCGCTCACGGGCAAACTCCCGTCCACCCCGTTCACGGAAGCGTCGGATCTGTGGTCCGCCCCGCTGAACAAGATCTACATACAGCACCCGGAGCTCTCCGACGACGAGCTGGCCAAGACCGCCCGTAAGACCGCGGGCGGCTTCGTCACGGTGGCGATGGCCGGCGAGGGCATAGTGGAGCTGCTCCCTCTGGGCCTCTCCAAGGCCACGGGCCTGTCCCTGGCAGCCCGCCGCCTGGGCCTGAAGGCCGCCGACACCATCGCCTTCGGCGACATGCCGAACGACATCCCGATGTTCGCCTGGGCGGCGCATGGCGTGGCCATGGCCAACGCCCACGTCGAACTGCGAGCGGTGGCGGACGAGGTGACGTCCTCCAACGAGGAGGATGGGATCGCGGTGGTGTTGGAGCGTTTGCTGGGCTGACGGTGCGGATGCCGGCTGCGGCTGAGGGCGGGTGCTTCTCGGCAAGCACCGGTCCGACGCCGGCTGGCGCCCCGTCGGCTGCCCGGCCGACGTCGGCTGGGGCGCCTCGGCTGCCGCGGCGGCGACTCTCGGCTGCTGGGCCGACGCCCGCTACGGGTTACCGGCCGACACCGGCCCACACGGCCCGCGCTTGCCCAGCCAGCGCCGACTCGCAGGTGCCGGGGCGACGCCCACTCCCGGTGGCTGGGCCGACCCAGCTTGGTCTTGCCCAGCCGACCCCGACTCGCAGGTACCGGGGTGACACCCACTCCCGGCTGCTGGACCGACCCGACTTGGTCTTGCCCAGCTGACGGCCACATCGTTCGATCGTCGGGGCGATGCCGGTTCGTCCATGCCGGGTCGGCGGTGGCCGACGGCTGGCGGCCGCGCTCCTTAATTGGCTGTCGGCCGACATGCCCGCCCGCCTGGAGCCGCCATACCCGCGTGGCGTCCGCCGGTCGTGCCGGCCGGCAGCAGGCGACCTTGGCCGCCGAGACCCGCGGGCGTGCGTGCCGGCCGGGGGGGGGCGGCACGGGTGGGCGCTGGCGGCACCCAGTAACGCCGGGCCGGGCAGCCAACCCATCAGCTGCAGCGCCGACCGCCTTCTCATGGCCCCCAGCGCTGGCGCACACCGCCAAGCCCCAGTGGCAACGTCTCGCGGAGGATGCACGAATCGAACGTGCGCGGGCCGTTCAGACCCGACCACGGTTTAGCAAACCGGTGCCTTACCACTCGGCCAATCCTCCGGGTGGGCGACCCACGCGAGAGCGACATCGCGTGCTCGAAGCGGCCGCCCCGGGCAGCTCCCCATGCGGTACGGACTCGACGGAGGGGTAGCGATTACTCCGGAGCCCGCCGCGGACTGCCCTGACGGGAGCTGGACGTACTGTCGTGCATGGACATCGTCCTGCTCCTCTCCCAGCAAGTGGCGCCGAACTCACCGTCCGGCGATGTGGACACAACCACTGTGCCTGTACCGAGAGTTGGGCGCCACCGATTAACCAGGCCCCCGGAAGAACGCCGGGAAGACGCCGGGAAGACGCCGTACGCCCCCTACCGGCGGCGCCACTTGCGACGGCGTCCCTTGCTGAAGAACCATCCGGCAGGCGGCTCGTCCGAGCGCCACGGCTGCGGCTCGGGCTCCTCACGGCGCCAGCGCGCAGCCAGCATCCGGGCCCGGGCGGACGGCTCGGCGGTGTCGGCCGCGCGTATGAAGTCGTCGTCCAGGACCAGGCTGTCCCAGGTGTCGTCCCCGGACCGTTCGCGATCCTCGTGCTGCGACATGCCGCCTGCCATCCCTGTCCTCCAGTTCGTGCAGTGCACCCCGGTGCATCCCCTTTGCCCAGTGTGCCCGGACAGAGGTGAAGCCCCCGTCAGAAGCGGGCCCCCTCAGGGGCCCGCTTCTTTACACGTCACCGGCACCGGCACCGGTGCGAGCGACCTGCCTCAACCGCGCACCGGCGCCCGTCACTCCTCACCGGCGAGCGTCAGCGACCGCAGCTTCTGTCCCGCGTACCAGGTCGCGAGGACGGTCACCACCGCCAGCAGCACCGTCGCGGTGGGCAGGGCGACGTCCGACGTCACCATGTCCCCGCCGGCGACCTTCTGCGCCACCGCCAGCGCCCACTGCTGGACGCTCAACGTGCGCGCACCCGGCACCAGGGAGCCGAAGAGTGCCTCCCAGACGAGCGCGTAGACGAGCCCGAAGACCACCGCGTGCCGGGACACCGTGCCGAGCAGCAGGAAGAGCGCGGCGTACGCGATGGAGGCGACCAGCGCGGCCACCGTGTAGGCGACGGCGATCTGCTGGCCGTTGCCGTTGAGGATGAAGCCTGCGATGAAGGTGGGCAGCGCCGAGAACACCATCGTCACGGCGATCGCGACGATCAGCTTGGTGAAGATGATCGTCGGCCGTTTCACCGGCTTGGACAGCAGGTACACCACCGAGCCGTCGTCGATCTCGGGCCCGATCGCGCCGGTTCCGGCGATGACGCCGATGATCGGCACCATGGTGGCGAGCGCCAGCCCGCCGAGCAGGTCCGACGCGGTCTGGTCGTCGGCTCCGGCAAGGCCGCGCACCACCACCGAGATCCCGATGAGCAGCAGCGGCAACGCGCCGAGGATGAGGGCCCGGCGCCGGCCGAGCAGGGCCCGGTAGGTAAGTCGGGCGACTGTGGGGTCGTACATCTTTTCGGCCTCCTACGCCGCGACCAGATACGAGAACACGGACTCGAGGGACTCGTCGGACGGCGAGACCGTGAGCAGGCGGATGCCGTGCTCGCGTGCCACCCTCGGCAGCAGGGCGGTGAAGCGACCGAAGTCGACGGCCTGGATGTGCAACGCGCCCTCGGCCAGGTCGACCTCGATCCCGGACGTCGACGGGTCGGCGATCAGCGCGGCCGCGAGCGTGCGGTCGTCGCTGGAGCGCACCAGGTAGCGGTGCGGGCGGTCGGTCATCAGACGGCGGATCTTGCGGAAGTCACCGCTGGCCGCGTGCCGTCCGGCGACCACGACCTCGATGTGCCAGGCGAGTTGCTCGACCTCTTCGAGGATGTGGGACGAGAACAGCACCGTGCGGCCCTCGTCGCCCATGCGTCGCAGCAGGTCCATGAGCTGCATGCGCTGACGCGGGTCCATGCCGTTGAACGGCTCGTCGAGCAGGAGCAGCGAGGGGTCGTGGACGAGGGCGCTCGCCATCTTCACGCGCTGCCGCATGCCCTTGGAGTACGTGGAGATCTTCCGGTCCTGCGCATACTCCATCTCGACCGTGGCCAGGGCCTTTTGGGCGGCCTTGGCACCCAGGCCGTGCAACTCGGCGTTGGCGACGACGAATTCGCGGCCGGTGAGGAAGTCGTACATCGCCTCGCGCTCGGGGACGATGCCGATCTGCTTGTAGATCGCTTCGTTGCGCCACACCTGCTGCCCGTCGAGGGTGACGGTGCCGGTGGATGGGGCCAGGAATCCGCCCATCATGTTGATGAGGGTGGACTTTCCGGCGCCGTTGGGGCCGAGGAGGCCGGTGACGCCGGGGCCGATCGTCATGGTGATGTCGTTGACGGCGACCACGTTGCCGAACCAGCGGGAGACGTGGTCGATCTGGAGCGTGGTCACAGTCCCACCTTCTTGTAGCGGCGCAGCAGGAGGCCGTAGGCGGCGGCGATCAGGCCCAGGGTGACGAGGACGTAGACGACGCCTTCACCGTTGCTCGGGCCGACCCCGCCGGGGAAGGCGGAGCTCGCGCCCAGGAAGGCGGACTGAACACCGTCGATCAGCGTGACCGGGGAGAAGAGGCCGATCCAGGCGATGGCGCCGCTGCTGCCCCCGCCGTCGAGGGACTGCGCGTCGGCGATGGCCTGGAGTGTGGAGACCGCGCCGTAGGAGATGGTCAGCACGGCGATCACGGCTGCGATACCGAAGCCGCGGCGCGGCGTGACCGACGCGATGACCAGGCCGATTCCGGCGAACAGCAGTGAAAGCAGTGCCACGGACACGAGTCCCTGCGCGAATCCCTTGGTCTGGTCGGCGAAGTCGAGCTTGGCCAGCAGCGCGCCCACGTAGAGCACGAGCAGCGGGGCCGCGGTGAGGAGGAACAGCGCGGAGGCCAGCGCCGCGAACTTCGCGCGGACGTAGTCGGCGGTCTCGATCGGCCGCGAGAAGTACAGCGGCACGGTCTTGAAGCGCAGGTCGCGGGAGACGGACTGGGGTGCCTGGGAGGCGACGTACAGGCTGATCACGGCCTGCATGACGATCGCGTAGCGCGTGTAGTCGACAGGCAGGTCGTTGGCCTTGGTGGCGACCGCGACGGCGACCATGATGGCCGCGGGCACGCACATCACCACGAACAGCAGCATCGGCAGCACCTTGGACTTCACCGAACGGCCGAGACCGTAGGAGCCGCGCAGGGACTGCGAGTAGAGCGAGCGGGTCGCGTAGGAGCGGCCGAGACGGGGGCCGTCGTAGCTGCGGTAGCCGATGTTGTGGATGCGGGTCTGGTCACCCGACTGTGTGGTTACGGGCTGCTCAACCGCCATGGCCGACCGCCTCCTTCCGCTGTGCGTCGGTGCTCTGCTCGCCGTGCTCGCTGTCGGTGAAGACCTCCGAGATGTGATGCCGGCGCTGCTCCATGCGCACCAGGCCGAGCCCGAGGTCGGCGACCACGTCGCGCACCAGGTCGTAGGTCTCCTCGCCCTGCGCGGTGAGCAGCAGGATGTGACCGGCGCCCGGGAGGCCGCCGCTGCCGTCGAGGACCTCCACGCCGCGCGCGTGGAGCGCGTCGCGCACCGCGCGGGTGCCGTCCGGGTGGTCGTCGGTGTCGGTGACCTCGATGGCGAGCGTGGTCGTGGTCTGGGTGAAGTCGGTGGTGGAGCTGGAGCGCAGCAGCTTGCCGCCGTCGATGACGACGACGTGGTCACAGGTGCGCTCCAGTTCGCCCAGCAGGTGCGAGGTGACCAGGACCGAGATGCCGAAGTCGGTGTGGATGCGGCGGATGAGGCCGAGCATCTCGTCGCGGCCGACCGGGTCGAGGCCGTTGGTCGGCTCGTCCAGGAAGACCAGTTGCGGGTCGTGCACCAGGGCCTGCGCCAGTTTCACGCGCTGCTTCATGCCGGTCGAGTAGCCGCCGATGGGGCGGTAGCGCTCCTCGTACAGGCCGACGTGGCGCAGCGTGTCCGCGGTGCGCTCGCGCGCGGCGGTGGGCGGGAGGCCGGACATGCGCGCCATGTGGACGACGAACTCGGTGGCCGAGACGTCGGGCGGCAGACAGTCGTGCTCCGGCATGTACCCGACCCGCTCGCGGATGGCGGCGCCCTTGGTGGCGACGTCGAGTCCGAGCACTTCGGCACGGCCCTCGGTGGCGGGGGACAGACCCAGCAAAATCTTGATCATGGTGGACTTGCCGGCTCCATTGGCACCGACGAGTCCGGTCACCCCGGGCCCGATGTCCATGGTCAGCCGGTCAAGCGCGGTCACCCTGGGGAACCGCTTGCTCAGGCTTTCGGTCGCGATCACAGTCACGGCATAGACGGTAGTGACCCGTACCACTCCGGTCATCAGACCCCAGAGCCGTCTTGGTATCAGACCTCAGGTGTACGGGCATCTAAGGGTCCCCCTGAGGTCTCACGCGACCTATTGACGCAACCTCTAACAACTGTCACATTCGTCGGTGTCAAGTTACGGGCACGTACCGCAGTCAGCGTGGACGAGGGTGGGCGGTGGCATGACGACGGCAGTGTCGGCAGGTTCGGGTGAACTGACCGCGGAACTGGACGGGTTCAGAAGGGTGCAGCGCCTCGCGTACGAGTGCGCGGAAGCCGTCGCCGCGCAGCTGAAGCCCGGCATCACCGAGCGCGAGGCGGCGCGCATGCAGCGCGAATGGCTGCGCGAGCGCGGTGTGCGTGACTGGTTCCATCTGCCCTTCGCATGGTTCGGGAACCGCACGGCGTTCGTGAACTTCCGCGTCCCGATGCAGTTCTTCCCCACCAACCGCCGCCTGGAGCCCGGGATGCCGTTCATCCTGGACATGGCCCCGGTGTACGACGGTTTCACGGCCGACATCGGCTACTCCGGCTCGCTCGGCATCAACCCGGTGCAGGACAAGCTGATGGCCGACCTGGAGGCGCACCGCGCGCTGATCCTGCGCGAGGTGCGCGAGCGCCGGCCGCTGCGGGAGATCTACGACGACGTGGACCGCCTCATGGTCCGCCAGGGCTATGCGAACCGGCACCGCGCCTATCCCTTCGGCGTGATCGCGCACAAGGTCGACCGGGTCAGGCAGCGCCGCTGGTCACCGCATGTCTTCGGGTTCGGCACCCAGTCCCTGAAGGGCTTGGCGAGCGACGCACTGCACGGCCACCGCGAGGGCTGGTCCCCGCTCTGGTCCCCGTACCGCTTCTCCGACCACCCGCCGCAGCCGGGCCTGTGGGCGGTCGAACCACACCTCGGCTTCAGAGGTACGGGTGCCAAGTTCGAGGAGATCCTGGTCGTCACCGACTCCAAGGACCCCGAGCAGAGCGCCTTCTGGCTGGACGACGATCTGCCGCACGTGCGGCGCTGGGCGGAGGAGAAGTGACGGTGCCGGTGACTCTTCAGGGCGCGCGCGAGCGCCGGGTGCGGGCCGGCGACGTCGAGCTGTGCGTCGCCGAGCTGGGCGACCCCGGCCGGCCGACGGTGATGCTCGTGCACGGCTACCCGGACAGCAAGGAGGTGTGGTCCGAGGTCGCGCCGCGGCTGGCCGACCGCTTCCATGTCGTGCTGTACGACGTCCGCGGCCACGGCCGGTCGACGGCACCGAAGCCGCTGCGCGGCGGGTTCACATTGGAGAAGCTGACGGACGACTTCCTGGCCGTGGCGGACGCGGTCAGTCCGGGCCGGCCCGTGCATCTGGTCGGGCACGACTGGGGCTCGGTGCAGGCCTGGGAGTTCGCCACGGTCAAGCGCACCGAAGGCCGGATCGCGTCCTTCACCTCGATGTCCGGGCCGTCCCTCGACCACTTCGGCCACTGGATCGGCGGGCGCCTCAAGCGGCCCACCCCGCGCCGGGTCGGCCAGCTCCTCGGTCAGGGCGCCAAGTCCTGGTACGTCTACGCGCTGCACACGCCCGTGCTGCCCGAACTGGCCTGGCGCGGCCCTCTCGGCAAGACCTGGCCGCGCATCCTGGAGCGCATGGAGAAGGTCCCCGGCGGCGGCTACCCGACCTCGTCCCTGCCGACGGACGCGGCGCACGGGGCATGGCTGTACCGGGACAACGTACGAGCCCGGCTGAGCCGCCCGCGCGCGGACGCCTACGCACACGCACCCGTGCAGCTCATCACGCCCCTCGGGGACGCCTTCCTGTCTGAGCGGCTCTACGACGAACTGGATCAGTGGGTTCCGCAGTTGACCCGGCGCACGCTCGCGGCGAAACACTGGATCCCGCGTTCGCGCCCCGACCAACTGGTCTCCTGGATCACGGAGTTCGTGACATCCGTCGAGGGCGGACGACCGCAAGGCGTGACCGCGACCGGGAAGTACGCCGACCGCTTCGGCGGGCAGCTCGTCCTGGTCACCGGCGCCGGAAGCGGCATCGGACGGGCGACGGCGTACGCCTTCGCGGAGGCCGGCGCGCGCGTGGTGGCCGTCGACCGGGACACCGAGGCCGCGGCTCGCACCGCCGAGATGTCCCGGCTGATCGGCGCACCCGAGGCCTGGGCCGAGACCGTCGACGTCTCGGACGAGCAGGCCATGGAGAAGCTCGCCGCTAAGGTCGCCACCGAGTACGGCGTGGTGGACGTCCTGGTGAACAACGCCGGGATCGGTCTGTCGGGCTCCTTCTTCGACACCACACCGGAGGACTGGAAGAAGGTCCTCGACGTCAATCTGTGGGGCGTCATCCATGGCTGCCGGCTGTTCGGCAAGCAGATGGCCGAGCGCGGACAGGGCGGCCACATCGTCAACACCGCGTCGGCGGCGGCGTACCAGCCCTCCAAGGCGCTGCCCGCCTACAGCACGTCCAAGGCTGCCGTGCTGATGCTGAGCGAGTGCCTGCGCGCGGAGCTGGCCGGCCAGGGCATCGGCGTCACCGCGATATGCCCCGGCTTCGTCAACACCAGCATCACCTCGACCGCGCGCTTCGCCGGTGTCGACGCCGATGAGGAGAAGCGGCGCCAGAAGAAGTCCGCGCGGCTGTACGGGCTGCGGAACTATCCACCGGAGAAGGTCGCCGACGCGATCCTGCGGGCGGTGGTGCGGGGCGATGCCGTTGTTCCTGTGACGCCGGAGGCGCGCGGGGCGTATCTCATGTCGAGGTTCACGCCGAAGGCGCTGCGCAGGATCGCGCGGTTGGAGCCGCCGCTATGAGCGACGGGGGTCCTGCGCGCGGGGGAGCGGTCGTCGGCGAAGGCCTGTCCGGGAGACGGGGGGAGGCCGGGCCTGCGCCCGCCTACCGGATCGAGGACCTCGCGCATCTCAGCGGCGCCACCGTCCGCACGATCCGCGCCTACCAGGACCGAGGCCTGCTCCCCCGCCCGGAGCGCCGTGGCCGGGCCAACCTCTACTCGGACGCCCATCTCAACCGCCTGAGCCAGATCGCCGATCTCCTCGACCGCGGCTACACCCTGGCGTCCATCAAGGAGCTCCTGGAGGCCTGGGACGCCGGTCGTGGCCTCGGTGGGGTGCTCGGGCTGGTCGCCGAGGTGGACGGGCCGTGGACCGACGAGGAGGCGGTACGCATCTCGCGCGCCGAGCTGGAGGAGCGCTTCGGCGGCACCCCGGACGACGCGGCGGTGGCCGAGGCCGTGGAGCTCGGCGTGCTCGAGCCGGTCCCCGGCGACGAGGACTCCTTCGTCGTTCCGAGTCCTCAAGAGCTTGCTGTGGCAGTCGAGTTGTATTCTGCCGGCGTGCCGCTGTCGGCGATCTCCGATCATCTACGGGAGTTGAGGGGGCAGGTCGAGCACATCGCCGCGCGTTTCCTGGAGTTCACCACCGAGCACGTGTTCGCGCGCTACCTCGACGGCTCGCACCGCCCGACGGACGCGGAAGCAGCCGAGGCGGCCACTCTCGTACGACGGTTGCGTCCGCTCGCCCAGCACACCGTGGACGCGGAACTCGCCCGCGCCATGCGGCTGTTGGCCGTGCGTCATCTGCGTCAGCACCTGGGAGCGGAGGAGACGCCGGAACTGCAGAACCGGACGAGAACTGTGCGCGTATCCGAGGAAACAATGCAGGCCGTGGAGAGCCTGGTTGGCGCGAAGCAGTCAGCGGCGTTCATCACGCTCGCCGCCGAACGGGAAGTACGGGCACGGGGCTTGGACCGGCTTGCAGCAAGTCACAGCACGTCAGATGATCTTGACGAAATCCCTTGAAACGACGGCTCGTTGTCCACAGAATCGCCAATTCCCCTGTGGATAACCGTACTTGGCTGTGGATCAAACATCCGGAGTGAAATCGTTCGCGTGATTCGGTCCCCTCCCGGCAGTCTGGTGGCATGGACGAAAGACGCACCGTGAAGGTGTCGAAGTACCTCTCGAAGCACCTGCGCCACCAGCCCGAGCGCATCGGGCTCACCCTCGACGAGGGCGGCTGGGTCGAGATCGAGACACTGATCGCCGCCGCGACCGCGCACGGATTCCGGTTCACCCGGGAAGACGTGGATCACGTGGTGGCCGCCAATGACAAGAAGCGCTTCGCGATCGAGGGCACCCGGATCCGCGCCAGCCAGGGCCACAGCATCGACGTCGAACTCGGACTGCCCCCGGCGACCCCGCCGCACTACCTCTACCACGGCACCGTGGCCCGCAACCTGGATGCGATTCGCAGCGCCGGCCTCCTGCCCATGAACAGGCACGACGTGCACCTCTCCGCCGACCGCGAGACAGCGACGCGGGTCGGCGCCCGGCGCGGCCGCCCGGTGGTGCTCTCCGTGGACGCCGGCGCCATGCACCGCGACGGCCACGTCTTCCAGGTCAGCGCGAACGGGGTGTGGCTGACGAAGGCCGTGCCGCCGGAGTATCTGCGGTTTCCCGAAGCGCACTGATCGGGACCGCTGCGGGCCCCTGAGCACATACCGGGTGCTCGACGCACATGCAGATCACCGGCACAGATACCGGTGATCGACTCGCTCCGTGGTTGAGCAGCCGCGCGCGGTGGCTGTTTCACGTGAAACCCATTCGGCCGCATAGGCTCGATGCATGAGTCTGCGCCTGAGCACCGTGATCCTCCCTTACCGCCGCTGGTCCGAGGGGGGCCGCGAGGCATGGCAGCGCGCGGAGGAGCTCGGCTTCCACACCGCGTACACCTACGACCACCTGTCCTGGCGGAGCTTCCGGGACGGCCCCTGGTTCGGCGCCGTGCCGACACTGACCGCCGCCGCGGCCGTCACCGACCAGCTGCGGCTGGGCACCCTGGTGACCTCGCCGAACTTCCGGCATCCGGTGAACCTCGCCAAGGAACTGATCTCCCTCGACGACATCTCGGGCGGCCGGGTCACGCTCGGCATCGGCGCAGGCGGCACCGGCTTCGACGCCACCGCCCTCGGCCAGGAGCCGTGGACCCCGCGCGAGCGTGCCGACCGGTTCGCCGAGTTCGTCGTGCTGCTGGACCAGCTGCTGACCGAGGACTCGGTGTCGTACGAGGGCGACTTCTACTCGGCGCACGAGGCGCGCAACATCCCCGGCTGTGTGCAGCGCCCCCGGCTGCCCTTCGCGGTCGCCGCGACCGGGCCGCGCGGGCTGCGGCTCGCCGCACGCCATGGACAGGCGTGGGTGACCACGGGCGACCCGAAGCTGTACGAGAACGGCACTCCTGAACAGTCGGTTCAAGCCATTCGCGGACAGGTAGGGAAGCTGGCCGACGCCTGCGCCGAGATCGGCCGGGACGTGTCCGGGCTCGACAAGATCCTGCTCACCGGGTTCACCCCGGACCGCGGCCGTCCGCTGGAGTCCCTCGACGCGTTCGTGGACTTCGCGGGGCGCCATCAGGAGCTGGGATTCACCGAGATCGTGGTCCACTGGCCGATCCCGGACTCGGACTTCGCGGCCGACGAGAAGGTCTTCGAGCAGATCGCCATGGAGGCGACGGCCCAGCTGCGCTGAGCTCACGGGAGCGACGGTGCTGGTCAGGGGAGGTGGGCGATGTCCGCAGGGACAGTTTCTCCTCAGGTGAGGACTCAGATGTGCGGACCGCTGCACGGCCGTGCAGGCATATGCGGGAGAATGGCCCGGTGACCTCAGCGACTCGACAGCCCCAGACCCCGGCCGCCGCTGTCCGCCCGCGGCTCATCGCCACCGACCTGGACGGCACGCTGCTGCGGGACGACAAGTCGGTCTCCCCCCGCACGGTCGCCGCGCTTGCCGCCGCCGAGGAGGCGGGCATCGAGGTGTTCTTCGTCACCGGCCGCCCCGCGCGCTGGATGGACGTCGTCAGCGACCACGTCCACGGGCACGGCCTGGCGATCTGCGGCAACGGCGCCGCCGTGGTCGACCTGCACGGCGGCCCCGGCACCCATCAGTTCGTGAAGGTGCGCGAGCTGGCCCGGGAGAACGCCCTGGACGCCGTACGGCTGCTGCGTGACGCGGCTGAGGGCACGGTGTACGCGGTGGAGCAGACGTACGGCTTCTACCAGGAGCCGGACTACCCCAAGCTGCACATGGAGATACCGGACGACCTCGCGCCGGCCGAGGACCTCCTGGCGCCGGACGCCCCCGGAGCCGGCGAGCCGGTGCTCAAGATCCTCGCCTACCACCCCACCCTCGACCCCGACGCCTTCCTCACCCTCGCCCGCCTCGCCATCGGCGATCGGGCCAACGTCACCCGCTCCAGCCCCAGCGCCCTGCTGGAGATCAGCGGCCCCGGCGTCTCCAAGGCCAGCACGCTCGCCCTGTGCTGTGCCGAGCGCGGCATCTCGCACGAGGAGGTCGTGGCGTTCGGGGACATGCCCAACGACGTCGAGATGCTGACGTGGGCGGGCCAGTCGTACGCGATGGGCAACGCGCACCCCGATGTCATCGCCGCCGCGTCGGGGCGGACGGTCGCCAACAACGAGGACGGCGTGGCCGTGGTGATCGAACAGCTGCTGGAGAGGCGGCACTAGACCTACCCGAGCGGCGCTCCGCGTTCGGAGAGCCACGGCACCGGGTCCACCCCCGAGCCCAGTTCCGGAGTGACCCGCACCTCGAAGTGCAGGTGCGGGCCGGTGGAGTTGCCGGTCGTGCCCGACTGGCCGATCCACTGGCCGGTGTCGACCCGCTCGTCCTGGTCGACGGCGACGGAGGCGAGGTGGGCGTACTGCGTGTGGTAGCCGTCCGCGTGCCGGACGACGACCTCCATGCCGAAGGCGCCTGCGCACGCCACCTTCACCACCCGCCCGTCCCCGACCGCCCGCACGGGCGTGCCGATCGGCACCGCGAAGTCCTGCCCGGTGTGCCGCTTCGCCCAGCGCTTTCCACCGCTGCCGAAGGCGGCTGACAGCTCGTACTTCGCGACCGGCGTGACCCAGGCGCTCGTGCTGTCCGTCTTCTTCTGGTCGAGCTTCTTCTGGTCGAGCCGGACCGCACCCGGGCACGATCCGGCGGCCACGGAGACGTCGGCCTTCCCCTGCAACTCCCACCGCGCCTCTTCGAGCTTGTCCTCAATGCCCTGCTTCAGGTCGGCGAGCTCGGCGTTGCGCTTCTCCAGCACCTGCCAGGCCGCCGCGGCCTTGGCCTCGTCCCCGGCGAGCCGCACCTCGGCGCGACGGTTCTTCTCGATGGAGTTGGCGACGGCCAGGTTCGTCTGCGAGAACACATGCTGACCGCGCATCAGCTGATCAGGGCTCGTCGCGAGGATGATCTGTGCGGTGAGCGGCATGCCGCCGCCGTTGCGGTACTGGGCGCGCGCGATCCGGCCCAGGTCCTCACGCAGGACGCGGATCTCCCGCCGCTCCCGTTCGAGCAGCGCTTCGATCCGCAGTGCCTTCGCCCGCCGCGCCTCAGCCTGCTTCCGCCCCGCCTCGTACCGCTCGGTCGCCCGGGCCGCCTCCTCGTACAGCTTGACCACCCGTGCGCTGAGGGCCGAGTCGGTGCCGTTGTGGCCCAGCGCGCCCTTGCCGTCACCGGCCCCGTAGGCGGGCCGAGCCACCAGGCCGACGAGCGCGCACAGCAGCGCCGGAACGACCAGGAGGTGACGGCGATATGAGCACATGTCAGCGATCCTGGCCCGCGTGGCGGGCGAGGGCCCTGTTCAAGTCGTACAGCTGGGGGACGTGTTGCTGCGGATGGGTCAGTACGGCCGTTGACACGAGCGCCCGCGAGCGCCGCCGCCCACGCCGTCCGCCGACGGGTGGCTGCCGGACAGCAGGCATCCACGGCCACCGGCCGGTCGCCCGCTACGGCGCCCCCACCAGCAGATCCGCCTGCTCCTCCCGCTCCACCATCCCCCGCAGCGGCCCGTCCACAGCGGCCAGCTCCGCGAACGTGCCCCGCTGTGCCACCCGCCCCTCGTCCAGGACGACCACCTCGTCCACGGCCTCCAGCCCGGCGAGTCGGTGCGTGATGAGCAGGGTCGTACGGCCCTCGGTGGCGGCCAGCAGGTCGGCGGTGAGGGCGTCGGCGGTCGGCAGGTCCAGATGTTCGGCGGGCTCGTCCAGGACGAGGACGGGGAAGTCGGCGAGCAGTGCGCGGACCAGCGCGAGCCGCTGCCGCTGACCGCCCGACAGCCGCGCCCCGTGCTCACCCACGAGCGTGTCCAACCCGTCGGGCAGGCCGTCGGCCCAGCCGAGCAGCCGAGCGCGGTGCAGGGCGTCACGCAGTTCGGCCTCCGTGGCGTCCTTCCTGGCGAGGAGCAGGTTCTCGCGCACGGAGCTGTCGAAGAGGTGCGCGTCCTGTGCGCAGAGTCCGACGAGACGCCGTACGTCGTCACCGTCCAGCGCGTGCGCGTCCACGCCGCCCAGCGTGTAGGAGCCCGCGTCGGCGTCCAGGAAGCGCAGCAGCACCTGCGCCAGCGTCGTCTTGCCGGACCCCGATGGGCCGACCACGGCGATCCGGCGGCCCTGCTCGAGGGTCAGGTCGAGTCCGGCGAGCGCGTCCCGGTCCTGCCCGGCGTGGCGGGCGGTCAGGCCCCTGACGGCGACCGGGAAGGGCGATGCTGGCGCCTGCCGGGGCCGAACGGGTTCCCGTACGGGTTCCGGAGCGTCCAGCACCTCGTACACGCGCTCGGCGCTCTTGCGCACCCGCTGGCGGTACTGCACGGCGAGCGGTAGCCCCAGGACGGCCTCGAAGGCGGCCAGCGGGGTGAGGACGACGACGGCCATCGTCACGCCGCCCAGCCGCCCGTCGGCGACCCCTTGGGCGCCCACGAGGGTGGTGGCGGCGACGGTGAGCCCGCAGATCAGCGCGGTGAACCCATCGCCGAGCGCGGTCGCGGAGGCGGCGCGCGAGGCGATCCGGGTCAGCGTCCCGTCGGCCCGACGCGCTTCCGCCTTACGGCCGGGCAGGGCGCCGGCGACGGTCAGCTCAGCGGTGCCGCTGAGCAGGTCCGTCACACGTGTCGCGAGCTCTCCGCGGGCCGGCGCCAGCCGCCGCTCGGCGCGTCGGGCGACGGCACCGGTCAGGAGCGGGACTCCGGCCCCGGCCGCGAGGAGCCCGGCCGCGAGCACGGCACCGGCCTCGGGAAGCAGCCAGGCCGTGAAGCCGACGGCCCCGGCGGACACGACGGTCGCGGCAGCGGCGGGCAGCAGCCACCGCAGCCAGTAGTCCTGCAGCGCGTCCACGTCCGCGACGAGCCTCGACAGCAGGTCGCCCCGACGCGTGCGTCGTAGCCCGGCGGGCGCCAGCCGCTCCAGCCGGCGGTACACGGCGACCCGGGTGTCGGCCAGCATCCGCAGGACGGCGTCGTGCGACACCAGCCGCTCGGCGTACCGGAACACAGCCCGCCCGATACCGAAGGCGCGCGTCGCCGTCACGGCCACCATCAGATACAGCACGGGCGGCTGCTGCGAGGCCCGCGAGATGAGCCATCCGGAGGTCGCCATGAGCCCCACGGCGCTGCCGAGCGCGAGGCTGCCGAGCACCAGCGCGAGAACGAGACGACCGCGCCGGGGGCCGGACATGGCGCGGACGCGGGCCAGCACCCCGCGTGTGCCTGCGGTGAGCGGCACGGTCCCGGCGCCCTCGGACACGGAACCGCCGTGCGGGTCCTGCTCGATCGAACGGTCAACGGACGTCTTGGGCAAGGTCTCCACCGGCACCGGCGCCACGGCTTCCGCCAGCCGCACCACCCGGTCCGCCACCGCCAGCAACGCCGGCCGATGCACCACCAGCAGCACCGTCCGCCCCACCGCCAGCCTCCGCACGGCCTCCACGACCTCGGCCTCGGTGGCCCCGTCGAGCGCGGCCGTCGGCTCGTCGAGCAGCAGGACAGGCCGGTCCGCGAGGAACGCCCTGGCCAGCGCGAGCCGCTGCCGCTGCCCCGCGGACAGCCCGACCCCGTCCTCGCCCAGCACGGTGTCGACACCCAGGGGTAGCGTGTCCACGAACTCCAGCGCCCCGGCGTCTCCCAGCGCCTGCCGCACGTCGGCGTCGTTCGCCTCGGGACGCGCCAGCCGTACGTTGTCGGCGATTGTCCCGGCGTACAGGTGCGGCCGCTGCGGCACCCAGGCGATCCGTGAGCGCCATCCCTCCAGATCGAGTTCGGCAAGATCCGCTCCCCCGACCAGGATCCGCCCCTCGGTCGGCCGCACGAACCCCAACAGCGCGTTCAGCAGCGTCGACTTGCCCGCACCGCTCGGCCCGACGAGCGCGACCGTTTCCCCGGGCTCGACGGCGAAGGACACGTCCGACACCGCGTCGGAGGACCGTCCTGGGTAGCGGACCGAGACGCCCTCGAACGACACTGTCCCCGTCGGCACCGCCGCGTTTCCCGACGCCGGCACCGGCGTCTCCAGCACCTCGAAGATCTCCTCCGCCGCGGACAGGCCCTCGGCCGCCGCGTGGTACTGCGCTCCCACCTGACGCAGCGGCAGGTAGGCCTCGGGCGCCAGCACGAGGATGACCAGGCCGTCATACAGATGCATGTCGCCGTGGACGAGGCGCATGCCGATCGTCACCGCGACCAGGGCCACCGAGAGCGTCGAGAGCAGCTCCAGCGCGAAGGAGGAGATGAAGGCGATCCGCAGGGTCCGCATGGTCGCCCGGCGGTATTCATCGGTGATACGCCGGATCGACTCGGCCTGCGCCTTGGCGCGCCCGAACACCTTCAGGGTCGGCAGGCCGGCTACGACGTCCAGGAAGTGCCCGGACAGCCGTGACAGCATCCGCCACTGACGGTCCATCCGGGACTGCGTGGCCCAGCCGATCAGCATCATGAAGACCGGGATCAGCGGAAGGGTGCCGACGATGATGGCTGCGGACACCCAGTCCTCGGTCACGATCCGCGCCAGCACCGCGATCGGTACGACCACGGCGAGCCCCAACTGCGGCAGATAGCGCGAGAAGTAGTCGTCGAGGGCATCGACACCGCGCGTGGCGAGCGCGACCAGCGATCCGGTCCGCTGGCCGCTCAGCCAGTCGGGCCCCAGCTCGGTCGCCCGCTCCAGCAATCGCCCGCGCAGCTCCGACTTCACGGCCGCGCCGGCACGGTGAGCGGCGAGTTCGGTGAGCCATGCGACCACTGCGCGGCCCACGGCCACAGCCACCAACAGCAGCAGGGGAATGCGCAGTTCAGCTGCGGACATGCCGTGCTGGAACGCCCCCACCACCGCTTCGGCGATGAGCATCGCCTGCGCGATGACCAGCACGGCACCGACGGTGCCCAGGCCGACGACAGCAATCAGGAAGAGGCGAGTGGCGCGGGCGTATCGGAGGAGACGCGGATCGATCGGTTTCACGTGAAACATGCCCTTCGGCCCAGGGCGGGGTGTTTCACGTGAAACATCGTGAACCACCCCGCCACAGCGGACTCAGTGCTTGGCCCCCGCGGCGGCGTCCGCGGCAATGTGCTGCGTGCCGATCCGCTTGCGGAAGACCCAGTAGGTCCAGCCCTGGTAGAGCATGACGACCGGCGTGGCGATCACCGCGCACCAGGTCATGATCTTCAGGGTGTACGGGCTCGACGACGCGTTGGTGACCGTGAGGCTCCACTCGTCATTGAGCGAGGACGGCATGACGTTCGGGAAGAGCGTCAGGAAGAGCATCGCGACAGCGGCCACGATGGTGACGCCGGAGAAGGCGAACGACCATCCCTCGCGGCCCGCCTGGTTCGCCACCAGCGCCGCCACCAGCGCGGCCACAGCCACGACAAGGGCGACCAGGCTCTGACCGTCGCCGTTCTCGATCTGCGTCCAGAGCAGGAAGATCAGCGCCAGTACGGCGGCGGCGAGACCGACCCACAGGGCCAGCTTCCGCGCCCGCTCCCGGATCTCCCCGACGGTCTTGAGCGCGGTGAACACCGCACCGTGGAAGGTGAACAGCGTCAGCGTCACCAGGCCACCGACAAGCGCGTACGGGTTGAGCAAGTCCAGGACGCTGCCGACGTACTCATGGTTCTCGTCGAGCTTCACGCCCCGCACGATGTTGCCGAAGGCGACACCCCACAGGAACGCCGGGAGCAGCGAGCACCAGAAGATGGCCTGCTCCCAGTTGCGCTGCCACTTCTCCTCGGGTCGCTTCGCCCGGTACTCGAAGGCGACACCCCGGACGATCAGGCAGACCAGGATGAGCAGCAGCGGCAGATAGAAGCCGGAGAAGAGCGTGGCGTACCACTCGGGGAAGGCGGCGAACGTGGCGCCGCCCGCCGAGAGCAGCCACACCTCGTTGCCGTCCCAGACGGGCCCGATGGTGTTGATCAGCACCCGCCGCTCGGGCCGGTTGCGGGCCAACAGCTTGGTGAGGACGCCGACCCCGAAGTCGAAGCCCTCCAGGAAGAAGTAGCCGATCCACAGGACGGCGATCAGGACGAACCAGACGTCGTGAAGTTCCATGACTGTGCAGCTCCCTCGGCCTAGTACGAGAAGGCCATCGGCTTGTCGGCGTCACGGTCGTCGCCGCCGATCTTCGTTGGCGGATTCAGGTCGGCCTCGGTGAGTTCGGGAGGGCCGGCCTTGACGTACTTCACGAGCAGCTTGACCTCGACGACGGCGAGGATGGCGTAGAGCGCGGTGAAGACGATCATCGAGGTGAGAACCTCGCCCTGGGAGACACCGGGGGAGACCGCGTCCCGGGTGCGCAGGACGCCGTACACGACCCACGGCTGACGGCCCATCTCGGTGAAGATCCAGCCCCAGGAGTTGGCGATCAGCGGGAAGGCCAGCGTCCAGATCGCGGTGAGCCAGTACAACTTGGTCAGCTTCGGGCCAAGCGCCTTCTTCGGGAGCAGCACCAGATGTGGCACCTCGTCGTCACCGACCCTCAGGTGCTGCGGCAGCATGAACTTCTTGCGGGTCAGCCAGAGTCCGATCAGGCCGATGGTGAACGACGCCATGCCGAAGCCGATCATCCACCGGAAGCCCCAGTAGGCGACGGGGATGTTGGGCCGGTAGTCGCCGGGACCGTACTTCTCCTGCTCGGCCTTGTTGACGTCGTTGATGCCGGGGACGTACGAGGTGAAGTCGTCCTTGGCCAGGAAGGACAGCAGGCCGGGAATCTCTATGGCGACCTTGTTGTGGCCCTTGTCGACATCGCCGATGGCGAAGATCGAGAAGGGTGCCGGCTCCTCTCCGTCCCACAGCGCCTCGGCCGCGGCCATCTTCATCGGCTGCTGCTCGTACATGATCTTGCCGAGCGTGTCACCGCTGATCGCGGTGAGCAGGCCGCCGATGGCGACGGTGACCAGGCCGAGCCTGAGCGAGGTCTTCATCTCGAGGATGTGCTTCTTGCGCAGCAGGTGGAAGGCGGAGATGCCGACCATGAACGCGCCACCGGTGAGGAAGGCCGCCGAGAGGGTGTGGAAGGCCTGGGCGAGCGCGGTGTTCTGGGTCAGCACGAGCCAGAAGTCGGTGAGCTCGGCCCGCCCCTTCGCCTCGTTGATCCGGTAGCCGACGGGGTGCTGCATCCAGGAGTTGGCCGCCAGGATGAAGTACGCCGACAGGATCGTGCCGATGGACACCATCCACATACAGGCCAGGTGGATCTTCTTCGGGAGCTTGTCCCAGCCGAAGATCCACAGCCCGATGAAGGTGGACTCGAAGAAGAAGGCGATCAGGGCCTCGAAGGCGAGCGGGGCTCCGAAGACGTCACCGACGAAGCGAGAGTAGTCGGACCAGTTCATGCCGAACTGGAACTCCTGCACGATGCCGGTGACGACACCCATCGCGATGTTGATCAAGAAGAGCTTGCCCCAGAACTTCGTCGCTCTGAGGTACTTCTCCTTCTCCGTGCGCACCCATGCGGTCTGCAGCCCGGCCGTGAGAGCGGCCAGCGAGATCGTCAGAGGGACAAACAGAAAGTGGTAGACGGTGGTGATACCGAACTGCCAGCGCGCCAGAGTCTCCGGCGCCAAAGCCAGGTCCACGTCGCCGCTCCTTACCTACCGCTTGTGAAAGCGTTCACATTCACAAGCAATTATGCAGCACGCCTATCCCTGCCCTCAAAGGGGGGGTCCTTCCTTGAGATCAGCCCCTTGGCGCACACTTCAACATATTGTTGAATCGGTGTCATGCAGACACCGACGCCCCTACAGATACGGATCTCCTGGCCCGCGGGACACCTCACCGCGACCCTCGACGACACTCCCACCACGCAGGCCCTCGCCAAGGCCCTGCCCCTTGCCTCCACTGCCCGCACCTGGGGAGAGGAGGTCTACTTCGACACCGGCGTCGCCGTTCCACGTGAAACCGACGCCCAGCAGGTCGTCGAGCCGGGCACGGTCGCCTTCTGGACCGACGGGGACGCGCTCGCCCTCCCCTACGGCCCCACACCGATCTCGCGAGGCGACGAGTGCCGCCTCGCGAGCCCGTGCAACGTCCTGGGTCGCATCGACGGCGACCCCCGTCTGCTGGCGACGGTCCGCGACGGCGACCCCGTGCGCGTGGAGCTGGTGGACGTCTGACCGTGCCCGCGGAGCGCTAAAGCTCCTTCCGGAAGCCTTCCGCCACCTTCAGGAAGATGTCGTTCGCCTCGTCCTCCCCGACCGTCACCCGCACACCCTCGCCCGGGAACGGCCGGATCACCACGCCCGCCTGCTCACACGCCTGAGCGAAGGCGACCGTGCGCTCCCCCAGTCGCAGCCACACGAAGTTGGCCTGGGTCTCGGGCACCGTCCAGCCCTGAGCGCGCAGTCCGGAGACCACGCGGTTGCGCTCGCACACCAACGAGCCGACCCGGCCGATCAGTTCGTCCTCGGCACGCAGCGAGGCGATCGCCGCCTCCTGCGCGAGCTGGCTCACCCCGAAGGGCACCGCCGTCTTGCGCAGGGCCGCCGCGACCGGCTCCTGGGCGATCGCGAAACCGACGCGGAGGCCGGCGAGGCCGTACGCCTTGGAGAAGGTCCGCAGAACACAGACGTTCGGGCGCTCACGGTAGATCTCCACCCCGTCCGGCACCTCGGGGTCCCGGATGAACTCGCGGTACGCCTCGTCCAGCACCACCAGGACGTCGCTGGGCACCCGGTCGAGGAACCGCTCCAGCTCGGCCCGCCTCACGACCGTGCCCGTCGGATTGTTGGGGTTGCAGACGAAAATCAGCCTGGTGCGGTCGGTGATGGCGGCGGCCATCGCGTCCAGGTCGTGCACATCGCCCGGCGTCAGCGGCACCTTGACGGACGTGGCGCCGTTGATCTGCGTGATGATCGGGTACGCCTCGAAGGACCGCCAGGCGTAGATGACCTCGTCGCCGGGTCCGGCGGTGGCCTGGATCAGCTGCTGGGCGACGCCGACCGAGCCGGTACCGGTGGCCAGGTGGGAGAGCGGGACGCCGAAGCGCTCGGACAGCTCGTTCATCAGCCCCGTGCACATCATGTCGGGGTAGCGGTTGAAGGACGAGACGGCGGCCGTCACGGTCTCCATCACGCCGGGCAGCGGCGGATAGGGGTTCTCGTTGGAGGACAGCTTGTAGGCCACCGGGCCACCGGCCGCGGCAGGCTTGCCCGGCTTGTAGGTGGGGATACCCTCCAGCTCGGCGCGCAGCTTGGGGCTCGTCTCGCTCACCGCAGTCCTCCTCGCGACCACCGGCGGCCCATCACCACCGCCGGCTCCAATACTGCTCACCTTATGAGGATTCCGCGCCGATGCGTACAGGTGAGGAGGGGTCGATGCGTACGGAAGAGGCGAGCCCGCCCGCTGATCCCTCCTGTCACACCTGCATCAGGGGCATCACCGTACGAAGGCGTACGAATTGGGGGGCGCGCCACACATATATCTACGCGCCGGTGGCTCACTCCGTGGCGCGCATCACCCGTGAAGGTGAGTTGAGACCTCTTCGAAACATCGGGCACTTGGCAGGCCCATGCGCGCCGACAAGTCACGTCCTGCCATTGGATCGTTCAACTCCCTTGGTTTCAAAGGGGATTGACGCATGATGACCTTGCAGAAACGTGTCTGTCAACGCGTGCATATGCGTCCGCACTACCCCACCGAATGAGCCCTACTATCGGCTCGCCATGACAGCAGCAGGGAAGCACCAGGTGAGCCGCGCGGAAACCTCTCGTCGAGGCAGTCGACCCGGTCGGGCGGGTATCAGAGACGTGGCCGCCGCCGCGGGGGTCTCCATCACGACCGTCTCCGACGCCCTCAACGGCAAGGGCAGACTCCCCGACGCCACCCGACGCCATGTCCGCGAGGTCGCCGACCGGCTGGGCTACCGCCCGTCGGCCGCCGCCCGCACACTCCGTACGGGCAAGTCAGGACTCATCGGCCTGACCGTGACGACATACGGGGATGAACCTTTCACCTTCACGGAGTTCGCGTACTTCGCCGAGATGGCACGCGCCGCCACCTCGGCCGCGCTCGCCCGCGGCTACGCCCTCGTGATCCTCCCCGCGACCTCACGTCACGACGTCTGGTCGAACGTCGCCCTCGACGGCACGGTCGTCATCGACCCGTCCGACCAGGACCCGGTCGTCAGCGAGCTGGTCAGACAGGGGCTGCCGGTCGTCTCCGACGGTCGCCCCGCCGGCTCTCTCCCGGTCACCGCCTGGGTGGACAACGACCACGAGGCCGCCGTGATGGGCATCCTCGACCACCTCGCCGACGCGGGCGCCCGTCGGATCGGACTGCTGACGGGCACGACGACGGACACGTACACCCATCTGTCGACCACCGCCTATCTGCGCTGGTGCGAGCGGGTCGACCAGGACCCGGTGTACGAGGCCTATCCGGCGCACGACCCGTGCGCGGGCGCCGTCGCCGCCGACCGGCTGCTCGCCCGCCCCGACCGGCCCGACGCGGTCTACGGACTGTTCGACCCGAACGGCACCGACCTGCTCGCCGCCGCCCGCCGCTACGGTCTGCGCGTACCGGACGACCTGCTTCTGGTGTGCTGCAGCGAATCCACGGTGTACGCCAACACCGAGCCGCCGATCACCACGCTCTCCCTGAAGCCCCGCCGCATCGGCACGGCCGTGGTCCAGCTCCTCATCGACGCCATCGAGGGGGTCGAGTCGGACCAGCCGGTCGAGCAGGTGATACCGACCGAACTGATTGTGCGTACCTCGTCCCAGCGACGCCCGCCGCGTACGACGGTGAGCCCGCCACGGTCGCCCGAGGGCCGGTAGAAACCGGGGAAAGACCTGCCGCAGAAGCCGAACGAGGATCGGCAAAGGCAGGTCGAAGGGTCGCAGCAGCGGGGCGAGGGGCTTCAGGAGCAGTTCGAGGGGCGTCAGAAAAGCGGCCGTCGAGCTGCCGAAGCCCGGGCCAATCGGGGCGAAAGCCGCAGTGAACAGGAGTCCTGCTCCGATTCACCACCCCTGGGTCATCACATGGCGCGATCGGCATTCCTATGATGGGCCCACGACACCCACGGGCCGCTGCGACCAGGCAGTCCGATGCGGTGCAGCTGCGGCGCGATGGTGGAGGGGTCTGATGACTCAGGGGGCCGGTCAGGGACCCGAGATGGAGCGGACGGCGACGTTGCGCGACTTCCGGGTGCCCGCGTACGTGCACGAGACCGGTCCGTACGTCCACAGCATGCACCCGGGCGAGATCGCCCCGCCCCTCGAAGAGACGTATCCGGAGGGGTACACGCCCACGCAGCGCGACCTGCCCGTGATCAATCGCGGCGACACGGTCCAGGTGCACGTCGACCCCGAGACCGTGCCGGTCCCGCAGTCGACGGCCGGTGCCGGCCCGCTGTTCGTGGTCGGCGACGTGCACGGCTATCTCGACGAGCTGATGGCCGCGCTCCAGGAGCAGGGCCTCATCGACTCGGCGGGGAACTGGTCCGCGGGCACCTCCCGACTGTGGTTCCTCGGCGACTTCACCGACCGCGGCCCGGACGGCATCGGCGTCATCGACCTCGTGATGCGGCTGTCCGCTGAGGCCGCCGCGGCCGGCGGCTACTGCAAGGCCCTGATGGGCAACCACGAGCTGCTGCTCCTCGGCGCCAAGCGCTTCGGCGACACCCCCGTCAACTCCGGCGCGGGCACCGCCACCTTCCAGGCGGCCTGGCTGCTCAACGGCGGCCAGAAGACCGACATGGACCGTCTCCAGGACCACCATCTGCAGTGGATGTCGCGCCTGGACGCCATGGAAGAAGTCGACGGGCATCTGCTCGTCCACTCGGACACCACCGCCTATCTCGACTACGGCGACTCGATCGAGGCGGTCAACGACACCGTCCGCGAGGCACTCACGCGCAATGACGCCGACGAAGTCTGGGATCTCTTCCGCAAGTTCACCAAGCGCTTCTCCTTCCGCGACGAGGGCGGCGCCGACCATGTGCGTTCCCTGCTCGATACGTACGGCGGCACCCGCATCGTTCACGGTCACAGCCCCATTCCGTACCTGCTGGGCGAGGTGGGCTCCGAGGAGGGCGAGGACAACACCGGGCCCCTGGTCGAGGGACCGCATGTCTACGCCGACGGTCTCGCCATCGCGATGGACGGCGGCGTGACCATGGCCGGAAAGCTGCTGGTCCAGCAACTTCCCCTGGATATCTGACCGTTCACAGGGCAGGCGTCGCACATGGCGGAGTGACGGAAGAGGGCCCAGGCCAGGGCCCAATTTTGGCAAACCCCCTGTCACCGTGTGCCGTGACCGCTCTACCATCGGCTTATCCGTAGCAGGCTCCCCTCCGTTTCTGCCCGACGGCTCGTTGGCATGCGAGCCCCAAGCCCTACGGAGCATCGGGGGATGCACATGAACAGCGTTCCGCAGCACCTGCTGAGCGAGGACCGCCAGGACTACGAGCGGATCCTCGATGAGGCGCTGCGCTCCGCACCACACCGCCCGGAACTGGCCGCTGTCGGTCAGCGGCTCAACCCCGAACAGCTGCGCACCATGGCGCTCAACGCCACCGCTCTGATCACGGCGGCCGCGGCGACCGAGTACCAGCACTACGTGAAGGTCCGCGAGGAACTGCGCCAACCGGCGCCGTCCACCCCGTCCTCCACTCGCGAGTCCGGCTCCTCCGAGTCGAGCTCGGGCGCGATGGGGCTCGCCACGACCATGGGAGAAGTCGCCGAGACAGCCGGCCCGGGCGTCATAGCCGTGCTCGCCGTCCTGGCACCCGTACTCGCCGGCACCGCAGCGGCGATCTTCCTGCTCGTCGGCTACATCCTGAAGATGTTCGACCCCGAGCCGGCATTCGCCCAGACGATGCTCACCACCGGATGGGTGTTCGGCGCCATGGCAGCGGCCGCCATCCTGGTGGCCGCCGTCGGTCTCCTGCTCACCGCCCTGCGCAACCGGCCGGCGTTCGACGGCGGGCCGTACGGCGAACTGAGTGAGGAGGTCGCCCGGGCCAGGGAAGCCTGGCGCGAGGCCCTGCTGGAGCGCGGCGTCCTGCCCTTCCTGCGGGAGGCACTCGCCGACCCCGGCACGGCATCGGCCCTGCACCGCACGCCACCGTCGACACCGGCCGGCCGCATCCCAAACCTCGGCTACGGCCGCCCGGGTTTCAGCAGCCCGGACGACGGCGCCTCCCGGGGATCGCGGCCGAGCTTCAGCAGCCCGGACTACACGAGCCCGGACTTCGGAGGCCCGGAACACCAGCCGGAGTAGCGCCTCGGCTTGCGCCCTCCGCCGCAGGAGCGCCCCGCCCGGGGCCTCACTTTCGCGACGGAACCCCCGGGGAGACCTCCTCGGGGAGGCGCAAGCCGAACAGCCGGGCAGCAACGCCGGACACGACGGCAGCCCGCCGGACACCGGGGCGCGGCGCCCCGGGTCAGGACGTCGACGTCAGTCCGCGAGCGGCAGGTACACCCGGTTGCCCGCCGCGGCGAACTCCTTCGACTTCTGAGCCATGCCGTCCTCGATCTCCTCCTTCGACCCGCCATGTGCGCGGCGGATGTCCTGGGAGATCTTCATCGAGCAGAACTTCGGCCCGCACATGGAGCAGAAGTGAGCCGTCTTGGCAGGCTCGGCCGGCAGGGTCTCGTCGTGGAACTCCCGTGCCGTGTCCGGGTCGAGAGCCAGATTGAACTGGTCCTCCCACCGGAACTCGAAGCGGGCGTCGGACAGCGCGTCGTCCCACTCCTGCGCACCGGGGTGCCCCTTGGCGAGATCGGCCGCATGGGCGGCGATCTTGTAGGTGATGACGCCGGTCTTGACGTCGTCCCGGTTGGGCAGGCCCAGGTGTTCCTTGGGCGTGACGTAGCAGAGCATCGCCGTGCCCCACCAGGCGATCATCGCGGCACCGATGCCGGAGGTGATGTGGTCGTAGGCCGGCGCGACGTCGGTGGTCAGCGGGCCGAGCGTATAGAACGGAGCTTCATCGCAGATCTCCTGCTGAAGGTCGATGTTCTCCTTGATCTTGTGCATCGGGACGTGTCCCGGGCCCTCGATCATGGTCTGTACGTTGAAACGCTTGGCGATCGTGTTGAGTTCCCCGAGCGTCCTCAACTCCGCGAACTGCGCCTCGTCGTTGGCGTCCGCGATCGAGCCGGGCCGCAGGCCGTCGCCCAGCGAGTACGTGACGTCGTAGGCGGCGAGGATCTCGCAGAGCTCCTCGAAGTTCTCGTACAGGAAGCTCTCCTTGTGGTGCGCCAGGCACCACGCCGCCATGATCGAGCCACCGCGCGAGACGATGCCGGTCTTGCGGTTGGCCGTCAGCGGTACGAACGGCAGCCGCACGCCCGCGTGGACCGTCATGTAGTCCACGCCCTGCTCGGCCTGTTCGATGACCGTGTCCTTGTAGATCTCCCAGGTCAGCTCCTCGGCCCGGCCGTCGACCTTCTCCAGCGCCTGGTAGAGCGGCACCGTGCCGATGGGGACGGGGGAGTTGCGCAGCACCCACTCACGGGTGGTGTGGATGTTGCGGCCGGTCGACAGGTCCATGACCGTGTCGGCGCCCCAGCGGGTCGCCCAGGTCATCTTCTCGACCTCCTCCTCGATGGAGGAGGTGACCGCGGAGTTGCCGATGTTGGCGTTGACCTTCACCAGGAACCGCTTGCCGATGATCATCGGCTCGATCTCCGGGTGGTTCACGTTGACGGGCAGCACCGCGCGGCCCGCGGCGATCTCCTCGCGGACGACCTCGGGAGAGACGTTTTCCCGGATGGCCACGTACTCCATCTCGGGTGTGATCTCACCCCGGCGTGCGTAGGCGAGCTGCGTGACGGCCTGGCCGTCACGGCTGCGACGGGGCTGGCGCGGACGTCCGGGGAAGACCGCGTCGAGGTTGCGCAGGCCGCCGCGCGGCGAGGTGTGCTTGATGCCGTCGTCCTCGGGACGGACGGGACGGCCCGCGTACTCCGCGGTGTCGCCGCGGGCGATGATCCAGTTCTCCCGCAGCGGGGGCAGCCCCCTGCGGACGTCGGTATCGGCGAGCGGATCGGTGTACGGGCCCGAGGTGTCGTACAGCGTGACCGACTCCCCGTTGGTGAGGTGCACCTGGCGGACCGGCACTCGCAGATCGGGGCGTGAACCCTCGACATACGCCTTGTGCCAGCCGATGGACTTCCCGGCCTCCTCGGACTTCTCGTCCTGAACGGAGGCAGGCGTGCGCGCGTCCTTGATGGTCATGAGACCTACTCCCTACGCCGGCATTACCCGGTAACAGGTTCGGCGGTCGACGCAGCGGTATCCGTCTGCCGACGTTTCGTGTGAAACATCACTCGCGATGAGTGATGTTTCATGTGAAACATCGCTGTGACGGAGGTCAGCGCCCTCTCAGCCCGGTGCTCCGAGCTCCCGCGTGTACAAAGGTGGCACCACGCTAGCGTCAATTCGGGCGCGGTGAACAGGGGGCCCCAATCGTTCTTGCGATGATCGGGCGGTGACCACGACGCATGAACCTCCGTACCCACCGCCCGATCCGCCCCGCGGCTCCGGCTCCGGAAACGGCCCCAGAATCGGCCCCGGGCGGGGCAACGGCCTTACAGACGGCCGGGGTTCAGGGGTTCCCGGGGGGAGATACGGAGGGGCCTACGGCCTTGGTCCCGGTGACGGGGACCAGGACGATCATGCGACTGGGGGCGGGGGCTGGCACGAGCAAGGCCCCAGGTCCGGTGGAACGCAGAATCACGGCAGCGGGGTCGGCGGAGGGCAGGGGCGCGGGCCCGGTCCCCGGGGTTCTTACGAGCGCGGTCCCGAATCCGGCGGCTCGCAGGCGCCGGTTACCGACCCGGGTGGCGGGCACGGTCCTGGACCCGGGGGCGGTCATGGGCATGGTCCCGGCTCCGGAGGGGGACATGGGCACGGTCCGGGGTCCGGGGGCGGGCGTGGCGGAGATGATGGTGGCGCGCACGGGCACTCGCACAGTCACGCCCACGGGCCGGCTGCTCCCGTCTCCCGGCATCTGCGCAAGGTCATCGCGGCGGTCCTGATCCCGTTCGCCGCGGCGGTGGTGGTGGGGCTGGCGGTGTTGTGGCCGGGCGGTGCCCCGCCGCACGAGCGCACCGGGGTCGGCTTCGACCGGCAGACGCAGCAGGCCACGGTCACCAAGGTGGTCGAGCTGAGCTGCAAGGAGGTGGGCGCCTCGGGGGTGCCCCCGACCGGCGACACCTCCACCGCCGAGGGCTCCTCCGCCGTGCAGCAGGACAGCGGCACCTGCAAGAAGGCGACGATCCGCGTCGACAGCGGCAAGGACAAGGGCCGGACGTTCACGGAGATCGTGCAGCCCGACCAGTCGCGGCAGTTGCACGAGGGCCAGGAAGTCGTGGTCGCCTACGAGCCCTCCGCACCCAAGGACCTGCAGTACTCGGTCACCGATGTGAACCGGCGCCTCCCGTTGGCCGTGCTCGCCGGCATCTTCGCCATCGCCGTCGTGGTCGTCGGGCGGTTGCGGGGCCTCATGGCACTGATCTCGCTGGCCATCAGCTTCCTGGTGCTCAACTTCTTCATCCTGCCGGCGATCCTGCAGGGCTCGAATCCGCTGGTCGTCGCAGTGGTCGGGTCGAGCGCCATCATGCTGGTCGCCCTCTACCTGTGCCACGGCCTGTCGGCCCGTACGTCGGTGGCGGTGCTCGGCACGCTGATCTCGCTGTTGCTGATCGGCATCCTCGGGTCGGTGTTCATCGACTGGGCCGCGCTCACCGGCAACACCGACGACAACACCGGCCTCATCCACGGGCTGTATCCGTCGATCGACATGAGCGGTCTGCTGCTGGCCGGCATCATCATCGGTTCGCTCGGTGTCCTCGACGACGTGACGGTCACCCAGACGTCCGCGGTCTGGGAGCTGCACGAGGCCAACCCGACGATGGGCCGGCGCGGGTTGTACCGGGCGGGTATCCGCATCGGCCGCGACCACATCGCGTCCGTCGTCAACACGCTCGTCCTCGCGTACGCGGGTGCCGCACTGCCCCTGCTGCTGCTCTTCTCGATCGCGCAGAGCGGGGTGGGGACGGTCGCCAACAGTGAGCTGGTGGCGGAGGAGATCGTGCGCACCCTGGTGGGCTCCATCGGCCTGGTCGCGTCCGTGCCGGTCACCACGGCCCTCGCGGCCCTGGTGGTCTCGGCCGACCGGCCGGAGAAGGGGGCGGTGCCGACGGGTACCCAGCCGGTCCCGGCAGGCGGGGGGTCGACCTCGACCGGCGCGCAGCCGGCTCTGGGGCGCGGCGGGCGCGGGCGTCGGCGGAAACGGTGACATCGGAAAAGCTGTGACACCGGGGAAAGCGGGGGCGTCGGCGAAGCAGGGGCTTCGTGTCTGTGCAAGGGGTGGCGGACACGGTTCGCCGCCCGCGCGCCTCCCGCGCGCCGAATCCGAACCCAAAACCTCGCGCCTCCGGCCTTGCAGATCCGGCGTCTTGGGAGCAAGCCCGACAAGGAAGCGCTCCCATGCGCGCCGGGAGCGCCCGGCGAAGCGTTACGCCACCCCTAATGGCCACGAGCCTCAGCCCGCGCTCTGCTCCTCGGCGAGGATGCGGTCCAGGGCCTCGTCGAGGTGGGCGTCGAAGTCGGCGAGCGCGCCCTCCTGACCGAGCGGCACCAGCTTGTCGGTGCGGTCGAGAAAGGCCACCAGAGGCGCCACCGAGGAGCGGAACAGTGCCTGGTCGGCACCGACCTGAAGCCGGATCAGAACGTCGCCCAGCGTCTCTGTGCCGGCCGGAGAGACCCGTACATCTCCCTCCCCGCACGGGCGGCCCACTCCATCGACCAGTAGTTCCCGGCCGAAGGCCCAGGTCACGGGGGCGTCGCCGGGCAGGTGGAAGGTAAGCCGCACGGCATAGGGATCACAGGTCTCGTAGCGCAACTCCACCGGGATGCGGAAGGAGAGCTCCTCGGACACGAGAAAGCTCATCATGACCTCTGCCTCTACGGACTCGCGCATCGCCCTACCCCGTCGTTTGCAGTCGACTGGCCGGGAACGGACCCCGACACTGGTGGAATCTTGCTGAACGTACACGAGAGATCACAAGGAGTGAGTTTTCAGATACTGATAGAGATCGAGAGTGACCCCAGGAGCCGCCCGATCTCCTCCTGCAGTTGCAGCACCGCCGACAGCAGCCGGTCGGCCTGGTGGGCGGGCAGCGAAATGGCCATCGTGGCGGCCGTGGTGCCCACCGTGATGGGGATGGCAGCGCACACCGTCCCCAGCGCGTACTCCTGACGCTCGGTCACCGGATCCATCCGCCGGGTCCGCTCGAGACGTCGCAGCAGGGTGCGGGTATCGCGCACGGTGTAGGGGGTGATGGACTCCACTGGATGGCGGGCCAGGTGATCGCGGCGAGCGTCCTCGTCGAGCTGGGACAGCAGGCACTGACCGATGGCGTGCGCGTGGCCGGTCTCCCGGAAGTCGGCCCACTCCTCGACCGCCGGATTGCCCGGGGTGTCGGAGACGCACATGACCTCGATCTCACCGTCGCGGTACTGGGCGTAGTAAACCGGGACACCAATGGCGTCACGCCATTGAGCGAGCGCGTCGGCAACCGTGCTGCGACGTTTCTGCGCGGCTGCGCTGCTGCTGAGCCGTACGGCCGCCTCGCCGAGGAAGAACAGCCCTTTGTCACGGCGCAGATAGCCCTCGTGCACCAGCGTGCGCAGCAAGTGGTAGGCCGTGGGCAGTGCCAGGCCCGCCTCGCGGGCGAGTTGCTTGGCCGGGGCGCCGTACTCATGCTCGGCAACACACTCCAGCAGGCGCATCGCGCGCTGGACGGATCCGATGAGCGTCGCGGACTGCGACTGCTCGGCGGAGGCCGGGGAGGCTTGCTGCGGGACCTGGGGGACGGAGGAGCGCGGCTGTTCGAGGGGCGTCTGAGGTTCTGAGGGTGCGGTGTCGACCGTGGCCAAGGGTTACTCCCGAAGCGCGAGAGGGGAGCCCGTGCTGGGGAACACGGGGGGTGTACGCCGCTCGCGGGGTCGTCCCCGCGTCGATTTCCGGACTCTATTGGCCCGTCACCGCTCCTGGACTCCCTGCTCGGAAAACTTCCCCCGCCCGAGGGAACCGGCGATTCCTGTTACCGCCCACCGGTCCCCACGGCCCCCACGGCCCTCACCAGTCGCTGCGCGACGAGGAGCTCGACGTGAACTTCCGTACGACGTAGACGAGTCCACCGACCAGTGCCACGAAGACCAGCACCTTGAAGAGCAGTCCGATGACGAACCCCACCACGCTGGCTATCAGCCCACCGAACACCACCAGTGCGATGACCGGCACCGCGATCCACTTCACCCACCACGGCAGTCCTGCGAAGATCTCACGCATCGCCCTCGTCCTTACCTCTCCGCCCGTTACTGTGCCGGGTCCTGATCCTTCGAATCTGCTGATTCCTGCACTCGATGCTAGGTCCGGCAGGTGCCGAGCGGACGCCTCGCAGCCCTTGTCCTCCCCTGATCGATCCCCTAGGGAACCCCGAGGCCAAAGGTCAGCTCGCGGGCGGAGAGAACACCACGAGCACCCTCAGGTCCTCGCTGATGTGGTGGAACTTGTGGGCCACCCCGGCCGGCACGTACACCACACTGCCGCGCGCCACATGTGTGGTCTCCATGCCGACGGTGATCTGAGCACGGCCGCTCACAACGAAGTAGACCTCGTCCTGGTTGTGCGGCTTCTGTGGATCGTGCGCACCGGCGTCGAGCGCGTACAGACCGACCGACATGTTCCGCTCCCGCAGAAACTGCAGGTAGGCGCCCTCGTTGGCGGCGCGCTCCGCCTCCAGTTCATCCAGCCGGAATGCCTTCATCGCTCTCGTCCGCCCTTGTCCCGGTGCTCGTGACCGATCTCGTCTGCCACGATCAGACACATGAAGAATTTCGTAGTCAAGACGATCGCCAACGCGGGTGCCCTGGCGGTCGCCGTCTGGCTGATAGACAAGATCACCCTCACCGGGGACAGCACGGGCAAGCAGATCGGCACCCTGCTCATAGTCGCGCTGATCTTCGGCCTGGTGAACTTCGTCGTCAAGCCGATCGTGAAGCTTCTCAGCCTCCCTCTGCTCATCCTGACGCTCGGCCTGTTCACCCTGATCGTCAACGCGCTCATGCTGCTGCTGACCTCGTGGCTCGCCGACAAGGTCGACCTGAGCTTCCACGTCGAGGGCTTCTGGACGGCCGTCCTCGGTGGCCTGATCATCTCGATCGTCTCCTGGGCGCTCAACATCGTTCTGCCCGACGGGGACTGAGTATCCGATGACCTACCGCGTCTGCTTCGTCTGCACCGGCAACATCTGCCGCTCCCCGATGGCCGAGTCGGTCTTCCGCGCGCGCGTGGCGGAGGCCGGGCTCGACAGCCTGGTCGAGACCGACAGCGCCGGCACCGGCGGCTGGCACGAGGGCGACCCTGCCGACCCGCGCACCATCTCCGTCCTCGAGGAGCACGGCTACGACAGCGGTCACACGGCCCGCCAGTTCCAGACGTCCTGGTTCGCGCGCCTCGACCTCGTCATCGCCCTCGACACCGGCCACCTCAAGGCCCTGCGCCGCTTGGCGCCCTCCCCGGAGGACGCGGCGAAGGTGCGCCTGCTGCGCTCCTACGACCCCGCCGCCGGCGACGACCTCGACGTGCCCGACCCGTATTACGGGGCCCTCGACGGCTTCGAGGAATGTCTTGAGATGGTGGAGGCGGCAAGTACGGGCCTCCTCACGGCGGTCCGCGAACAGGTGGAGGGACAGCCGGTATGAGCAGCACGGATCCTCAAGGACCGCCTTCCGAGGGGCGGCCTTCCGACGGAGACGGCACGCGCGCGGTGCGGGCCGGACTGCCCGAGCCGGTCGCCTACGAGCCGACCCTGCCCGGCCCCGTGTTCGCGGCCCACTACCACCTGCCGGGCGAGCCCACGGGCCCGTACACCTACGGCCGGGACGAGAACCCCACCTGGACCCATCTGGAGCGCGCCATCGGCGGCCTGGAGGCACCGGGGGAGGACGGCGTCGAGACGCTGGTCTTCGCGTCGGGCATGGCCGCCACCTCATCGGTGCTCTTCTCCCAGCTGCGGGCCGGGGACGCGGTCGTCCTGCCCAGCGACGGCTACCAGGCGCTGCTCCTGGCACGCGCGCAGTTGGAGGCCTTCGGCATCGAGGTCCGCGCGGCACCGACCGGCGGGGACGCCCAGCTCGGTGTCCTGGACGGCGCGAAACTGCTGTGGATCGAGACCCCGTCGAACCCGGGCCTCGACGTGTGTGACGTCCGGCGGCTCGTCGAAGCGGCACACGCGCGTGGCGCCCTCGTCGCCGTCGACAACACGCTCGCGACGCCGCTCGGCCAGCGCCCGCTGGAGCTCGGCGCCGACTTCTCGGTGGCCAGCGGCACCAAGCAGCTGACGGGACATGGCGACATCCTGCTGGGATACGTCAGCGGCCGCGGCGCCGAGGCCATGGCCGCCGTACGGCGCTGGCGCAAGATCGTCGGGGCGATTCCGGGGCCCATGGAGGCCTGGCTCGCGCACCGTTCCCTCGCCACGCTCCAGATGCGCGTGGAGCGGCAGAACGCCACCGCCCTGGCCGTCGCCGAGGCGCTGCAGGACTGGCCGGAAGAGCTCGGGGTGCGCTATCCCGGGCTGCCGCACGACCCCTCGTACAAGATCGCCTCGCAGCAGATGCGGCGCTACGGGTGCGTCGTGTCCTTCACGCTGCCCACGCGCGCGCGTGCCGAGCGATTCCTGGAGGCGCTGCGGCTCGTCGACGACGCGACCAGCTTCGGCGGAGTGCGCTCCACGGCCGAACGGCGCGGGCGCTGGGGCGGCGACGCCGTACCGGAGGGCTTCATCCGGATGTCGGTCGGCGCCGAGGATCCTGAGGATCTGGTGGCGGATGTGCTGCGTGCGCTGGACGAATCGGCCCGGTGACGGGGCCCCCGCACGCGCGTCGGTGCCCGAACATGCGGAACGGGCGGTCCGAGCCTCCCCCCTCGTGGCTCGGACCGCCCTCGGTTCTGCGCGCGAAGAACCGCGCGAACAAGGCTAGTTGACTGTCTGTCAGTGTCCAATCACAGTAGCGACAGCGACCTATCGACTTATTTATAGTTAGGCCCTGCCCTGAGGATGGAGAGAAGGGCGGGGAAGGGGAGGGTGTGGCATGGACCTGGCCTTGTTGCGCACTTTTGTGACCGTGCACCGGGCTGGCTCCTTCACCCGCGCCGCCGCCCTGCTCGGCCTGTCGCAGCCGGCCGTGACCTCGCAGATCCGCACCCTGGAACGGCAGTTGGGCCGCCCCCTCTTCCTGCGACAGGCCCGCGGAGTGACGCCGACGACCATCGGCGACGAACTCGCCCACAAGGCCGCACCTCATCTCGACGCCCTGGTGGAGATCACCGAGACCGGTCTCGACGACGAGTCCTCCTTACGATCCCTGCACCTCGCCGGCCCTCCTGAGTTCACCGCCGAGCGGGCCCTGCCCGCGCTCACCGAGCTGACCGGCGAAGAAGGCCAGGGCTTCGCTCTGCGCGCGTCCTTCGGAAACGCCGAGGAGACCCTCGAGGGGCTGGCTGCCGGACATCATGATCTGGCCATCAGTACGGCCCGTCCGCGCGGCGGTCTGCTCACGGCGACGACGCTCTGCGACGAGATGCACGTGCTGGTCGCCGCGCCCCAATGGGTCGACCGGATCGGCTCGGGGCAGCTGCGCCACAAGGGAGCGCACGCGCTGGAGGACGTCCCGGTGGTGGAGGTGCACGAGTCCCTGCCCTTCGTCTCCCGTTACTGGGCTTCGGTCTACGACTGCCGCCCCGCCGCCCCGGGCACCGTGATCGTCCCCGACCTTCGCGCGGTCCTCGCCTGTGCGGTCGCGGGGGCAGGGCTGGCGGTGTTGCCCCGCTACCTGTGCGCGGCCGCCCTGCAGCGCGGCGATGTCGTCGCCCTGCACGATCCGCCGGTGCCACCGCTGCGGACGTACTTCCTGGTGGTCCGTACCGGCACACTGGCGATGCCCCATATCGCGCGAGCCCATGAGTGGTTGCTGCGGGCGGCTGGTGACTGGGCCTGAACCGGGCATTCAGGGCGCATCCAGCGGCGGATCCGAGCTCCTCACAGGATGAGCTCGACCGGTGACGTTTCGCGATGTTTCACGTGGAACCAGCCGGGCCACATTTCTCCCATGACCGTCCGACCTGTGGTCAAGCGCACCGCCCGCGCCGTTCTGCTGGACGGCGACGACCTGATCCTGATCAAGCGCACCAAGCCCGGCCTCGATCCTTACTGGCTCACACCCGGTGGCGGAGTCGAGCCCACGGACGCGACCGTCGTCGACGCGCTGCACCGCGAGGTGTACGAGGAGCTCGGCGCCAAGGTCGTCGATGTCGTGCCCTGCTTCGTAGACACCGTCGAGCACATCGGCGAGGACGGCGGAGCGACCGGAGTGAAGGTGCAGCACTTCTTCGTGTGCCACCTGGAGTCGATGGACACGTCCTTGCGGCACGGCCCCGAAGTGGACGAACCCATCGGCGAGTACGAGATCGTCCGGGTGCCGTTCACCCGGGTCGGGATCGCTTCCGTCCACCTCGTACCGCTCTCACTGCGGCACTACCTCGACGGGAACATCGAGGGCGTCCGTGCCATGCACGCCCCCGATCTGGGCTGATCCGACGGCAGACCTCCGCCGTGGCAAGGCTCAATCCCCGGCGGAGACGAGCTCCTCCACAGAGTCATGGCGTATGCGCTCGAACGGCATGCCGATGCCCCTCAGGGCGTCGACACCGCTGCGGATCATGCCGGGCGGTCCGGAGACATAGGCGTCGTACTCGGTCCACGGCCCGTACTCGCGTATGGCTTCGGGAAGCTGGAGCAGACCATGCCGGTCCACCACCGGGCGGACATGCAGCCAGGGGTGGGACTGCTGGAGGCGGAGCATCGTGTCGATGTCGTACAGATCCTGGTTGGTACGGGCGCCGTAGAAAACCTCGACCGATCGCCGTTCGCCGTGCTCGGCGACGTCCTCGACCAGTGCCTTGATCGGCGCTATGCCGGTGCCTCCGCCCACGCAGAGCAGCCCGCTGTCGGTGGTGTGGTCCACGGTCATCGAACCGGCCGGCGGGCCGAGCCGGATGATGTCTCCCGGCCGCGCGCGGTGCACCAGCGCGTTGGAGACCCAGCCCGCGGGCACGGCCTTCACATGGAAGGTCAGCAGGCCGTCCGAGCGGGCCGCCGAGGCGAAGGAGTAGTGCCGCCAGATCCTGGGCCACCAGGGTGTCTCCACGCTCGTGTACTGCCCGGCGAGGAAGGGATACGGCTGGTCGGGGCGGACGGTGAGGACCGCGACGTCCGCGGTTCTGAGGTCGTGCGAGACGACCTCCGCGTACCACCAGGCGGGGGCGCGCAGTTCGTCCGCCGCCGCGGCGTCGATCATGACCTGCGAGATCGTCGTGTACGCCCGGATCCAGGCGGCCTCCATCTCGCCGTCCCAGATTCCGGCGGCGTACTTGCTCAGCGCGCCGATGAGGCATTCGCCGACGGCCGGGTAGTGCTCGGGCCGGGTGCCGTACTTGCGGTGTCCGCGGCCCAGGTTCTGCAGGTAGTCGACGAGGACAGGGGTGTTGTCGATGTGCTCGGCCGCGGTGAGCAGCGCCTTCAGCAGCCGGTCTCGCTGGGTGTCCATCGCGGCCGGGAAGAGGGAACGCAGATCGGGGTGGCGTACGAAGAGCAGCGCGTAGAAGTAGGAGGTGACCTTGTCGGCCACGGGGCCGACCTCGGCCATGGTCCGGCGGATCAGGACGGCGTCCGGGGAGACGGGCTGGGCCGGAGCGGGGCGCTGGCTCGGTACCCGCAGTTGAGGGGAGGGCGATGCGAGAGGGGCGGGGCCCGGCGTCTCCGGCCGTGGTGTCGTGGCCTGGGCGGCCTGCATCTCCGGGCGGGCTGCGGTGGCTTGGGCGGCGGCGTGCACGGCGTGAGCGGTGGCTTGCGGGGGTTGAGCTGAGGCTTGCGGGGCTTGGCCTGAGTACGGGGTGTGGGCGGGCGTCGACGGCGTGGGCTGTATATGGCTCGGGGGGGTCGCGCCGGGCGTCGATATCGGGGCTGGTACCCCACGTTCCGCGTACGGGCGGGCGGCAGGGCCCGGAGCTGCGGGGCCTGGTGCCGCGGGACCAGAGCCGACGTCAGCAAGGGTGGGCCCGGGCGGAGGCGCCGTCGCGGCGGACTGTGGTGGGCCGGCCGTCGTGGGGGGCTGTGTGGTGCTCTGGGGCGGTGGGGCCGGGCCGTCGCCTGCCGTCGTCCGGCCCATCGGGCGCATCGCCGCCAGGCGGCTGCCCTCTGCCGCCTCCTGTTCGGAGCCCGGAGAAGTCTCCGGCTGCTTGCGGGGCGTGAACCAGCCGCCCCCGCCGCCGGAAGTGCCGTTGTCGGCCGACGTGGTGGTCGGAGCGTCCATGGTGTGCCTCGCCTCGAACATCTTTCGGTCGGTCTGCGCACTTCCCCTATCGGAAGGTGCCTGCTTCCCCCGCGACGGCTTGCTTGGCCTCGTTCGTTGCTGCGATCAATACGGCCACATTCAACCCGTATTCACACTCAGTACGGACAAGTAAGGCGAGAGTGTGACATTGGCCGCAGTACTCTCACCGCAGCATCCCACTGCATGTGGGCACCCAGGCCGCATAACCGAGAATGCGGGTCTTTGATCTCTCCGTCCCGTTACGCTGCCTTGCCTTGCGCTCGGTCCGCGTCGACAGTCCGCATCACGGCTCGGACACGAACCGGACTCGACCATACCGGCCGCCGCCCCGATCACAAGTCCCCCCTTGCTTCCTCACGAATTGGGCGAGGGGACGAACGAGCAATTCCTTCGACTACCGGCTGCTGCGCACCAATTCGTAGGCTTCCCGCAGATCCATCCCTATGTAAGTGCCGGTCGCGAGCCGCCGACCGGATGGCGGTCCGCGTCGAATGGCCCTCCTGACGCACTTCATGGATGCTCGCCGTTCGTCCATGTTTCACGTGAAACACCCAGCGTCCATCGGCGGGCCGTGCGGCGGGCCATGACATGGCCAAAAGCTCGTACGTCTCATCGGAAACGGCTGGACGACCAGGGCAGTAGTCAGACAGCCTGACCTGCGTGCCGACTCCTTCCCTCGCCGCTCTGCCCATCCGCCGTCTGACGCCTCGCGACCTCACCGCCTGCGCCGACTTGTCCGAGGATCGGGGCTGGCCCCGTGAGGAACACAAGTGGCAGTTTCTTCTGACAGCCGGGAAGGGCTACGGGATCGACGACCCCGCCGGCGGGCTTGTCAGCGCCTGCGTCGTCACGGACTACGGACCGCGGGACCGCCCCGATCTGGGGGCCATTGGCATGGTCCTGGTCGCTGAGCGTCATGCGCGCCAGGGCGTCGGGCGTCGGCTCATGCGTCACGTCGTCTCCCTGATGGGCACGACACCCCTGACTCTGCACGCGACGCCGAACGGCCAAGGGCTCTACGAGGAAATCGGCTTCAAGGTCACCGGCCGGGCGGAGATGCTGCGCGGGCACTTCAGGGCCGATGCTGCTGGGCCCTCGGTGGCCACGCGCGCGGCCACCGCCGAGGACCTCAGCGCGATGGTCAGACTCGACGAGGAGGTGTTCGGCACGGATCGCACGCACATCATCACGCGGCTCCCCGCCTTCACCGACCGGTTGCGCGTCGCCGAGGAGAACGGCCGGCTCATCGGATACGCGGGCGCCTGGCCCAACATGGACACACAGGTCGTGGGCCCACTGGTTGCCCGCGACACGGAGACCGCGAAGGCACTCATCGCTTCCCTGGCCACCCACACCGACCGCCCGCTGCGCACCGACATCGACGTACGCCACGAGGAACTGCTCAGCTGGGCGAAGGAGCACGGTCTGGCGTCCGTCGCCTTCAACTCGGTGATGACGTACGGCATCTCGGAGCTGCCCGGCGACTGGACCCGGCGGTTCGCTCCGGTGACGGTGGCGGCGGGCTGAGGTAGTCGGCTGCGAGCCGCGCGCTGAGGCGGTCATGAAACACGCCGGTCCCCGTCGGGAACCGGCGTGTCCTTGTTGGTGGGGATGCCTTGACGGCGTGTCCCGCTGAAGCGGTGTGCCCTCAGGCAAGTGCCTCGATCGCGGCCGTCGCGAACTGGTGGTCCTGCTCGGGCGCACCGCCGCCCACGCCGATCGCGCCGATCAGCCGGCCGTCCCGATGGACCGGCACACCGCCCGCGATGAACAGCAGCGGCCGGTCCAGCGCGGTGGGCAGGGTGTGGAACGGGCCGCCCGGCTGTACGGCCTCGACGAGATCGGCGGTGGGAGCGTTGAGCTGAAGCGCCGTGTAGGCCTTGCGGGTGCTGGTCTCCCCGGAGATCAGCACGGCTCGGTCGTCCCGCCGGAACGCGAGCAGGTGGCCTCCGGCATCGAGGACGGTGACGCTGACGGTCACTCCGGAGGCCTCGGCGGCACGGTGGGCGGTGGCGACGAGGAGGTCGGCGTCCTGGGTCGTCAGGGGCGTGACGGCGCTGGTGGTGCTCATGGGGGGTCTCCTTGATGTGTGGTGCGAAGGTGTGGTGTTGAAGTGCTGGTGTGGGCTGTCACGGGGCCGGATGTGCGGGGGCGGCCCTGACCCCGCACACGGGTCGGCTCAGTGGTGTACGACGGCTTGCTGCTCGGCGGGCTCGGCAGGGGCGGTACTCGTGACGACCGGGCCGGCGGATGCTCCGTCACGGCGCTCCAGCGCGGCCGAGAGGAACGCGAGCAGCAGTGCGGCCGCGGCGAGGGCGGCGCCCACCCAGTTGGGGGACGTGTAGCCGTAGCCGGCCGCGATGACCATGCCGCCGAGCCAGGCGGCGAGGGCGTTGCCTAGGTTGAAGGCGCCGATGTTCACGGCCGAGGCCAGCGTCGGGGCGCCGTGTGCCTGGTCGAGGACCCGCTTCTGGAGCGGGGGCACCGTGGCGAAGCCCAGGGCGCCGATCAGCGCGATGGTGATGGCCGCGAGGACCTTGTTGTGCGCCGTGAGCGTGAAGAGCGCGAGCACGACGGCGAGGGCGCCCAGGGAGACGTACAGCATCGGCATCAGCGCGCGGTCGGCGTACTTGCCACCGATCAGGTTGCCACCGACCATGCCGAGCCCGAAGAGGACCAGCAGCCAGGTGACGGAGCCGTCCGCGAAGCCGCCGACATGGGTCATCATCGGCGCGATGTAGGTGATGGCTGCGAAGACACCGCCGAAGCCGAGGACCGTCATCGCCATGGCGAGCAGGACCTGGGCGTTCTTGAACGCGGCCAGCTCATGGCGCAGGTGTACGCCCTGGGGCTTGGGCATGTCGGGGACGAGCTTGGCGATCCCGGCCAGGCCGACCACCCCGAGGGCGGCGACGATGCCGAAGGTGACCCGCCAGCCGGCGGACTGCCCGACGAACGTGCCCAGCGGGACGCCGACCACATTCGCGACGGTCAGACCGGTGAACATCATCGCGATGGCCCCGGCCTTCTTGTTCGGGGCGACCAGATCGGCCGCGACGACCGAGCCGATGCCGAAGAAGGCACCGTGGGCGAGCGAGGCGACCACACGCCCGATCAGCATGACGGAGAAGCTGGGAGCGAGAGCGGACAGCAGGTTGCCGACGATGAACAGTCCCATCAGCAGCATCAGCATCCGCTTGCGGGAGACCTTGGTGCCGAGCACGGTCATCAGGGGAGCGCCGAGGACCACGCCTAGGGCGTAGCCGGTCACCAGGAGCCCGGCGGTGGGGATGGTGACCCCGAAGTCGCCCGCGACCTCGGGCAGCAAACCCATGATCACGAACTCGGTCGTGCCGATTCCGAAGGCCCCGATCGCGAGGGCCAGAAGCGCGAGAGGCATGAAGGAGTGCACCTTCCAGAAGATTGCAGGAGCGCTTTACGTTTGATGACAATACTTGCAGACGCGTCATACTTGCAAGCGCAGACTATTGCGATCCTGCTCTACTCTGGCTTCAGCCACTCCGGGACGGAGGAAACGCCATGACAGCGACAGACCCCGCGCTCACCGCGCTCGCCCAGGGCTGGTGCGCTCTCTCCCTGCTGCACGGGAGGATCGAGGCGCACATCGAGCGCGCCCTGCAGACCGGGCACGACCTGAGCGTGCGGGAGTACTCCCTGCTCGACGTGCTCAGCCGCCAGCACAGCGGCGAAGGCGGCCACCTGCAGATGAAGCAGGTCGCCGACGCCGTCGTCCTCAGCCAGAGCGCCACCACCCGACTGGTCACCCGGCTCGAGGACCGCGGCCTGCTCTCCCGCTACCTCTGCCCCACCGACCGCCGCGGCATCTACACCGACGTCACCGAAGCAGGCCTCAAGCTTTTGGACGAGGCACGGCCCACCAACGACAAGGCCCTGCGCCAAGCCCTCGACGAAGCCGCGACCAATCCCGAACTGGCCCCCCTCGTCCGGGCCGTCGAGACACTTCGCATCCCCGTCTGAGCCCGCCCGCATAGGGTGCGGGCATGGGAGATCTTGAGATACGAGCCGCCGTCGCCGATGACGTCCCCGCGATCGTCGGCATGCTCGCGGACGACCCGCTCGGTGCACAGCGTGAGTCACCGGACGACCTGGCCCCTTACCTGGACGCCCTGGAGCGGCTCAGTGCCGATTCGAACCAGCACCTGGTCGTCGCCGTCCGTGAAGGCCGCGTCATCGGCACGCTCCAGCTCACGATCATTCCCGGGCTATCCCGGATGGGCGCGACCCGATCCATCATCGAAGGTGTGCGCATCCACGCCGACGAGCGCGGCAGCGGCCTGGGTACGCAGCTCATCGAGTGGGCGGTCGCCGAATCCCGGCGTCAGAACTGCCAGTTGGTACAGCTGACCACCGACAAGTCCCGTACCGACGCCCACCGCTTCTATGAGCGGCTCGGCTTCACGGCCTCGCACTTGGGCTTCAAGATCCAGCTGTGACCATGGCGGAGCGCCTGTTTCACGTGAAACAGGCGCTCACCCGAACCGTCAGACCGTGCCGGTCCCCCGCCACCCGTCCGGATCCACACCGCCCGGCACAGCAGCCCCCTCGTCGTACGGCTGACGCGTGAAGACGAACGACCCGAGGTCCAGGTGGTCCACGGTCCCTTCGGGGCGTCGTACGGCCCTCAGGAGCTCGCCGGCGTAGTAGCCCTCCAGTCCCGTCCATGTGCCGTCACCGTTGGCTCGGAACCGCGAGCGCCGGCCGTTGCCCGACAGAGGCTCCAAGGAGAGCAGCCCGTCAGCCGTCAGCCGCAGCGCGAAGGCGTGTGTCCCCCAGTACCACTGCCCGGCCAGCTCCAGGGACACGGCGTCGGCCTCGGCCATCGGGCGCCACGGCTCGGGGATGCGGGGCTCGGCTTCGGCGACGATCCTGACGAGGTCGGCGGCGACCATGAACAGCAGCGGACCCGACGTGCAGTTGGTCAGCACGATGGCTGCGAGATCGTCCTCCACGCTGACGGTGAGGCAGGCGAGGAAGCCCGGCAGGGAGCCCGAGTGCCCAATGAAGGTCCTGCCGCCATGCTGCCGGGTCTCCAGTCCCAGGCAGTACGCGTACCCATTCGCCACATCCGCCGCCTCCGACGGTGCCGCCGGCGCCCTCATCTCCCGCAGCGACTCGGCGCTCAGCACACGGTCATCGCCCTTGATCAGGAATGCGGCGAAGTTCGCCAAGTCGCCGGTTGTCGACCAGAGTTGACCGGCCGGAGCCATCCGACCGAGGTCTTCGAGAGGCTCGGGAAGCATCACGTCGGCCCAGGGATGGACCGCCCAGCCGCCGGCATGCGGTGCCTGCGGTCGTGCAGTCGTCCGGTTCAGGCCCAGGGGGGCGAGCACTTCGCGCCTGAGTACGTCCTCCCACGGAGCGTCGCGCAGCTTCTCGACCAGAGCGCCCAGCAACGTGTAGCCGGGGTTCGAGTAGTGGAACCGGCGGCCGGATGGATGCAGGAAGGGGTGCTCGCCCAGGACGTCGGCGAGCTCGGGGCGCAGTGATCCAGGGGTCCGCTCCCACCAGGGTCCAGGCGTCTCGGCCGCCAGCCCGCTGGTGTGCGCGAGCAGCTCGGCGATCGTGGCCTCCCCCGCTGCCGTGCCCGGCAGATGCTTCTCCAGCCGGTCCCCGAGGGCCAACAGGCCTTCGTCGCGCAGTCGCAGGACGAGAACGGCGGTCAAGGTCTTGGTGATGGAGCCAATGCGGTACTGCACGTTCTCGTCCGGCCCGTGCCCGTCCACCGAGGTTCGCGAGCCGTGCCACACCGCCCGACCGTCCCGTACGACCGCAGCGACCAACGAGGGCGTGCGTCCTTCGGCCTGGGCCACTGCGATGCGGTGCAGCAGCGCTCGACGCGTGGCAGGGAGCAGATCTTCAGGAGGTGTCGTCATGGCTCCAGTCCACCCCGTCGGCCAACGGGAGTCGAGCGCATAACCTCGAAGTTCACCATCCCCGCGTGCGGGCCCCGATCAGGTCTGCGCCATGTCCACGAATCGTGAGTAGTGCCCCTGGAAGGCGACCGTGATCGTCGCCGTCGGGCCGTTACGGTGCTTGCCCACGATGATGTCCGCCTCGCCCGCGCGGGGCGACTCCTTCTCGTAGGCGTCCTCACGGTGCAGCAGGATCACCATGTCGGCGTCCTGCTCGATGGAGCCGGACTCACGCAGGTCGGACACCATCGGCTTCTTGTCCGTGCGCTGCTCGGGGCCACGGTTGAGCTGCGAGAGCGCGATCACCGGGACCTCCAGCTCCTTGGCCAGGAGCTTGAGGTTACGGGACATGTCCGAGACCTCCTGCTGACGGCTCTCGGAACGCTTCGAACCACCGGCCTGCATCAGCTGCAGATAGTCGATGATCACGAGCTTGATGTCGTTGCGCTGCTTCAGGCGACGGCACTTCGCACGGATCTCCATCATCGACAGGTTCGGGGAGTCGTCGATGTAGAGCGGTGCCGCCGAGACCTCGGGCATCCGCCGCGCCAGGCGGGTCCAGTCCTCGTCCGTCATCGTGCCGGAACGCATGTGGTGCAGCGCCACGCGCGCCTCGGCCGACAACAGACGCATCGCGATCTCGTTGCGCCCCATTTCCAGGGAGAAGATGACGCTGGCCAGGTTGTGCTTGATCGACGCCGCGCGCGCGAAGTCCAGCGCGAGCGTGGACTTACCCATCGCGGGACGCGCCGCGATGACGACCATCTGCCCCGGGTGCAGGCCGTTGGTGAGCGAGTCGAGGTCCGTGAACCCGGTGGGCACACCCGTCATCTCGCCGGTACGGGAGCCGATGGCCTCGATCTCGTCGAGCGCGCCCTCCATGATGTCGCCGAGCGGCAGATAGTCCTCGCTGGTCCGTTGCTCGGTGACCGCGTAGATCTCGGCCTGGGCGCGGTTGACGATCTCATCGACGTCGTCGTCGGCCGCGTATCCCATCTGCGTGATGCGGGTGCCGGCCTCGACCAGGCGACGCAGAACGGCTCGCTCGTGAACGATCTCCGCGTAGTACTCGGCGTTCGCCGCCGTCGGTACCGTCTGGACGAGGGTGTGGAGATAGGAGGCGCCCCCGACCTTGTTGATCTCGCCGCGCTTGGTGAGCTCGGCGGCGATGGTGATGGGGTCGGCCGGCTCACCCTTGGCATAAACGTCCAGGATCGCCTGGAAGATCGTCTCGTGGGCGGGCTTGTAGAAGTCGTGGCCCTTGATGACCTCGACGACATCGGCGATGGCGTCCTTGGACAGGAGCATGCCGCCGAGGACGGACTGCTCGGCGTCGAGGTCCTGTGGCGGCACCCGCTCGAAGGCCGAACCACCACCGTCCCACTGACCGTTGTCACGGCCGCGATCGTGCTGCTCGTCACGTCCTCGGCCGCCGTCGCCCTGTCGGCGGGAAGCAGGCAGACGATCACTGGGGCCGCTGTCGGCCCACGGGTCGTCCAAGGGCTCGGAAATGCTCACCGAGCAGCCTCCTCCCGTCCGCCGAGCGGACCTCGCCGTGCCCCTCTGTTCTACGGCACGGCACTGACAAATGAGAGGCCCAACTCCGGTCCTGGCACGTCGGTTGTACGGCGGTTTCCCGGGCCGACGGACGGAGTGGGCGCCGGACCACGGTAGGCCTGCAGGCACCGTCAGCCAATCTGGTTATCCACAGGCCATGTGGACGACGGCCCGGATGCTGTGGAGAACTCCACAAAACCTGTGCACGACACGGTGGACAGCCCTGTGAACAAGCCCCCACGAATTCTCGATCAGCGGCTCTGACCTGCCACTTTCCCGTCCACCGGCTGTGCAGAAGAAAAACTTCCCCAGTCGGACCAAGATCGCTTCGAACGGTGCGCGAGAGCACACACCACGAGATGGCAAGTAAGGGTCAGTGGGACATTGCATCTCTTACCTGTGGACGATTAGATTGGTGGCCATGACACAGGCTCCCGCGACCCCCAAGGCCGCCCGGCGACAGCACGACCGAGAGATCGTCGCACTGGCCGTCCCGGCCTTCGGCGCACTCGTCGCCGAGCCCCTCTTCGTCATCGCCGACAGCGCGATCGTCGGCCATCTCGGCACAGCACAGCTCGCCGGGCTCGGGGTCGCCTCCGCCCTCCTCATGACGGCCGTCAGCGTCTTCGTCTTCCTCGCCTACGCCACCACAGCGGCCGTTGCCCGACGCGTCGGCGCCGGCGACCTCCAAGCCGCCATCCGCCAGGGCATGGACGGTATCTGGCTGGCCCTCCTCCTCGGCGCCGCCGTCATCGCGGTCGTCCTGCCCACGGCACCGTTTCTCGTGGAACTCTTCGGTGCCTCGGACACAGCGGCCCCGTACGCAACCATCTATCTACGGATCTCGGCACTCGGCATCCCGGCCATGCTCGTCGTACTTGCCGCCACCGGCGTTCTCCGCGGACTCCAGAACACCAGGACTCCTCTCTACGTCGCTGGCGCCGGCTTCATCGCCAATGCCGTCCTGAACGTCGGTCTGGTCTACGGCGCCCACCTCGGTATCGCGGGCTCCGCCTGGGGCACGGTCATCGCTCAGTGGGGCATGGCCGCGGTCTATCTCATCGTCGTGGTCCGCGGGGCTCGCGAGCACGGCGCCTCGCTGCACCCCGACGCGGCCGGCATAAGGGCCTCCGCACAAGCAGGAGTGCCGCTGCTGGTCCGCACCCTCTCACTGCGGGCCATCCTGATGATTGCGACGGCCGTCGCGGCCCGCCTCGGCGACGCGGACATCGCTGCGCACCAGATCATCCTGTCGCTGTGGAGCCTGCTCGCCTTCGCCCTGGACGCCATCGCCATAGCCGGGCAGGCAATCATCGGGCGGTACCTCGGGGCCGACGACGCCGAGGGCGCCCGGGCCGTCTGCCGCCGCATGGTGGAGTGGGGCATCGCAGCAGGCGTCGTCCTCGGACTACTCGTGGTGATCGCCCGGCCGCTCTTCCTGCCGTTGTTCACCAGCGACACGGCCGTCCACAACACAGCCCTGCCCGCCCTGCTCGTAGTGGCGCTCTCCCAGCCGATCTGCGGCGTCGTCTTCGTCTTGGACGGCGTCCTGATGGGAGCAGGCGACGGCCCCTACCTCGCCTGGGCCATGGTGCTCACCCTGGCGGTATTCACTCCGGTAGCGCTGCTCATCCTCGCGGTCGGCGGTGGCCTCACCGCAGTCTGGGCAGCCATGACACTGATGATGTCGGTGCGCATGCTGACGCTCTGGACACGCACCCGCTCCGGCCGCTGGCTCGTCACGGGCGCGACGCGCTGAATGCGACGCACTGAATGTTTCACGTGAAACACGCTGTTTCACGTGAAACGGGCTCGATCTGACCCACTGCACAGATGAGGGGCCGTACCCAGCGGGCACGGCCCCTCATTTCAGCTGTTCAAGCCGAGCGCAGCAATCAGGCCGCGACAACCTCGATGTTGACCTTGGCGGCAACCTCGGGGTGCAGACGCACGGACGTCTCGTGAGCGCCCAGGGTCTTGATCGGCGCACCGAGCTCAATGCGGCGCTTGTCGACCTCGGGACCACCGGAAGCCTTGATCGCGGAAGCGATGTCGGCCGGGGTGACGGAACCGAAGAGACGACCGGCGTCGCCGGAGCGAACGGCCAGACGGACCTTGACGGCCTCGAGCTGGCCCTTGATCTGGTTGGCCTGCTCGATGGTCTGGATCTCGTGGATCTTGCGAGCACGACGGATCTGCTCGACGTCCTTCTCGCCGCCCTTGGTCCAGCGGATAGCGAACTTCCGCGGGATCAGGTAGTTGCGAGCGTAACCGTCCTTGACGTCGACGACGTCGCCCGCGGCACCGAGGCCAGAGACCTCGTGGGTGAGGATGATCTTCATGTTTCGGTCACCCTTCCCTTATCGCGCGGTGGAGGTGTAGGGCAGCAGCGCCATCTCACGGCTGTTCTTCACGGCCGTGGCGACGTCACGCTGGTGCTGCGTGCAGTTGCCGGTCACGCGGCGGGCACGGATCTTGCCGCGGTCGGAAATGAACTTCCGCAGCATGTTCGTGTCCTTGTAGTCCACGTACGTGACCTTGTCCTTGCAGAATGCGCAGACCTTCTTCTTCGGCTTGCGCACAGGCGGCTTCGCCATGATGTTTCTCCTGTGTGATCAAGAAGTGTGGGTACGACCCACCCTCGGCCCGGGGGCCTAGAAGGGGGGTTCGTCCGAGTAGCCGCCGCCCTGCTGGCCGCCGCCGGAGTTTCCACCCCAGCCGCCACCACCACCGCCGCCGCCCTGGTTGCCACCGGCGGGAGCGCCGGTCGCCCACGGGTCGTCGGCGGGAGCACCGCCGCCCTGCTGGCCGCCGCCGGAGCCACCGCCCCAGCCGCCGCCACCCTGGCCGCCACCGCCGCCGTAACCACCCTGGCCACCGCGAGCGCCACCGGAGGTCTTGGTGACCTTGGCCGTAGCGCTGCGCAGGCTGGCGCCGACTTCCTCGACGTCCAGTTCGTAGACCGTGCGCTTGACGCCCTCGCGGTCCTCGTAGGACCGCTGCTTCAGCCGGCCCTGCACGATGACGCGCATGCCTCGCTGGAGCGACTCCGCGACGTTCTCCGCCGCCTGACGCCAGACCGAGCAGGTCAGGAACAGGCTCTCGCCGTCCTTCCACTCGTTCGTCTGGCGGTCGAAGGTGCGGGGAGTGGACGCGACACGGAACTTCGCGACCGCCGCACCGGAGGGGGTGAAGCGCAGCTCGGGGTCATCGACAAGATTGCCGACGACCGTGATGACGGTCTCGCCTGCCATGGGGGAACCTCTCGGCGGGTTTGCTGCTCTGGCTGCTTGGTTGCTGCTACTCGAATCCCGAGATCAGCTGAGCGGGAGAGCTCAGTGGGTCTCGGGGCGGAGGACCTTGGTCCGGAGGACCGACTCGTTCAGGTTCATCTGGCGGTCGAGCTCCTTGACGACCGCAGGCTCGGCCTGCAGGTCGATGACCGAGTAGATGCCCTCGGGCTTCTTCTTGATCTCGTACGAGAGACGACGACGGCCCCAGGTGTCGACCTTCTCGACCTTGCCGTTGCCCTCACGGACGACGGAGAGGAAGTTCTCGATCAGGGGGGCGACAGCGCGCTCCTCCAGATCGGGGTCGAGGATGACCATCACCTCGTAGTGACGCATGTGGAACCCACCTCCTTCGGACTCAGCGGCCACGGTCGTTCCGTGGCAGGAGGGTTGTGATGCGTACGCAACGGTATCGGCCGCCACTGACAATCGGGGTGACCTCACGGTCGCCCCGAGCTGGCCCGGGCAGACACCGGTGCAGACGGTACACAGTACCCGCACACCCGCTTCCGGTTGAAATCCGGCCGCCCTGGTCCACAATCTGTACACATCGGGTGTGTATGGCGCTACGATGCGCCGCCTTCCGCAGGAGGTGCCCTATGGCACAGGCAATGCGACCCAACACCGTCGGAGGCCTCTTCGCCACGGACGGAAAGTCCCATCCCATCCAGGACACCCTGCTCGTGGTGACCCTGGTGCTCGGCATCACGTCGTTCATCACGGCCCAGTTCCACTTCTTGCACCTGCTCAGCTCCTGGACCGGTCTGGTGGGCATCCTCGCGGGTGCTTACGGCCAGTGGATCTCGGAGACGACCCGTGAGCGCTTCGGCCTGATCGTGGGTCTCGGCGCCTCCGGAGTCGGCTTCTTCCTCGGCATGGCACACGGCGGGCTCTTCGGCGGCTTCTGACGCCTGCACGCACGCGCCCCTCGCGCCGGTCACGGAGACCGACCTCCGAACACCGGCACAACAGGGCATAGAACACCCTCGAACGCCCCGGCGGCCTCAAGGCCGGGGCGAAGCTGCCGTACGCCCAGTCAGGGCGCTCGCAAGGCGCAGTAGGCTTCGGCGCGAGAGCCGGAGCCCCTGAACCCATGGGGACACCCCAGCCCGAGGAGCGCCCCGAATGAGCCTGACCCTGAGGACGATCAGTCGCGAGCAGCATCTGGCATACATCCAGAGCCTGCCGTCGGCGAGCCACATGCAGGTCCCGGCCTGGGCAGACGTCAAGGCGGAGTGGCGCTCGGAGAGCCTCGGGTGGTTCGACAGGTCCGGCGAACTCGTGGGTGCGGGCCTCGTCCTCTACCGGCAGCTGCCCAAGATCAAGCGCTATCTCGCCTATCTGCCCGAGGGCCCGGTCATCAACTGGTTCACGCCGAATCTGACCGACTGGCTGGAACCGATGCTCGCGCATCTGAAGAACCAGGGCGCCTTCTCAGTGAAGATGGGCCCTCCGGTGATCATCAGGCGCTGGGAGGCCACCTCCATCAAGGCGGGCATCCAGAACCCGGACGTGAAGCGACTGCGTGACATCGAGGCCGACTTTATCGAGCCGCGCGCCTTCGAGGTCGCCGACAAGCTCCGCCGCATGGGCTGGCAGCAGGGCGAGGACGGCGGGGCCGGCTTCGGTGACGTACAGCCCCGCTACGTCTACCAGGTGCCGCTGGCCAACCGATCCCTGGAAGAGGTCCACAAGAACTTCAACCAGCTGTGGCGACGCAACATCAAGAAGGCCGAGAAGGCCGGCGTCGAGGTCGTCCAGGGCGGTTACCACGACCTTGAGGAGTGGCAGCGCCTGTACGAGATCACGGCCGTGCGCGACCACTTCCGCCCGCGCCCGCTGTCGTACTTCCAGCGCATGTGGACGGCGCTCAACACCGAGGACCCCAACCGCATGCGGCTGTACTTCGCCCGTCACAACGGTGTGAACCTGTCGGCGGCGACGATGCTGATCGTCGGCGGGCACGTCTGGTACTCCTACGGCGCCTCCGACAACATCGGCCGTGAGGTCCGGCCCTCGAACGCGATGCAGTGGCGGATGCTGCGCGACGCCTACGCGCTCGGCGCGACCGTCTACGACCTGCGCGGCATCTCCGACTCCCTGGACGAGACCGACCACCTCTTCGGCCTGATCCAGTTCAAGGTGGGCACCGGCGGCCAGGCCGCCGAGTACCTCGGCGAGTGGGACTTCCCGCTCAACAAGCTGCTTCACAAGGCGCTCGACATCTACATGTCGCGTCGCTGACCTTGCGCTCTCTGCTTCGATACCGTCAACAGCTGCACCGTCGATAGCTTCCATACCTCTGATACACCGCAGCCACGAGAAAGGTTCCAGGTCCGGCCATGGCGCTCACGCTCTACGTCGACACCGCGCGCTGGCGGGCGCACCACAAGCACGTGCAGGAGCAGTTCCCGGGACTCGTCCCGGTCTGCAAGGGCAACGGCTACGGGTTCGGGCACGAGCGGCTGGCGGAGGAGGCCACTCGACTGGGCTCGGACGTCCTCGCGATCGGCACGACGTACGAGGCCGCGCGCATCAAGGACTGGTTCGGCGGTGACCTGCTGGTTCTGACGCCGTACCGGCGCGGCGAGGAGCCGGTGCCGCTGCCCGACCGGGTCATCCGCTCGGTGTCGTCCGTGGACGGCGTGTACGGCCTCGTGGGTGCCCGTGTCGTCATCGAGGTGATGTCCTCGATGAAGCGGCACGGCGTCAGCGAGCACGACCTGCCGCAGCTGCACGCCGCCATAGAGAACGTCCGGCTCGAGGGCTTCGCCATCCACCTGCCGCTGGACCGCACCGACGGCTCCGACGCCGTCGAGGAGGTCATCGGCTGGATGGACCGGCTGCGCGCGGCCCGGCTGCCGCTGCACACGATGTTCGTCAGCCACCTCAAGGCCGGGGAACTGGCCCGCCTGCAGCAGCAGTTCCCGCAGACCCGCTTCCGCGCCCGCATCGGCACCCGGCTGTGGCTGGGGGACCACGACGCCACCGAGTACCGCGGCGCGGTCCTGGACGTCACCCGCGTCTCCAAGGGCGACCGCTTCGGCTACCGGCAGCAGAAGGCGGCCTCGGACGGCTTCCTGGTGGTCGTTGCGGGCGGTACGTCGCACGGGGTGGGCCTGGAGGCCCCCAAGGCACTGCACGGCGTCATGCCGCGCGCCAAGGGCGTCGCCCGGGCCGGGCTCGCCACGGTCAACCGGAACCTCGCTCCCTTCGTGTGGGGCGGCAAGCAGCGCTGGTTCGCGGAGCCGCCGCACATGCAGGTGTCGATCCTGTTCGTGCCCTCGGACGCGCCCGAGCCGAAGGTCGGGGACGAGCTGGTTGCCCATCTCCGGCACACCACCACGCAGTTCGACCGGATCGTGGACCGCTGACCTGCCGCACTCGGCACACGCTCGGCAACGCCGTAACAGCGAAAGGCCGTACACGGACTCTCCCGTGTACGGCCTTTCGCACGTTCGGCCAGTGCGGCTCTCCGCCTGTCCGGCCTTTCCCGTGCGCTTCCTACGCCGTGTTCGCTCAGAGCGAACCGCCGGCCGCCCCCCGGCTGCCCCACTCCACCGGCGGCCCCTCGAAGTGGGCCGCATGCCGCGGGGGATGGGCTGCTTGGCCGAGCACGAACACGTCCTCCGCCCCGTCGAGGACGCCCCCCGACGGGTCGTCGTCGCCTGCCCGGCGCACCGGGTCCCGCTCCGGCATGAGGATGTCCCGCACGATCACGGCGCACATGTACAGCGTCCCCAGCAGGTGCACGCCGATGGCCCAGTGGTAGCCGTCGGGCGGCAGTCCCTTGTGGGCGTCCCCGCTGGTCGTGTACGCGAGGTAGAGCCAGATCCCGAGGAAGTACGCCACCTCGCAGGCCTGCCAGATGAGGAAGTCCCGCCACCTCGGCCGGGCCAGCACCGCCAGAGGCACCAGCCACAGGACGTACTGCGGCGAGTAGACCTTGTTGGTGAGGATGAACGCCGCGACGATCAGGAAGGCCAGCTGGGCGAAGCGCGGACGGCGCGGTGCGGTCAGCGTGAGCGCGGCGACGCCGGCACAGCACAGCAGCATCAGCAGCGTGGCGAGCGTGTTGACGGTCTCGGTGCTCAGCGGGTCACTGGAGTTCTGGGCCAGGATCAGCCAGAAGGAACCGAAGTCCACGCCTCGTTCCTGGCTGAACCGGTAGAACTGCGACCAGCCGTCCCAGGCGAGGAGCATCACCGGAAGGTTCACGACCAGCCAGGCCACCGCCGTGCCGCCCAGCGCCTTCCCGAAGTCCCGCCACTTGCCCGCGCGCCAGCACAGGACGAACAGCGGGCCGAGCAGGAAGACGGGATAGAGCTTCGCGGCCGTGGCGAGCCCCAGCAGGACGCCGAAGGCGAGCGCGCGGCCACGTGACCACATCAGCATCGCCGCGGCCGTCAGAGCGACGGCCAGCAGGTCCCAGTTGATGGTCGCGGTCAGTGCGACAGCAGGCGCCAGAGCGACCAGCAGGCCGTCCCAGGGACGCCTGGCGTGCGTGCGGGTCACACAGACGGCGATGACGGCCGCGCAGACCATCAGCATCCCGGCGTTGACCATCCAGTACCACTGCTCCTGGTCCTGGATGCTGCCGCTGCCCGTCGTGAGCCAGGAGGCGACTTCCATGAACACACCGGTCAGCACCGGGTATTCGAGGTACTCCATGTCGCCGGGAAGCTTGTCGAAGTACGGCACCAGCCCGTCGGCGAAACCGCGCCCCTGGAACAGGTGCGGGATGTCGGAGTAGCAGGCATGCGTGTACTGCGAGCTGGCGCCGAAGAACCAGGCGCCGTTGTAGCAAGGTGCCTTCTGGACCAGCCCGAGGGCGAACATGCCGATCGCCACGAGCACGATGATCCGCACCGGAGTCCACCAGGACGTACCGAGCAGGGCCCGCCGTCCGATGGGGCCACCGATCAGCTCACTCCCGTTGGCGGCGACCTCGTCCTCTCTGGTCGGCCGCACCAGGTCCGGCTCGTGAGCGCTTGTGGGCGTCGTCTCTGCACTGGGCATGGGCACATCCTGCCGTACGTGTCTGAGAACGGTGCGAGGGGCGACGGGGATGAGGCCGCTGAGTGTTTCACGTGAAACCGACGTTTCACGTGAAACAGGCCCTCGGCCCGAGCCACCCGCGCGCGCCCGCTCATAACGAAGGCCGGTGGCCGGCACCCTTTGCGTGGATGCCGGCCGCCGGCCTTCTGGCGTCATACGAGCCCGTCAGCCTGACGGTCCGCCGAAGATGCCTCCGTTGCCATTGCCATTGCCGTTGCTGTTGCCGTCCGTCTCGGTTTCCGTGGGCGTCGGTGTGGAGGTCACGCCGCCGTCCGTGCCGCCGTTGTCCGAGCCTCCGACGTCGTTGCACTGGAAGCCGAAGCAGGTCTCGGTCGGCGTAGGCGACGGCGAGATCAGCGACTCACTGGGCGTCGGGCTCGGAGTCGGGCTGGCTTCCTCGGTCTCGCTGGGCGTAGGACTGGGCGTCGGCGTGGGGATGTCGTTGACGACCTGACCGATGGGCGTCGGCACCGGGAACGGTGTCGGGGTGGTGCCCTTCAGCGCCTGCTCCATGTAGTCGTGCCAGATCTCGGCCGGGAACGAAGCACCGTGGATCTTCTCCTGACCACCCGTTCCGAACATCTTCAGGAACTCGCGGTTCTGGTTCTTCTCGTTGTCGTCCAGCCTGAACATCGCGATCGACGTCGACAGCTGCGGGGTGTAGCCCACGAACCAGGCCGACCGGTTGCCGTCCGTGGTACCCGTCTTGCCGGCCACCTGACGGTCGCTGAGCTGTGCGCTGGTACCCGTGCCCTTGTCGACCACCGTCTTCAGGACGTCCGTGACGTTGTCGGCGACCTCCGGGGTGAAGGCCTCCTTGGTCAGGGTCTCGTGGGAGAAGACCTCGCCGTCCTTGTCCGTCACCTTCTTGACGGAGTAGGGATCACGCTGCTTTCCGCTGGAAGCGAAGGTGGCGTAGGCGCCCGCCATGCGGATCGCGCTGGGCTGAGAGGTACCGATGGAGAAGGACGGGTAGTCCGTACCGGTCAGGCTGTTCTCCAGGACGCCGGCGTCCTCGGCCGCCTCCTTCACCTTGTCCAGCCCGATGTCCATGCCGAGCTGCACGAAGGCGGAGTTCACCGAGTTCCTCATCGCCTCACGGAGGTCGATCCGGTAGGCGGGAGGGGTGCCGTACGACTCATCGCCGTCGTTGACCTGGTTCCACTCCTCACCCTTCTCGTTCCGCCAGATCTCGCCCTTGTAGTCCTTGATCTTGAGCTTGTTCTTGCCGCTGTACAGGCTCTTCGGCGACACCTGGGTGCGCTCGTCCTGAGCCTGCTCCCCTTCGAGGTCCGGGTTCCGCACGCCCCACTTCATCGCGGCCGCGAGCACGAACGGCTTGAACGTCGAACCGACCTGGGCGCCGGTGACGTCGGCGTTGTTGGTGAAGTGCTTGGTCGCGTCCGTACCGCCGTAGATGGCCTTGATGGCACCGGTCGCCGGATCCACCGATGCCCCGCCGAACTGGACGTGGGTGTCCGTCTTCGGACGCTCCTCGGGCTTGATGTTCGCCTTCTGGACCTTCTTCACCGCGTTCTCGAGTTCCTTGACCTTCTTCTTGTCGAAGGTCGTCTGGATCGAGAGGCCGCCCGCTCGCAGTTTCTGCTCGGTGATGTTGGTCGTCTTGCTGTTGTTGACCAGGTAGCCGTTGGCGAGATCTACGAGGTAGCCGATCTGGCCGCTCAGCGCGGAGTTGAAGCGCGGGTTCTTCCATTCGGGCAGCTTGGTGTACTTGGCGCGCACCTCAGGGCTCAGATGCCCGTACTGGACCATCTTGTCGAGAGTGTCCTGCATCTGAATCAGGGCACGCTTCTGATTGGCCTTGGGGTTGGCCGCCGGGTCGATGGACTGCGAACCCGCGGGGTCGTAGTACGTGGCGCCCTTGAGCGTGGCCGCCAGGAAGGCGCACTCGCCCTCGTTCAGCTTGATGGCGTCCTTGTTGAAGTACGCGCGGGCGGCCGCCTGGATCCCGTAGGCGTTGCGCCCGTAGTAGGCGGAGTTCAGGTAGCCGGCCATGATGTCGTCCTTCGACACCGTGGTACCCACCTTGACCGAGATGAAGATCTCCTTGAACTTCCGCGAGAGTGTCTGAGACTGGTCGCCCAGCCTCGCGTTCTTCACGTACTGCTGGGTGATCGTGGAACCACCCTGGGTCTCGCCACCGGTGGCCATGTTGAACACGGCGCGGGCGATGCCCTTCGGGTCGATGCCACTGTCGCTTTTGAAGGTCTTGTTCTCCTGCGAGATCACGGCATTCTGCATTGCCTTGGGAATCTGCGAGAGATTGATGATCTGCCGGTTGGTCTCGCCACCGGTGGAGACCATCTCGCTGCCGTCAGCCCAGTAGTAGACGTTGTTCTGCGCCGTGGCGGTCTCGTCGACCTTGGGGACGCCCACCATGGCGTAACCGATACCGGCCACAGCCACCAGGCTCCCGAGGAATCCGATGAAGAGGCCCGTCACGAGGCGCCAAGACGGCACCCAGCGCGCGACGCCGTACTTGCCGGCCCGCGGATAGTCGACGAACCGCTTCTTTCCAGGGGGAGCGGCGCGCCCGCGGCCCCGTCCGGGACCGGTGGCGCCGCCGGGAGCGGCGCGGCGGCCTGCCCGGGCCGGCTCGGCCGCTCTGCGGCGGCCACCGCTGCTTCTCTGGGCCGCGCGTCGTGCCTCGGCACGCCCGCCGTACGGACGTTCTTCGCCTTCCGAACCGCTGAAACCCGACCCGTACGAGTCGGAAGGAGATCCGGTGGCGCCTCGCGGTGCCGCTCGGCGGCCGGAGGACGAGCCGGACTGGCCGCGTCGGGCCGCGGCACGTCCGCCTTCCTGCGGCTGCGGCGGTTTGCGACGGTGCTCGCTCATCGAACGACTACTCCTCGGGCAGGCGCACCCCTGCGCGCCTGACAACGGCGGCTGATTTCCGGTCCCCCCGAAGTACGGATGTGGTCGGTTCTGCATTCACCCGTACTGCACCAAGGACAACGACGCCCTCAGGTGTCACGCGGTTCCCGGTGCTGTGCATGGCGCACAGACTACGCACCGTCAAAGCCCGCCTAGTTCCGAACTTCACCCCAAATCAGGCAACTCGCTCCACATGAATCGTTGATGTGATCCCGTTCACCGTTCCCCCACTTGTCGCGCCCGGAAGGCCGTTCTATCGTCTAGATGTATCGAGTCGATACATCAGCGCGAGATATGACGAGGAGGCGAGGGGATGAGCCGACGGTCCGGGATCCTCGAGTTCGCCGTCCTCGGACTGCTCCGCGAGTCCCCGATGCACGGCTACGAGCTGCGCAAACGACTCAATACGTCACTGGGCGTGTTCCGTGCGTTCAGCTACGGCACGCTCTACCCCTGCCTCAAGACGCTGGTCGCCAACGGCTGGTTGATCGAGGAACCGGGGCACACCGCCGAGGACGCCCTGGCCGCACCACTTGCGGGGCGTCGCGCAAAAATCGTCTACCGGTTGACGGCGGAAGGTAAGGAGCACTTCGAGGAACTGCTCTCGCAGACCGGCCCCGACGCGTACGAGGACGAGCACTTCGCTGCCCGATTTGCCTTCTTCGGACGTACACCGCAGGACGTGCGCATGCGCGTGCTGGAGGGCCGACGCAGCCGGCTGGAGGAGCGTCTGGAGAAGATGCACGCCTCCCTGTCACGCACGCGGGAGCGCCTCGACGACTACACGCTTGAGCTCCAGCGCCACGGGATGGAGTCCGTGGAGCGCGAAGTGCGCTGGCTGAACGAGCTCATCGAGAGCGAGCGGGCCGGGCGGGACCTGAAGGGTTCCGCTGCCGGGGGGTCCGCTCAGCAGGACACCACACATGGAGAGCCGGGCGATCTGCCCCGTCCCGGGGGCACCCCCAGGACGGATTCGCCCGGCGACACCGCCACGTGAGAGCTCAGTCAGGGCCTCACTCGTACACACAGGGAGCAACCGGAATGGGTTCGGTTCGCGTAGCCGTCGTCGGCGTGGGCAACTGTGCCGCGTCGCTGGTTCAGGGAGTCGAGTACTACAAGGACGCCGACCCGGCGTCCAAGGTCCCCGGCCTGATGCACGTGCAGTTCGGCGAGTACCACGTCCGTGACGTCGAGTTCGTCGCCGCCTTCGATGTCGACGCGAAGAAGGTCGGCCTCGACCTCGCGGACGCCATCGGCGCCAGTGAGAACAACACCATCAAGATCTGCGACGTGCCCCGCACCGGCGTGACCGTCCAGCGCGGCCACACCCTCGACGGTCTCGGCAAGTACTACCGCGAGACCATCGAGGAGTCCGCCGACGCCCCGGTCGACGTCGTCCAGGTCCTCAAGGACAAGCAGGTCGACGTCCTCGTCTGCTACCTGCCCGTCGGCTCCGAGGACGCGGCGAAGTTCTACGCCCAGTGCGCCATCGACGCCAAGGTCGCCTTCGTCAACGCCCTGCCGGTCTTCATCGCCGGTACGAAGGAGTGGGCGGACAAGTTCACCGAGGCGGGCGTCCCGATCGTCGGCGACGACATCAAGTCCCAGGTCGGCGCCACCATCACGCACCGCGTCATGGCGAAGCTGTTCGAGGACCGCGGCGTCGTCCTGGACCGCACGATGCAGCTGAACGTCGGCGGCAACATGGACTTCAAGAACATGCTCGAGCGGGAGCGCCTGGAGTCCAAGAAGATCTCCAAGACGCAGGCCGTCACCTCGCAGATCCCCGACCGTGAGCTCGGCGAGAAGAACGTCCACATCGGCCCGTCGGACTACGTGGCGTGGCTCGACGACCGCAAGTGGGCCTACGTCCGCCTCGAGGGCCGCGCCTTCGGTGACGTCCCGCTGAACCTGGAGTACAAGCTCGAGGTCTGGGACTCCCCGAACTCCGCCGGCGTCATCATCGACGCCCTGCGCGCCGCGAAGATCGCCAAGGACCGCGGCATCGGCGGCCCGATCCTCTCGGCGTCGAGCTACTTCATGAAGTCCCCGCCGGTGCAGTACTTCGACGACGTGGCCCGCGAGAACGTCGAGAAGTTCATCAAGGGCGAGGTCGAGCGCTAAGCACCGCGGCGCCGCAGTTGAACGCTCCTGCCAGAGCTGCCGAGGGTCCCCGGGTTGTACCGCCCGGGGACCCTCCCCGTATGTGAGGCTGTGCCCCATGTCCGTCGTACGCGACCTGCGGGTCCTGCTGCGCTTCGGGAACTTCCGGCGCCTGCTCGTCGTACGCCTGCTCTCGCAGGGCGCCGACGGCGTCTTTCAGACCGCGCTCGCCACGTACGTCGTCTTCTCCCCGGAGAAACAGACGTCAGCCACCGCGATCGCCTCCGCGATGGCCGTCCTGCTCCTGCCGTACTCCCTGGTAGGCCCCTTCTCCGGCGCCCTCCTCGACCGCTGGCGCCGTCGCCAGGTCCTTCTGTACGGCAGCCTGCTGCGCACCGTACTGGCCTCGGCGACGGCCCTGCTGATCATCACCGACGTCCCGGACTGGCTCTTCTACGTCTCCGCCCTGTGCGTTACCGCCGTCAACCGCTTCGTCCTGTCCGGCCTGTCCGCCGCGCTGCCACGCGTGGTCGACGAAGAGCGCCTCGTGATTGCCAACTCCCTTTCCCCGACCGCCGGAACGCTCGCCGCGACCGCGGGTGCCGGTCTGGCCTTCGTCGTACGGCTGGTGGCCTGGGACTCCGACGCGGCCGTGGTGCTCCTGGGCGCTGCCCTGTACCTGTGCGCTGGACTGGCGGCACTACGCATGTCACGGGAACTGCTTGGCCCCGATCGCGAGTTGGTGCAGCCACGCATAGCTACGGCTCTGGCCGGTACCGCGCAGGACCTGGCCGCGGGCGTCCGTCATCTCGCCACTCCGCCGCGCCGGGAAGCGGTCTGGGCCCTGCTCACGATGACCCTGATGCGCTTCTGCTACGGCGCCCTGCTGGTCATGCTGCTGATGCTGTGCAGGTACGCCTTCTCGTCGAATGCGGATGACGGACTTGCCCTGCTGGGGCTGGCATTGGGGTTCTCCGGTGCCGGCTTCTTCGCGGCGGCCTTGGTAACCCCCTGGGCGGCGGGGCGGTTGGGGCCCGGCCGCTGGATCGCCGTGTGCGCGGGAGTCGCCGCAATCCTGGTGCCCACGCTCGGCCTGCCCTTCGCCGCAACTCCCATGCTCGTCGCGGCTTTCGTCCTCGGCCTGACGACGCAGGGGGCGAAGATCGCAACCGACACGATCGTGCAAGCCTCGGTCGAGGACGGCTTCCGTGGCCGGATCTTCTCCGTTTACGACGTGCTGTTCAACGTCGCGTTCGTCGGTGCGGCCGGAGTGGCTGCCCTGGTACTGCCGCCGGACGGCCGCTCGGCGGCGCTCGTGGTCGCAGTCGCCGTTGTCTACGCGGCAGTTGCGGTGGCTATGGCCCGCTTTGAACACCGCTCTGTGTCACATCAATGACACAGAGTCCCCCGCGGCTACGGGACTGTCAGTGGCGGCCGGTAACTTACGTGCGTCTTATATCGCGCATGGTTCGCGCCACGCACCCATGTTTCCAGGGGGACCCAAGTGACAACTCCGCCGCCCACAGGCAACCCGTTCGCCCAGGGCCAGAACCCGTACGCCCAGGGGCAGCAGCCCTCCGGCCAGCCTCAGGGCCAGGCGCCGTATCCGCCCCAGGGCGGCTACCCGCAGCAGCCTGGGCAGCCGGGGTTCCCTCCGCAGGGCGCGGCGCCGTATGCGCCGGTTCCGCCGCAGCAGCCCGGCCGCCGGTTCAGCTTCAAGGCGATCAAGAACATCGCTGCCGTCGTCATCGTCGGCATCATGCTCATCGTCGGCTACATAATCAGCCTGGATGACGCCGAGAACGCCGCGGTGGGCGACTGCCTGAAGTCAGCCTCCTCCTCGTCGTCCTCCAACGACCGCATGGAGGTCGTGGACTGCACGTCCTCGGAGGCCGAGGCCAAGGTGCTCAAGAAGATCGACGGCACCTACACCTCGCTCACCGCCGAGACGGAGTGCCGCAAGGTCAGCGGCGCCACCAGCTTCTACGCCCAGACCGGCGACGGCGACAACTTCCTGCTGTGCCTGTCGGACGTCTGATCTGACCTCTCCACGTACTGAGGGGCGGTGTTTCACGTGAAACACCGCCCCTCAGTACGTGCTGCTCTTCTTGCAGCCGGGTCATGTTTCACGTGAAACATGACCCGGCTGCACAGCCTCAGCCTTGCTCGGTCCACCACTCCTTGAGTGCAGCAACGGCATCGTCGTGCCCCATCGGCCCGTTCTCCAGCCTCAGTTCCAGCATGTGCTTGTACGCGTGGCCGATGACCGGACCGGGGCCGACACCAAGGATCTCCATGATCTGGTTGCCGTCGAGGTCGGGGCGGATGGAGTCCAGTTCCTCCTGCTCCTGGAGTTGAGCGATCCGCTCCTCCAGGCCGTCGTAGGCACGGGACAGTGCAGCCGCCTTGCGCTTGTTCCGCGTGGTGCAGTCCGAGCGGGTCAGCTTGTGGAGGCGGTCCAGGAGCGGACCGGAGTCACGGACATAGCGGCGGACAGCGGAGTCCGTCCACTCGCCGGTGCCGTAGCCGTGGAAGCGCAGGTGGAGTTCGACCAGACGTGAGACGTCCTTCACGAGCTCGTTGGAGTACTTCAACGCCGTCATGCGCTTCTTCGTCATCTTCGCGCCGACCACTTCGTGGTGGTGGAACGAGACCCTGCCGTCCTTCTCGAAGCGACGCGTGCGGGGCTTGCCGATGTCGTGCAGCAGCGCGGCCAGGCGGAGGGTCAGGTCGGGACCGTTCTCCTCCAGCGCCATTGCCTGCTCCAGGACGATCAGCGTGTGCTCGTACACGTCCTTGTGACGGTGGTGCTCGTCACTCTCCAGCCGCAGGGCCGGCAGCTCGGGCAGCACATGGTCGGAAAGCCCGGTGTCCACCAGGAGCCTCAGCCCCTTGCGCGGGTGAGCGGACAGGATCAGCTTGTTCAGCTCGTCCCGCACCCGCTCCGCCGAGACGATCTCGATCCGCCCGGACATCTCCTGCATGGCCGTGACGACCTCGGGAGCGACCTCGAAGTCGAGCTGCGCCGCGAAACGCGCCGCCCGCATCATGCGCAGCGGGTCGTCCGAGAAGGACGCCTCGGGAGTGCCCGGCGTGCGCAGCACCCGCTCCGCGAGATCCTCCAGACCCCCGTGCGGATCGACGAACTCCTTCTCCGGAAGCGCGACGGCCATGGCGTTCACGGTGAAGTCACGCCGGACGAGGTCCTCCTCGATCGAGTCGCCGTACGACACCTCCGGCTTGCGGGAGGTCCGGTCGTAAGCCTCCGATCGGTAGGTGGTCACCTCGATCTGGTAGCCGTCCTTCTGTGCCCCGACCGTGCCGAAAGCGATACCGACCTCCCACACGGCATCCGCCCATGGCCGCACGATCTTCAATACGTCCTCGGGACGGGCGTCGGTCGTGAAGTCCAGGTCGTTGCCGAGCCGGCCGAGCAGCGCGTCCCGGACCGATCCGCCGACCAGGGCGAGTGAGAACCCGGCCTCCTGGAATCGGCGGGCAAGATCATCGGCGACAGGGGCAACCCGCAACAGTTCACTGACCGCGCGGTGCTGCGCCTGGCTCAGGGCGCTGGGCTTTTCTTCGTTGGCGTTCGGCACAACAAAAGAGGGTACGTGGCCGGGCCGACCGTGAGCGCCCCATTAACCCGCATCCCGGGGGCCGCAGACAGCTCCGCCGATACGCGCACAAGAGCTGCCCTTGTGACCTACGAAACGCTCCTCTTTATACGGGCACATACGGGACAGACCGACAGGTGTGAACCGATCTTGTGGAGGAGACCGCGGCACTTCCCCTCAGCGCGCATCGTTACCATGCGTGGACGCACATTCCGACGACCACTGACGACGACGAGGGACGGACGAGCGCGTGGCCGAGGCGGCAGACTTCCAGGGGATGACTCCCTCACCTGCCCGCCGGTGGATGCGGCGCACCGGAGCACTGCTCGCCGGGGCGCCTCTGCTGGCCGGGCTGCTTCAGCTGCCCACCGCCGCCCCCACACAGGCTGCGGTGCAGGACTCCGTGCAGGCCGCTTCCGGCTCGGGCACGGTGGCTGTCGCTGTGGATTCGCTCACTCCCTCCGCCCCCAGTGACGGCGACACACTGACCGTGTCCGGCACGGTGACCAACACGGGCAAGCAGGCCGTCACCGACGCGCAGGTGGACCTGCGTCTCGGGGGCGCTCTGAACACCCGCTCGGCCATCGACAGGGTCGCCGGGCGCAGCGACTACCAGCAGGGTGTCGACGGAGCCCCGGTGGGCGGGAAGTACGTCAAGGAGTTCTCCAAGCTCACCCCTGGCGTGTCCCAGCGCTTCAGCATCTCCGTACCGGTCGACAAGCTGGATCTCGGGGAGGACGGCGTCTACGAGTTCGCCGTCTCCCTGTCCGGCGAGACGTCCGCGCGGCCGTGGGACCAGGTGCTCGGCATCCAGCGGACGTTCCTGCCGTGGCAGCCCGACGAGGCCGACCCGAAGACCCGCACGACGGTGATGTGGCCGCTCATCTCCACCGCGCACATGACGGCGCAGACGGGGTCGGACGAGTCGCAGACGCCGGTCTTCCGTGACGACGACCTCGCCAAGGAGATCGCCCCCGGTGGCCGCCTCGAGCAGCTCGTGTCGCTGGGCAAGGACCTCGACGTCACCTGGGTGATCGACCCCGACCTGCTGGCCTCCGTGGACGCGATGACGGAGCGCTACCGCGTCCAGGGCGAGGGTGACGCGACGACGGCGGGCACCCACCAGGCACTCGCCAAGCAGTGGCTGGCCGACCTGCAGGAAGCCGTGCAGGACAAGGAGGTCGTCGCGCTGCCCTTCAGTGACCCCGACCTGGCTTCCCTGGCCCACAACGGCACGAACGTCACCGGCTCGCTGAGCCACCTCAAGGAGGCCACCGAGGCCGCCGTCGTCACGGTCGACTCGATCCTCCACGTGCAACCGAACACCGACTTCGCCTGGCCCGTGAACGGCGCGGTCGACCCGTCCATCGTCAAGGTGGCCACCTCCGCCGGCGCGGACAAGGTGATCGCCCGCAGCGACAGCCTGGAGGAGGAGGGCGGCCTGCCCTACACGCCCTCCGCGGCCCGCCCCATCGGCGGCGGCACGACGGCGGTCGTCACGGACGCACGGATGTCGACGCTGTTCCAGGGCAACCTGACCAGGGCGTCGAGCTCGACGCTCGCCGTGCAGAGGTTCCTGGCGCAGAGCCTGGCTCTCAACCTCCAGACGGACAATCAGCGCAGCATCGTCGTCGCCCCGCAGCGGGTGCCGACCGCGAGCCAGGCCCGCGCGATGGCCGAGGCGGTGACGGCACTCCAGGACGGCACGTGGTCCCAGTCCCAGGACCTCACCGCCGCTGCCACCGCCAAGCCCGACTCCGCCGCCACCACGCAGGTGCCGCCGGTGTCCAAGTACCCCGCCTCGCTGCGCGACCAGGAGCTGCCGCGATCCGCCTTCAGGCAGATCGCGACCACGCAGGACAAGCTCGACAAGTTCAAGGTGATCCTCACCAACCAGGACCGGGTGGTGACCCCCTTCGGGCGGGCCATGAACCGCGAGATGTCCACGTCGTGGCGTGGCCGCCCCGCAGAGGCCGCCGACTATCGCAACAGCGTGGAAGCGTACGTCGACTCCCTGGCCGGCCAGATCACACTGATCGACAAGTCCGAGACCAAGCTGTCCGGGCGCAGCGCCACGATCCCGGTGACGGTGCAGAACAACCTGGTGCAGGGCGTCGATCACCTGGTGCTGCGACTCACCTCCAGCAGCCCGAGGCGGCTCGAGATCGGCGGGGAGCGCTTCTACGAACAGCCCGTCGCGGTGTCCGGCGGGCACAGCCAGACGGTGAAGTTCCCCACGTCGGCTCAGGCCAACGGCCAGGCCACGGTCGTGGCCCAGCTGTACACGGAGGACGGCCAGAAGTACGGCGCACCGGTCACCTTCGACGTGAAGGTCACCGAGTTCACGGCCACCGTGATGCTGGTCATCGGCGGCGGTTTCCTCCTGCTTGTCCTCGCCGGGTTCCGTATGTACACGCAGCGCAAGCGGGCCGCCGCCCGTGCGGCCGAGGAAGACGGGGCCGAGGAGACGAGCGAGGCGGACGGCGATCCGGAGAACCCGGAAGGCCCTGAGAACCGTCTCACACCCGAGGACCTGCTCAAGGAGGAGTCCCGTACGGGCGCCCGGGAAGAGGCCCCGGAGCAGCCGAGTGACCCGACACCGGACACCGCAGCGGAAAGCGCCGACCCGTCCGGCACGGGTGAGAGAGTGGACCGTTGAGCGATGTCGTGGCCGGTGGGCCCGGGACGATGAGGTGGGGTAACCATGAACGCGCCGTACGACGGTGACCGCGGCCAGGCCGCGGGCCCCCCGGGGCACCCCGAGGGCCCGCCGCCCGAGGACGGCCAGGTACCGCCGCAGCATCCCGCGGACATGTACCTCCAGGACGCCTACGACCAGGACCCCTACCGGGCCCAGAACCTCTCGTCCCAGGACCCGGTCGCAGAGGCCCTGTACGACCGTGCCGCGCATCCGCCGCCCCCGCCGGGCACGTACCCGCCGCAGCAGCAGCTGTACGCCCAGCCGCCCCAGTCGCCGTACGCCCCCGACCCTCAGGTGTGGGCGCAGACCCCGGCGCCCGAGCCGGAGGGCCCGACCCAGTACCTGCCGTACGGCGACGACCCCCGTACGACCCAGTACGTCGGCGTCGACGACCTCGTCACGCACTCCACCGAGAACCAACCGGAGCACGACGCCTTCGCGCATCTCTTCCGGGACCAGCAGCAGGGCGGCCACCCGCAGTACCAGCCGCCGACGGTCCCGGGGCCTTCCCCGGCGCCTGCCGGCGGCCCCTACCCGGGACCCGCGGCACCTGCCGCGGCCGAGGCCGCTGCGCCGGCTCCGACGCCCGCTCCTGCCCCTGCGTCGGCCGCCAAGAAGGGCGGGCGGGCCGGCGGCCTGCTGAAGTCGAGCGCCGTGATGGCGGCGGGCACGATGGTGTCCCGGCTCACCGGGTTCGTACGGTCCATGATGATCGTTTCGGCACTGGGCCTCGGCCTGCTCGGCGACTCGTTCCAGGTCGCCTACCAGTTGCCGACGATGATCTACATCCTGACCGTCGGCGGCGGCCTCAACTCCGTCTTCGTGCCGCAGCTCGTGCGGGCGATGAAGGACGACGAGGACGGCGGCGAGGCCTACGCCAACCGGCTGCTGACCCTGGTGATGGTGGCGCTCGCCGCACTCACCGCCCTGGCGATGTTCGGCGCGCCGCTCCTGGTCAGAGCCCTGTCCACCCCGGTCGCCAACGATCCCGCCGCCAACGAGGTGGCCGTCACCTTCACCCGCTACTTCCTGCCCTCGATCTTCTTCATGGGCGTCCACGTGGTGATGGGGCAGATCCTCAACGCCCGCGGCAAGTTCGGCGCGATGATGTGGACGCCGGTTCTGAACAACATCGTCATCATCGTGACGCTGGGGATGTTCCTCTGGGTGTACGGCACCGCGGAGCACTCCGGCATGTCCGTCACGAACATCCCGCCGGAGGGCCAGCGGCTCCTCGGCATCGGTGTCCTGCTCGGCCTGGTCGTCCAGGCCCTGGCGATGATCCCGTACCTGCGCGAGACGGGCTTCCGGCTGCGGCCGCGCTTCGACTGGAAGGGCCACGGTCTCGGCAAGGCGGCGATGCTCGCGAAGTGGACGATCCTGTTCGTCCTGGCCAACCAGGCCGGCGCGCTCGTGGTCACCCAGCTCTCCACCGCCGCCGGTGTCGACTCCGACGTCGACGGAACCGGCTTCGCCGCCTACGCCAACGCCCAGCTGATCTGGGGCCTGCCGCAGGCCATCATCACCGTCTCGCTGATGGCCGCCCTGCTGCCACGGCTCTCGCGCTCCGCCGCCGAGGGCGACCGCGGTGCCGTTCGGGACGACATCTCCCAGGGCCTGCGGACGACCGCCGTCGCCATCGTCCCCATCGCCTTCGGATTCCTCGCCCTGGGCATCCCGATGTGCACGCTGATGTTCGGCTCCTCGGGCACCAGCGAGGCCACCAACATGGGCTTCATGCTGATGGCCTTCGGTCTCGGCCTCATCCCGTACTCCGTGCAGTACGTGGTCCTGCGCGCCTTCTACGCCTACGAGGACACCCGGACCCCCTTCTACAACACGGTGATCGTCGCGGCGGTCAACGCCATCGCCTCGGCCGCCTGCTACTTCGTCATCCCGGCCCGCTGGGCCGTCGTCGGCATGGCCGCCTCCTACGGCCTGGCCTACGCGATCGGCGTCGGCATCGCCTGGAGCCGACTGCGCAAGAAGCTGGGCGGCGACCTCGACGGCACCCGCGTGATGCGGACTTACGCCAGACTCTGCATCGCCTCGGTGCCTGCGGCCGTGCTGAGCGGCGCGGCCTGCTACGGGATCGCCCAGACCCTCGGCCAGGGCGTCGTCGGTTCCTTCGCCGCCCTGCTGGCCGGCGGAGCCGTTCTGCTCGGGATCTTCTTCGTCGCCGCCCGCAGGATGCGCATCGAGGAGCTGAACTCACTGGTCGGCATGGTTCGCGGGCGCCTGGGTCGCTGAACCTTGGGTAGGCGCACAACCATCGTCCGCCATCGTGTGTCGTGCATAGCGGCGGACTGTGGGCACAATTGGTTTCGGCGTCGGACGGCGCGCACTGAGTCGGACGGCGCGCAAGGATTGGGGAGGCAGGAACGACGGTGGCGGAACGGAGCACGGCTGCCGTCGACGTGGCAGACAACAGCGGCGATGAGCCGCTGACCGCTCAGGCGGACCAGTCCACGGCCGACGGGGTGGCCAAGAATCGGGAGCGGGACACGGACATCGACGAGGCACAGGGGAGTGGCGGGACCGAGGGTCCCGAAAAGGCCTCACCGCCCGAACTGCACAGCGGTCACAAACTCGCCAGACGTTACCGCCTCGAGGAGTGCGTCACCCGTCTGGACGGTTTCAGCAGTTGGCGTGCGGTCGACGAGAAACTCCGTCGCGCCGTCGGCGTCCACATCCTGCCCGCGGACCACACTCGGGCCCGTTCCGTACTGGCCGCCGCCCGCGCCTCCGCGCTGCTCGGCGACCCCCGGTTCGTCCAGGTCCTCGACGCCGTCGAGGAGAACGACGTCGTCTATGTCGTTCACGAATGGCTCCCCGACGCCACCGAACTGACCACGCTGCTCGCTTCCTGCCCGCTGGAGGCGTACGACATCTATCAGATGGTCACCCAGGTGTCCGCCGCCATGGCGGCCGCTCACCGTGAGGGTCTGGCGCATCTGCGCCTCAACCCGAACGCCGTGCTGCGGGCATCGACCGGCCAGTGGCGCATCCGCGGCCTCGCTGTGAACGCCGCCCTGCGCGGCATCAACTCCGACACCCCGCAGCGCACCGATACGGAGGCCATCGGCGCCCTGCTGTACGCCGCGCTCACCCAGCGCTGGCCGTACGAGAGCGACGCGTACGGTCTGTCCGGCCTGCCCAAGGACATCGGACTGATCGCCCCCGACCAGGTGCGCGCCGGCGTCCACCGTGGCCTGTCCGAGCTCGCCATGCGCGCGCTGGCCAACGACGGTGCGACCGCGTCCCGCCACGAGTCCGCGTGCACGACGCCGGAGGAACTGGTGAAGGCGATCGGCGAGATGCCCCGCATCCGCCCGCCGGAGCCCGCGTTCACGGCCCCGCCGGACTATCAGCGCACGACGTATCAGCAGGGCACCTACGGCCGCGGGCAGGGTTCGCATCCGGGCGCCACCCAGCCGGTACCGACCCCGCCGCCCCCGCTGCAGAGCCGCACCGGAAAGGCCCTGAAGTGGGCCGTGTCGGCCCTCCTGATCGCGGCCTTGGGCCTTGGCAGCTGGCAGCTCGCTGATGCGCTCATGGACCAGGGCAACAAGCCCGAGGACGGCAGCCAGACGCAGACGACGGACGACAACGACAAGAACGGCGACAACACCAAGCCGGTCCGGCCGATCAAGATCCAGAACGCCCAGGAGTTCGTCGCGAAGGGCGGCGCCCAGGCGCCGGAGGACGTGGCGAAGACATACGACGGCGACAGCTCGTCGTACTGGCGCACCAAGAGCTTCGTCGACGGCCCGGAGATGAACCCCGCCTTCAAGCCCGGTGTCGGCATCGTCTACGACCTCGGATCGTCTCAGTCGGTGTCGGCCGCTTCGATAGGGCTTCTGTATCCCGGCGACCACACGACTGTCTCGCTCTACGCGTCGGACTCCCTGACGCCCTCGTCGCTGGACTCGATGGAGAAGATCGGCACCGTCACGACCAGCGGCACCAGTGCGTCGGTGAAGGTCACCAAGTCGGTGAAGACCCAGTACGTTCTGGTGTGGCTCACCGCCATGCCCCATGCGGACGGTGACCAGTACAGCGGCTCCGGGTTCAAGCAGGCCATCACCGACCTGAAGTTCACCGGCTAGAGCTCACCACGTCCAAGGGGAGGGGGTCCGATGGCAGAGGGCACCGCACACCGCGAGGTGAGCGACCAGGATCTCCTGGCCCTCCATGTGAAGGGCGACCCCGATGCCTTCGGTGAGCTCGTGCGGCGTCATCGCGATCGGCTCTGGGCGGTGGCGCTGCGGACGCTCGGAGACCGCGAGGAGGCCGCTGACGCCGTCCAGGACGCCCTCGTGTCCGCCTACCGGGCCGCCCACACGTTCAGAGGCCAGTCGGCCGTCACGACGTGGCTGCACCGGATCACCGTGAACGCCTGCCTGGACCGCGCTCGCAAGGCAGCCTCACGGAAGACCTCCCCCGTCGACGACACCGAGCGCCTGGAGCAGTTGCTGGAGCCTCACGAGGAGGCATCCGCACCGGCGGAGCGCAACGATCTGCATCGCCAGTTGCTGGAAGCCCTCGGCACGCTGCCGCCCGACCAGCGCGCTGCGCTCGTCCTGGTGGACATGCAGGGATACCCGGTCGCGGAGGCCGCCCGTGTCCTCGATGTTCCGACCGGCACGGTCAAGAGCCGATGTGCGCGTGGCAGAGCCAGACTCCTGCCTCTCCTCACGCATCTACGACCGGAAAGCACGCGTGGCGGCAAGGACTCCGGCGAGAGGCGGAACCGGACGCAGGGGGCATCCGTCCCACCGGCAGCGGGTCCTCATGACACGGCGCAAGCCAAGGATCCACGTGATACCGGGCCGAGTGATTCAGCAGCAGTGAAGGGCGGAGGTGGGCGAGCGTGACATCCACGACGGACGCGGCCGGGCACCCGGACGTCACCGAGCTCTCCGACCTCACCGAGGGCCTACTCCCTCCGGCCAGGACCACCGAGGTACGGAGTCATCTGGACCAGTGCGAACTGTGCGCGGATGTCCACGCCTCGCTTGAGGAGATCCAAGAGCTGCTCGGCACCCTGCCCGGCCCGGCGCGCATGCCCGCCGATGTCGCCGGACGCATCGACGCCGCGCTCGCCGCAGAGGCTCTGCTGAACGCGACGGCGCCCGAGGGCGTCGATGCACCGACGCCTGGTGGAGAGCCCCACACTCCGGTCTCCGGTGCGGACGACAGCACGCATGTTTCACGTGAAACATCGACAGCGTCCGACCGTCCGGCAGGGCACGCCCGCTCCTCGACCACCGGTCCCGGCCGCAAGGGCCGTAGTAAGCCCGGACGCCGCAGGGTGGCCGTCCTCGGCGCCGCCTTCACGGCTGCCGCTCTCGGACTGGGCTCCGTGCTGCTGACCTCACTGATGGGTGGCGGAGGGGCCGGTCCGTCGGCCGATGGCGGGCAGACCGGCGCCGACACCTTCTCCGCAGCGAAGCTGGAGAAGCAGGTCACCGATCTCCTCGCTGCGAGCGAGAGCTCTCCAGGTAGCTCCCGCGGTCCGGACCGCAGCCTGGGCATGGAAGGCGGGCCCGACACCGAGAGCCCCAAGATCCTGCGCGAGATCACGGTGCCTGACTGCGTCAGGAAGGGCATCAACCGCGACGGCGTGGCGCTCGCCGCTGAGGAAGGTGTCTACCAGGGCAAGGACGCTCTCCTCGTCGTGATGCCGGACGCCTCCGACGTCAGCCGGGTCGCCGTTTACGTCATGGACGCGACCTGTGTGAAGCAGCCGTCGTCGACCACGGCCAAGGTTCTCCTGAAGGACTCCTACCCGCGTTCCTGAGACCCCGGCCGCTCGCCCCCGTCAGCCCCGCCAACCCCTAGGCTGTGGCGTCACCGTGTGCCCGGACACAGCGGGAATGCGCGCCCCTTAGGATCCGTTGGGTGGGGTGAGAGTCCTGAAAGGGGCTCCCCCGGCCCTTCGACGCAGTCCAGAGACGAGGAATCAAGCCGTGAGCGATGTCCGTAACGTGATCATCATCGGCTCCGGGCCCGCCGGTTACACGGCGGCGCTCTACACCGCGCGCGCGTCGCTGAAGCCGCTCGTGTTCGAGGGAGCCGTCACTGCAGGCGGTGCGCTCATGAACACGACCGAGGTCGAGAACTTCCCGGGCTTCCAGGACGGCATCATGGGCCCCGAGCTCATGGACAACATGCGCGGCCAGGCAGAGCGCTTCGGCGCCGAGCTCATCCCGGACGACATCGTCAACGTCGACCTCAGCGGCGAGATCAAGACCGTCACCGACACCGCGGGCACCGTCCACCGGGCGAAGGCAGTCATCGTCACCACCGGCTCGCAGCACCGCAAGCTCGGTCTGCCGAACGAGGACGCCCTCTCCGGCCGCGGCGTCTCCTGGTGCGCGACGTGCGACGGCTTCTTCTTCAAGGACCAGGACATCGCCGTGATCGGCGGCGGCGACACCGCGATGGAGGAAGCCACCTTCCTCTCCCGCTTCGCCAAGTCGGTGACGATCGTCCACCGTCGCGACACCCTGCGCGCCTCGAAGGCGATGCAGGACCGCGCCTTCGCCGACCCGAAGATCAAGTTCGTCTGGGACAGCGAGGTGGCCGAGGTCCAGGGCGAGCAGAAGCTGTCCGGCCTGAAGCTGCGCAACCTCAAGACCGGCGAGCTCTCGAACCTGGCGGTCACCGGCCTGTTCATCGCCATCGGCCATGACCCGCGCACCGAGCTGTTCAAGGGCCAGCTGGAGCTGGACGAGGAGGGCTACCTCAAGGTCGAAGCCCCCTCCACCCGGACCAACCTGACCGGTGTCTTCGGCGCCGGTGACGTGGTCGACCACACCTACCGTCAGGCGATCACCGCGGCCGGTACCGGCTGTTCCGCCGCCCTGGACGCCGAGCGCTTCCTCGCCGCCCTCGCGGACGAGGAGCAGGCCGAGCCCGAGAAGACCGCTGTCTGACCCCCACCCACCCCACGCACCACAGTTAAGGAGCCCGCCGTGGCCGGCACCCTGAAGAACGTTACCGACGACTCCTTCGAGCAGGACGTCCTCAAGAGCGACAAGCCCGTACTGGTGGACTTCTGGGCCGCCTGGTGCGGTCCGTGCCGCCAGATCGCGCCCTCCCTCGAGGCGATCGCCGCCGAGCACGGCGACAAGATCGAGATCGTCAAGCTCAACATCGACGAGAACCCGGGTACGGCCGCCAAGTACGGCGTCATGTCCATCCCGACGCTGAACGTCTACCACAACGGCGAGGTCGCCAAGACCATCGTCGGCGCGAAGCCGAAGGCGGCGATCCTCCGCGACCTCGGGGACTTCATCGCCGAGTGATGTTTCACGTGAAACACGAATGGGCCAACCCGAGAGGGTTGGCCCATTCGCTTTAGAGGGGCCCGGACCACCGGTCAGAGAGGCCGCAGCACGGGCTCCTTCTGCACAGCCCCCAGCAGCCGGTCGATCGCCATCTCCACGTCTTCCTTCCAGGACAGCGTCGTGCGCAGTTCCAGCCGCAGGCGCGGAGACGTCGGGTGAGGGCGAACGGTCTTGAAGCCCACGGCCAGGAGATGATCTGCGGGCAGCACACACGCTGGCTCTTTCCAACGCGCGTCGCCGAAGGCCTCGATGGCCTTGAAGCCCCGCCGCAGCAGATCCTTGGCGACCGTCTGGACCATCACCCGGCCCAGTCCCTGTCCCTGGTACCCGGGCATGATGAACGCCGTCATCAGTTGCACGGCATCCGGCGACACCGGACTCGTGGGGAACGCCGTCGAGCGCGGCACGTAAGCCGGGGGCGCATAGAGCACGAAGCCCACTGGCACGTCATCGACGTAGACGACCCGTCCGCAGGAGCCCCAGTCCAGCAGGACGGCGGAGATCCAGGCTTCCTTCTCCAGGGCGGGAGTGCCGGCTCTTACTGCGGCTTCACCGCTGACCGGGTCCAACTCCCAGAAGACACACGCGCGGCAGCGCTTGGGAAGGTCCGGAAGGTTGTCCAGCGTGAGCGGTACGAGCCGTCGCCCCATGAAGGCTGTTCCTCGCTTCCTTCGCCCGCGGCATCGCGAGCGGCTGTCAGGGCGCTCCGTTCCCTGAGCAGGCTGCCGACGAATCCGCCGACCGCGCCCAGCCCAAGACCCGCGCTCACCAATCCGGTGCGGCTCACCATTCGCATGGACCCCGCCCTCCCCTTAGAGGTCTGCCAGGTGGATGCGCCATACCCGAACGCATCGTATCCACGATGCGATTCCATCGATACCGCCAGAAAGCAAAGTGCGGGCCGTGTTCCGGTACACACCGGACACGGCCCGCATGGACAGACTGGGAAGGAAGCCCGGCCGGCCTGGCCTCAGGCCTCGTCCTCCTCCGCGTCGCCCTCCAGAAGGCTCTTCTGAAGAGCGAGCTTCTCGCCCGGAGCGAACGTGCTGAGGATCCGCTCAAGGTCTTCCGGGGAGGCGAACTCGACGGTGATCTTGCCCTTCTTCTGGCCCAGTTCGACCTTCACCCGAGTCTCGAAGCGGTCCGAGAGCCGGGTCGCGAGGTCGGACAGCGCCGGGGAGGGCACGGAGCCGGCCCGCGGCCCCCTGGAGCGCTGAGCCTTCTGCGGGCGGGAGCCCATCAGGGTCACGATCTCTTCGACGGACCGGACCGAGAGCCCTTCGGCGACCACCCGGTAGGCGAGCCGCTCCTGCTCCTCAGGGTCATCCACGGAGAGAAGCGCCCGCGCATGGCCGGCGGAGAGCACACCGGCGGCCACTCGGTTCTGGACCTTGGGCGTGAGCTTCAGCAGACGCAGGGTGTTGGACACCTGCGGGCGAGAACGGCCGATGCGGTCCGCCAGCTGGTCGTGCGTGCAGTTGAAGTCCTTCAGCAGCTGATCGTAGGCAGCCGCCTCTTCGATCGGGTTCAGCTGAGCACGGTGCAGGTTCTCCAGGAGGGCATCCAGGAGAAGCTTCTCGTCGTCCGTCGCCCGCACAATCGCCGGGATCGCCTCGAGGCCGGCCTCACGGCAGGCCCGCCAGCGACGCTCACCCATGATGAGCTCGTACCGTGCGAGGCCGATCTGCCGTACGACGATCGGCTGGAGGAGGCCGACCTCCTGGATGGAGGTGACGAGCTCCTGCAGAGCGTCCTCGTCGAAGACCTCACGAGGCTGCCGCGGGTTCGGCGTGATCTCGTCGAGGGGGATCTCCGCGAAGTGGGCACCCATGGGAGATGCGGGCGTCTCCACGGCACCGTTGAGCGAAGGCTCCTCGGTTTCATGTGAAACAGGCGGCAGCGTGGCCACCTTGGCCGCAGCCACGCCACGGTCACTCATCACCGGGACAGCAGCCGGGGACGTGGCCCCAGAGCCCCCCATCGCAGCCGGGGGCACCGTCTTCTCCGTCGGTGCAGCAGGGATCAGTGCGCCAAGACCACGACCCAACCCTCTCCGTCGCTCGCTCACTGGATCCCCTCCACCATGCTCGGGTTGTTCTGGGCGCCGAAGTGGGCGTTCGTCGGGTCGTAACTGACGCCGACACCCCTCAGCGCAATTTCTCGTGCCGCCTCAAGATAAGACAAGGCACCGCTCGATCCTGGATCGTAGGTCAGCACGGTCTGCCCGTAGCTCGGCGCCTCGGAGATACGGACCGAGCGGGGAATGCTCGTCCGCAGCACCTCGTCGCCGAAGTGGCTGCGCACCTCGTCCGCGACCTGGGACGCGAGCCGCGTCCGGCCGTCGTACATGGTGAGCAGGATCGTCGAGACATGCAGAGCGGGGTTGAGGTGCCCCCGCACCAGGTCGACGTTGCGCAACAGTTGGCCGAGGCCCTCCAGGGCGTAGTACTCGCACTGGATCGGGATCAGGACCTCCTGCCCGGCCACCAGCGCGTTGACCGTCAGCAGGCCGAGCGAGGGTGGGCAGTCGATGAGGATGTAGTCCAGTGGCTGCTCGTAGGCCTGGATCGCCCGCTGCAGTCGGCTCTCGCGTGCCACCAGGGACACCAGCTCGATCTCCGCACCGGCGAGATCGATCGTGGCCGGGGCACAGAAAAGACCCTCGACATCAGGGACCGCCTGGACGACCTCCGACAGAGGCTTGCTCTCGACCAACACGTCATAGATCGAGGGAACTTCTGCGTGATGGTCGATCCCCAGGGCCGTGGACGCATTGCCCTGCGGGTCGAGATCGATGACCAGCACACGGCCACCATGCAGAGCCAGCGATGCGGCAAGATTGACGGTCGTCGTCGTCTTGCCCACGCCCCCCTTCTGGTTGGCGACCACCATGACGCGGGTCTGCTCGGGCCGTGGAAGGCCCTCGCCGGCGCGGCCTAGAGCCTCCACCGCCAGTTGGGCAGCACGACCGATGGGAGTGTCGTCCATCGGGGGCGGTGTTTCACGTGAAACATCGTCCCCCATCGACTCGGTACGGGGACCGGGGACCGGATCGGTCATCGGTCCCGCGATGTTGGCGTCGGACCGCACGGACTCACTCTCCTCGACTTCAGGCTCGCAATGAACAGAGCCTCCCATGTCTTCGGGGTCGTGAACCAGTGAGGCCTGGTGTTCTGTGGAGAAATCCACCTCTGTGGACAACTCCGTGCCCCGCAAGGGGGACGGAGCGTCATCGGAAGCACCTTCTCCGAGAGAACCGAGGGGTTGTCTGTCTCGAGGTTCGGCCGCAGCGCGGCCGCGGCTGATGATGCCGTGAAGCAGTGAGCGACGTTTCACGTGAAACACGATGCACAGCAGCCGAGGCCTAACTGTCGCGACACTCCGGCATGGGTAGGTTTGCCAGCTTGTGTGGAGTACGTCTCGTCGTCAGGACGGATCAGCGTCGTCGGCGAGCGCGTCCCGTCCTGGCTGCCTTCGCTCGCTTGGCAGCGAAGCGCACACCGCCCGGGCTCTCCCCGACCTCCACCCGGACGACCGTCGACATGGGATCCACGACGCCCTCACCGACATGCAGGATCGACGTCTCCACGGCGCCGAGCTTGCTCAGGGCGGTCGCAGCGCTCTTCAGCTCCTCCTCGGCGGTGTCGCCCTTGAGGGCAAGCATCTCGCCGTATGGCCGCAGCAGCGGAATGCCCCAGGTGGCCAGCCGGTCCAGCGGTGCCACCGCACGCGCGGTCACGACATGCACCGGCGGCAGCTTCCCCATGACCTCCTCGGCACGGCCGCGGACGACCGTCACATGGTCGAGTCCCAGCAGCTCCACGACCTCTGTCAGGAAGTTCGTCCGGCGCAGGAGGGGTTCCAGCAGCGTGATCTTCAGGTCCTCCCTGACCAGCGCCAGGGGGATACCGGGCAGGCCCGCGCCCGAGCCGACGTCGCACACCATCACGCCCTCCGGGACGACCTCGGAGAGCACCGCGCAGTTCAGCAGGTGCCGCTCCCACAGGCGGGGCACCTCTCTCGGGCCGATCAACCCGCGCTGCACACCCGCCTCGGCGAGCAGTTCGGCGTAGCGGACCGCATCAGCGTAGCGATCGCCGAACACCTCACGTGCCTGCTCGGGAACAGGGGGAAGCTCCGCTGCCTCCGTCACGGGGGACCGTCCTTCCGTTCGCGCCGACGCAGCGAGCGCCGGCACCAGAACCACCAGAACTATTCAGGCTGACAAAGTTCGGCCCCGCCTGCGCGCAGACGGGGCCGGGGGAACGTAGAGGACCGATCAGGCGGGAAGCACAACGACGAACCGCTGCGGTTCCTCGCCCTCGGACTCGCTGCGCAGGCCCGCCGACTTGACCGCGTCGTGCACGACCTTGCGCTCGAACGGCGACATCGGCTTCAGCTTCACGGGCTCGCCCGTGCTCCTGACCTCGGCGGCTGCCTTGGCACCCAGCTCGGAGAGCTCGGCACGCTTCTTGGCCCGGTAGCCCCCGATGTCCAGCATCAGTCGGCTACGGTCTCCGGTCTCCCGGTGGACGGCCAGGCGCGTGAGCTCCTGCAGTGCCTCCAGCACCTCGCCGTCACGCCCAACCAGCTTCTGCAGGTCTCGGCCGCCCGCGTCGCTGATGATCGAGACAGCGGCGCGGTCGGCCTCGACGTCCATGTCGATGTCGCCGTCGAGATCGGCGATGTCAAGCAGACCCTCGAGGTAGTCCGCCGCGATCTCGCCCTCCTGCTCCAGGCGGGACAGGGTGTCTGCACCCTCGGCAGCGGCGGAGGTGGTGCCTTCCGTCACGGGATGGGCTCCTTCTTACTTCTTGGTCGGGGACTTGGGGCGCTGCGGACCGCCCTTGCGCTGCCCGGACTGGGCCTTGCTGCGGCTGCCACCGCCGGACTTCTGCGCGGTCTTCTTGGCAGCACCGGGCTTCTCGTCCTCGGGCTCGTCGGACTTCTCCAGGGACGTCGTCGGCTCGCCGGCCTGCTTGGGACCGCCGTGCTGACGCTGGGACTTGCTCTGCCGCTTCGGCTGCTGCCGCTTGGCGGCAGCACCGGTGGTCGGCGTACCGTCCTCGGCCACTGTGGCGACAGCGCCCTCGCCCTTCAGCACGTTGCCGTCGGCCTGCGCCGCGAGACCCGCCTTGCTCAGGCCGTTGATGAACTTGCGCTCGTACTCGTTGCGGTCGCGTCCCTTGGCGACGATGGCCTTGACGATGGCGCGCTCACCGCGACCACGGGTCTTGCCGTGGCTCGTGACGTGCTTGGTCAGACGCTCCAGGTACGCGGCCTGCGCCTTGGACCCCGGGGTCGGGTTGTTGCGGATGACGTACATCTGCTGGCCCATGGTCCACACGTTGGTGGTCAGCCAGTAGACGAGGACACCGACCGGGAAGTTGATGCCGAAGACGGCGAACATCACCGGGAAGATGTACATCAGCATCTTCTGCTGCTGCATGAACGGCGTCTTCACCGTGGTGTCGACGTTCTTCGTCATCAGCTGGCGCTGCGTGTAGAACTGCGACGCCGACATCAGGACGATCATGACCGCGGTGACGATGCGGACGGTGACCAGCGACGCATCGAGCGCGGCGACATCGGCGGAGCTGTCGGTGAACTTCGCGGCCAGCGGAGCACCGAAGATGTGTGCCTTCTGCGCGCTCTGCAACAGGCTCTCGTTGATGACACCGACGGTGTCGTTGTTCGCGATGCTGTTGAGCACGTGGTACAGGGCGAAGAAGAACGGCGACTGCGCCAGGATGGGAAGGCACGAGGAGAGCGGGTTGGTACCCGTCTCCTTGTACAGCTTCATCATCTCTTCGGACTGGCGCTGTTTGTCGTTCTTGTAGCGCTCTTGGATCTTCTTCATCTCGGGCTGCAGCGTCTGCATGGCCCGGGTCGCCTTGATCTGCTTCACGAAGAGCGGGATCAGGCAGATACGGATCAGAATCACCAGGGACACGATGGACAGCCCCCAGGCCCACCCGGTGTCAGGGCCGAAGATGGCGCCGTACACCGAGTGGAACTGGACGATGACCCAGGAAACGGGTGTCGTGATGAAGCTGAAGAAGCTGGCAATCGTGTCCACTAATCATGCTCCTTGGGCATGGGGCGAGGTCTCTGCGGCCGGGCTCGAAGGAACCTTCTCCTCGATGGCCGTTTCGGCGGCGGAGGGCCCGCCCTTGCGTGCGCGCCAAGCGTTGCGCAGCAACTCGTGCCACCGCGGGCGCTTGCGTGGCGGGACATGGTCCACACCACCCAGCGACCACGGATTGCACCGCAGAATGCGCCAGGCGGTGAGCGCCGTGCCCTTGATCGCACCGTGCCGGTCTATGGCGGTGTAGCCGTAGTGAGAGCACGAGGGGTAGTACTTGCACACCGGCCCGAGCAGTGGACTGATCGTCCACTGGTACAGCTTGATCAGAGCCAGCAGTGGGTACTTCATCGCGCGCCCCCTCCCAGCAGCCGCAGCAGAGCGGCGTCCAGGTCTTGGGCCAGCTGTGCATGGTCGGCGTCACCCGCACCGGGCAGCGCTCGTACGACTACCAGGCTACCGGGGGGCAGCTGGTCGACTCGGTCGCGCATCAGATGGCGAAGCCTGCGCTTCACCTTGTTCCGCACGACCGCGCCACCCACTGCCTTGCTCACGACGAAACCCGCACGCGTCGGGGGAGCGCTCTCCCCAGGCGCGTGCGGGTCCGTGGCACCGCTACGAAAGTGGACGACGAGAGTCGGGCGTCCAGCCCGGCGTCCTCGCCGTACCGCGGTCGCGAAGTCCTCGCGCCGCCTCAGCCGATGCTCGGTAGGCAGCACGACGTCATGACCTGATCAGAATCAGGCGGACAGGCTGGCGCGACCCTTGCTGCGGCGGTTCGCCAGAATCGCGCGGCCGGCACGGGTGCGCATCCGCAGGCGGAAGCCGTGGGTCTTTGCGCGACGACGGTTGTTCGGCTGGAAGGTGCGCTTGCTCACTCGGGGGCTCCAGAAATCAATCGGTAGTGGCGGGGTGCCGTCCTGGCTGTCACCGTGCGCCCACGAGTAGCTCGCAGTTACGCCCGAGTGCACCGCTTCCCGATCACCTGACGCGATCTGTGCCCATCGGAGGCAGGCGGCAGCAGCCATCGACAACTCGACCTGGTTACGGTACGCGCGGCTACGCCATCCGGTCAAACCAGAGGTCACTAGGAGACACTATCCACAGCCTGGGGACAACAACTTGAACCGCACCCACCGCCCTGACTACCGTGACTGGACTCCGATTCGTTCCCTTGTCTCCTTGATTCGGGCTCCGCCCGGTTTGAATCCCGACCCGTCCCACAATCACACGTTCGTGGGACCCGTGAGAGAGCGTGCCCTGTGGCTGACGTACCTGCCGATCTTGCCGCAGTGTGGCCACGAGTACTCGAGCAACTCCTCGGTGAGGGTCGCGGCCAGGGTGTCGAGGTGAAGGACGAGCACTGGATCCGGCGCTGCCAGCCGCTCGCGCTGGTCGCCGACACCGCCTTGCTCGCCGTGCCGAACGAATTTGCGAAGGGCGTACTGGAGGGCCGCCTGGCCCCCATCGTCAGCGAGACCCTGAGCCGCGAGTGCGGCCGTCCGATCCGCATCGCGATCACCGTCGACGACTCCGCCGGCGAGCCCCCGGCCCCGCCGGCGCCCCCCGCCCAACCCCAGTCGCGCTACGAGGAGCCCGAACTCCCCTCGTACGAGGGCTACGGCCGCCACCGCGCCGATGACCAGCGATCCGGCGACCAGCTGCCCACCGCCCGCCCGGCCTACCCGAGCGAGTACCAGCGCCCCGAACCCGGCCCCGGCAGTTGGCCGCGCCCGAGCCAGGACGATTACGGCTGGCAGCAGCAGCGGCTCGGCTTCCCGGAGCGGGACCCGTACGCGTCGCCGTCGCAGGACTCCTACGGCCAGGACTCGTACCAACAGGACTCCTACGGTCCGCCCGCCCAGGACTACCGCCCGCAGCCGATGGAGCGGTCGTCGTACGACGGGCACCGCCCCGAATACGAACAGCACCGCCCCGACTACGAGCAGCAGCGGCCGGACTACGACCAACCGCGCGCCGACTACGACCGCGACGCCCGGCGTGACCTGGACGCCCGCCGTGGCCTCGACTCCCGCCGCGACCGGCCCGAGCCGCCCTCCGGCTCCGGCCATGTGCACCGCGGCGGCCCCGTCGGCTCGAACCTGCCGACCACCGGCGCCCCCGGCCCGCTGGCCGCGCAGCCCGCGCCGGCGCCCGGGCCCGGTGAGCCGACCGCGCGCCTGAACCCGAAGTACCTCTTCGACACGTTCGTCATCGGCGCCTCCAACCGCTTCGCGCACGCGGCCGCGGTCGCCGTCGCCGAGGCGCCCGCGAAGGCGTACAACCCCCTCTTCATCTACGGGGAGTCGGGGCTCGGCAAGACGCACCTGCTGCACGCGATCGGGCACTACGCGCGGAGCCTGTACGCCGGCACGCGCGTGCGATACGTCAGCTCGGAGGAGTTCACCAACGAGTTCATCAACTCCATCCGCGACGGCAAGGGCGACAGCTTCCGCAAGCGCTACCGCGAGATGGACATCCTGCTCGTCGACGACATCCAGTTCCTCGCGGACAAGGAGTCGACGCAGGAGGAGTTCTTCCACACCTTCAACACCCTCCACAACGCCAACAAGCAGATCGTGCTCTCCAGCGACCGGCCGCCCAAGCAGCTGGTCACCCTGGAGGACCGACTGCGGAACCGTTTCGAGTGGGGCCTGATCACCGACGTCCAGCCGCCCGAGCTGGAGACGCGCATCGCGATCCTGCGCAAGAAGGCGGTCCAGGAGCAGCTCAACGCCCCGCCGGAGGTCCTGGAGTTCATCGCCTCCCGCATCTCGCGCAACATCCGCGAGCTGGAGGGAGCGCTGATCCGGGTGACGGCGTTCGCCTCGCTCAACAAGCAGCCGGTCGACCTGGGACTGACGGAGATCGTCCTCAAGGACCTGATCCCCGGCGGCGACGGCGCGACGCCGGAGATCACGTCGACGGCCATCATGAGCGCCACGGCCGACTACTTCGGTCTCACCGTCGAGGACCTGTGCGGCAGCTCCCGCGGCCGCCAGCTGGTCACGGCCCGGCAGATCGCCATGTACCTGTGCCGTGAGCTGACGGACCTGTCGCTGCCGAAGATCGGCGCGCTGTTCGGCGGCCGCGACCACACCACGGTGATGCACGCCGACCGCAAGATCCGCAATCTGATGGCCGAGCGTCGCGCCATCTACAACCAGGTCACCGAGCTCACGAACCGCATCAAGAACGGCTGACCGACCCAGCGATACGCACGCAAGGGCGCCCCCGGTGGAAGACACCGGGGGCGCCCTTCGTCATGTCGCGGTTGTCGGCTGTTCGAATACTTGCCGCGTTACGGCCACTCTCCACAGATTCGGCGACTTTCTGCCGTCCACATCCTGGGGACTGGGAAGTTGTCCAGACTGTGTCCACAGAGGCCTCTGTTGAAAGACCATCAGGCCAGGTCAACTGCCTGTGGATTCGTGGACGAACGATCTCCACAGACTGTGGACAGCGAGACGATCCACAGGCTGTGCATCAAGTTGTCCACCGGCAACCCACAGGCTGGAGCCAGTTGTCCCCAGTGATCCCCAGCTTCTCCACATCACTGTCCACTGTTCGGCAACGCGACGCGCCTTCTCACCGGCTCGAGTGAAAGGCGTCACACGAAGTTGCCGGGTTGGCCTGTGGGAAAGGTGGGTAAAGCTGGGGACGGCGCTGGGGAGAAGTCGCCTCAGGCTGTGCATGGGGTGTGCAGAACTTTCCGTTCTCCACAGAAACACCCAGTTGTCCACTGGCGTCGCCCACAGGACCCGTGGACAAAATCTTGGCTCTGAGCTGGGCAAACGCGGTTATCCACGGTTTCCACAGGCCCTACTACTACTCCCAACTAGAGAGAGCTGGGAATCCGTTTCGAAGAGGGCCCTGTGCACAACTCGCTGTCCGGCTCCCGGCTGCCCCTCGTCACGACTTGACCCCGAGAGGCACCTACTGTCAGTGGGGTGCGTCAGACTGTTCCCGGTGTCCTTCCCCTCACTGGGGCCGACGACACCGAGACAGACGACGAAGCCAGGCAGGCCGAGAAGCGCCGGCAACAGCAGGAGGCGGCAACAGTGAAGATCCGGGTGGAACGCGACGTACTCGCGGAGGCAGTGGCCTGGGCGGCACGCAGCCTCCCGGCCCGTCCGCCGGCGCCTGTCCTCGCCGGCCTCCTCCTCAAGGCCGAGGACGGCCAGCTGAGCCTGTCCAGCTTCGACTACGAGGTCTCCGCGCGGGTGAGCGTCGAGGCCGAGGTCGAGGAGGAGGGCACGGTCCTGGTCTCCGGCCGCCTGCTGGCCGACATCTGCCGCGCTCTGCCCAACCGACCCGTGGAGATTTCCACAGACGGTGTACGGGCGACCGTGGTCTGCGGCTCCTCGCGGTTCACACTCCACACCCTGCCTGTGGAGGAGTACCCGGCGCTGCCGCAGATGCCGACGGCGACCGGCACCGTCCCCGGTGAGGTCTTCGCCTCCGCCGCCGCCCAGGTGGCCATCGCCGCCGGCCGCGACGACACGCTGCCCGTCCTCACCGGTGTGCGCATCGAGATCGAGGGCGACACCGTCACGCTGGCCTCCACCGACCGCTACCGCTTCGCCGTCCGCGAGTTCCTGTGGAAGCCGGAGAACCCGGAGGCGTCCGCGGTCGCCCTCGTGCCCGCGAAGACGCTCCTGGACACCGCCAAGGCGCTCACGAGCGGCGACAGTGTCACCCTGGCGCTGTCCGGCTCGGGTGCCGGCGAGGGCCTGATCGGTTTCGAGGGCGCCGGCCGTCGGACGACGACCCGTCTCCTGGAGGGAGACCTCCCCAAGTACCGCTCGCTGTTCCCCACGGAGTTCAACAGCATCGCCGTGATCGAGACCGCCCCCTTCGTGGAGGCCGTCAAGCGCGTGGCCCTGGTCGCCGAGCGCAACACCCCGGTGCGGCTCAGCTTCGAGCAGGGCGTGCTCATCCTGGAGGCCGGCTCCAGCGACGACGCACAGGCTGTGGAAAGGGTCGACGCCCAGCTGGAGGGCGACGACGTGTCGATCGCCTTCAACCCGACCTTCCTGCTGGACGGCCTGAGCGCCATTGACTCCCCGGTCGCCCAGCTGTCGTTCACGACGTCCACCAAGCCCGCGCTGCTCAGCGGCAAGCCGGCGCTGGACGCCGAGGCGGACGAGGCCTACAAGTACCTGATCATGCCGGTGCGGCTGAGCGGCTGAGCGGCTGCCGAGGTCGGCGCCGCGGTTGTCCACAGCGTCCCCAGTACCGGTGGATCACCGGCCTGGGGACGAGCTGTCGGGCGAACCCGCAGGTGAGGGCGTACGTATGAGCGCCTATGCCCACGGATGTGCGCGTGCGTCCGGGTTTAGGCTCGTACGCGGGTACGAAGGTGCCCCACACGCCACAGCAACCTAAGGAACAACTGATGGAGCTCGGTCTCGTCGGCCTCGGCAAGATGGGCGGCAACATGCGCGAGCGGATCCGCCGCGCAGGCCACACCGTCGTCGGATACGACCGCAACCCGGACCTCGCGGATGCCCACAGCCTGGAAGAGCTTGTGGGCAAGCTCCCCGGGCCGCGCGTGATCTGGGTGATGGTCCCGGCAGGCGCCCCGACCCAGTCGACGATCGACGAGCTCGCCGAGCTGCTGGAGCCCGGTGACGTCGTGGTGGACGGCGGGAACTCCCGCTGGACGGACGACGAGCGGCACGCCGAGGAGCTGGCGGCCAAGGGCATCGGGTTCGTCGACTGCGGCGTCTCCGGCGGCGTCTGGGGCCTGCAGAACGGCTACGCGCTGATGTACGGCGGCGACGCGGAGAACGTCGCCAAGGTGCAGCCCATATTCGACGCCCTCAAGCCGGAGGGCGACCGCGGCGCTGTACACGCCGGCAAGGTCGGCGCGGGGCACTTCGCGAAGATGGTCCACAACGGGATCGAGTACGCGATGATGCAGGCTTACGCCGAGGGCTGGGAGCTGCTGGAGAAGGTCGACTCCGTGACCGACGTCCGGGAGATCTTCCGCTCCTGGCAGGAGGGCACGGTGATCCGTTCCTGGCTGCTGGACCTCGCGGTGAACGCCCTCGACGAGGACGAGCACCTGGACAAGCTCAGGGGTTATGCACAGGACTCCGGCGAGGGACGCTGGACTGTGGAAGCAGCCATCGACCACGCGGTGCCGCTGCCGGCGATCACCGCGTCGCTGTTCGCGCGGTTCGCGTCCCGCCAGGACGACTCCCCGCAGATGAAGATGATCGCGGCGCTGCGGAACCAGTTCGGCGGCCACGCGGTCGAGAAGAAGTGACCGGTGGAGCACAAGTGACCGCCGGGGCGGAAGTGCCCGTCGGAGACCGGAGAAAGTAATCCACACCCTGGGGATGGCACCCTGGCACCCTCAGGAGTGACCCGGTTGTCCACAACTGGGGACAGTCGAACCACATGTTGGGGGAGGTCGGCGAACGACCATGCACGTCACGCATCTGTCGCTGGCCGACTTCCGCTCGTACGCCCGGGTCGAAGTCCCGCTCGACCCGGGCGTCACCGCCTTCGTCGGACCCAACGGCCAGGGCAAGACCAACCTCGTCGAGGCCGTCGGCTATCTCGCCACCCTCGGCAGTCATCGGGTCTCCTCCGATGCACCCCTCGTCCGCATGGGAGCCGACCGGGCGGTCATCCGGGCGCAGGTGCGGCAGGGCGAGCGGCAGCAGCTGGTCGAGCTGGAGCTGAACCCCGGCAAGGCCAACCGGGCCCGCATCAACAGGTCCTCGCAGGTCAGACCCCGTGACGTGCTCGGCATCGTACGGACCGTCCTGTTCGCCCCGGAGGACCTCGCCCTGGTCAAGGGCGATCCCGGCGAGCGGCGCCGCTTCCTCGACGAGCTGATCACCGCCCGTTCCCCGCGCATGGCCGGCGTCCGCTCCGACTACGAGCGGGTCCTCAAGCAGCGCAACACGCTCCTGAAGTCGGCCGCGCTGGCCCGTCGGCACGGCGGCCGTTCCATGGACCTGTCCACCCTCGACGTCTGGGACCAGCATCTCGCCCGCACGGGCGCCGAGTTGCTCGCCCAGCGCCTGGACCTGATCGCGACGATCCAGCCGCTGGCCGACAAGGCGTACGAGCAACTGGCCCCCGGCGGGGGCCCCATCGCGCTGGACTACAAGCCGTCGGCTCCCGGCGAGGCGCATACCCGCGACGACCTCTACGAGCAGCTGATGGCGGCGCTCGAAGAGGCACGCAAGCAGGAGATCGAGCGCGGCGTCACCCTCGTAGGCCCTCATCGGGACGATTTGCTTCTCAAACTCGGTCAGCTGCCCGCCAAGGGATACGCCTCGCACGGCGAGTCCTGGTCGTATGCGCTGGCGCTGCGCCTGGCCTCGTACGACCTGCTGCGGGCCGAGGGCAACGAACCGGTGCTGGTCCTGGACGACGTCTTCGCGGAGCTGGACACTCGGCGCCGTGAGCGCCTGGCCGAGCTGGTCGCGCCCGGCGAGCAGGTCCTGGTGACCGCCGCGGTCGACGACGACGTACCGCACGTCCTGACGGGGACGCGATACACGGTGTCCGAGGGGACGGTGGAGCGCGTATGAGCGAGAACCAGTCCGCCAACGACAACGAGGGCTCTCCCCGGAAGACCCCCGAACCCTCGGGTATCGACCTCGCGCGCGTGGCGCTCAGGGCGGCCAAGGAGCAGGCACGCGCACGCGGCGACGCGGCGCAGCAGAAGAAGCAAGCTCGGCGCGGCGGCCTGCGCTCCGGCGCGCGGGCGGACGGCCGCGACCCCATGGCGCTCGGCTCCGCCATTAACCGCTTGATCACCGAGCGGGGCTGGGAGGCCCCGGCCGCGGTGGGCGGTGTGATGGGCCGCTGGCCGCAGATCGTCGGCGAGGACGTCGCCAAGCACTGCGTGCCGGAGAAGTACGACGAGGACGAGCGGACCCTGATCGTGCGCTGCGACTCGACGGCCTGGGCGACGAACCTGCGGCTGCTCGCGCCGACGCTGGTCGCCCGTCTCAACGAGGACCTCGGGCATGGCGCGGTGCGGCAGATCAAGGTGCAGGGTCCCAACGGCCCGGCCCGCCGCTACGGCCCGCTGCGCGCTCCTGGCAGCACGGGGCCCGGCGACACCTACGGGTGATCGGACCGGCGCGGCCAGGCGTGAACGGGCTTCCGAACGGCCGTCACAGCAGTCTCCACAGCCCCGTCGGCCACAGGTGACCGACATCACATCAACAGTCATCAACGGTCGCTGACCACCGCCGCCGACCTCCTCCTCGTGCAACCGCACGCGGTTGCGAATCGCGACCTGACTCCTAAGTAGCAAAGGGTTGACGGCCGGAAGCGCTGAGTGGCTCTGTGAGCCGCTCGGAGCCCCCATCCGTATATCGGGAGTCGGGAGAGCCGGGTTCAGGGCGGCACATGCGGACTCAGGTACCGGCAAACCCCCATCACTGTCGGCGCTACCGGTAGACTGGAGGCTAATCCCGCCCCATTCGTGGGGACCGTCCGGGAAAAGCTGAGCAACGCTGATCAAGGCTTACCAACGCAACATGCCGCAGCCGCTCCGGCAACCCGCCGACGAGCCTGCCTTGTGCTGTGCCAGAAAGGGCGCTTCGTGGCCGATTCCGGCAACCCCAACGAGAACATCCCGTCCACCGACGCCGGCGCCAACGGCGCGGTCACCTCGTCGAACGGCGAGGTCACCGCCTCGTACGACGCCAGCGCCATCACCGTCCTCGAGGGTCTGGACGCGGTCCGCAAGCGACCCGGTATGTACATCGGCTCGACCGGTGAGCGCGGACTTCACCACCTGGTGCAGGAGGTCGTCGACAACTCCGTCGACGAGGCGCTGGCCGGGCACGCGGACACGATCGACGTGACGATCCTCGCCGACGGCGGTGTCCGGGTCGTGGACAACGGCCGTGGCATCCCGGTGGGCATCGTGCCGTCCGAGGGCAAGCCGGCCGTCGAGGTCGTGCTGACCGTGCTGCACGCGGGCGGCAAGTTCGGCGGCGGCGGCTACGCGGTCTCCGGTGGTCTGCACGGCGTCGGCGTGTCCGTGGTGAACGCCCTGTCGATGAAGGTCGCCGTCGAGGTCAAGACCGACGGTTACCGCTGGACGCAGGACTACAAGCTCGGCGTCCCGACCGCCCCGCTCGCCCAGCACGAGGCCACCGAGGAGCACGGCACCTCCGTCACCTTCTGGGCCGACCCGGACATCTTCGAGACCACCGACTACTCCTTCGAGACGCTCTCGCGGCGTTTCCAGGAGATGGCGTTCCTCAACAAGGGTTTGAGGATCAAACTCACCGACGAGCGCGAGTCGGCCAAGGCGACGTCCGGGGCGGACGAGGCGGGAGCCGACGAGAAGGCCGAAGTCAGGTCCGTCGACTACCACTACGAGGGCGGCATCGTCGACTTCGTGAAGTACCTCAACTCCCGCAAGGGAGACGTGGTGCACCCCACCGTGATCGACCTGGAGGCGGAGGACAAGGACAAGCTCCTGTCCCTCGAGGTCGCGATGCAGTGGAACAGCAGCTACACCGAGGGTGTCTACTCCTTCGCCAACATCATCCACACCCACGAGGGCGGTACGCACGAAGAGGGCTTCCGTGCCGCGCTGACCTCGCTGATCAACAAGTACGCGCGCGACAAGAGGCTGCTGCGCGAGAAGGACGACAACCTCACGGGTGACGACATCCGCGAGGGTCTGACGGCGATCATCTCGGTGAAGCTGAGCGAGCCGCAGTTCGAGGGCCAGACCAAGACCAAGCTGGGCAACACCGAGGTGAAGACCTTCGTCCAGAAGGTCGTCTACGAGCACCTCGCCGACTGGCTGGACCGCAACCCGAACGAGGCGGCGGACATCATCCGCAAGGGCATCCAGGCGGCCACCGCGCGCGTGGCGGCCCGCAAGGCCCGTGACCTGACGCGTCGCAAGGGTCTGCTGGAGACCGCGTCCCTGCCGGGCAAGCTCTCCGACTGCCAGTCGAACGACCCCATCAAGTGCGAGATCTTCATCGTCGAGGGTGACTCCGCCGGCGGCTCGGCCAAGTCCGGCCGCAACCCGGAGTACCAGGCGATCCTCCCGATCCGCGGCAAGATCCTGAACGTGGAGAAGGCCAGGATCGACAAGATCCTGCAGAACCAGGAGATCCAGGCGCTGATCTCGGCCTTCGGTACCGGAGTCCACGAGGACTTCGACATCGAGAAGCTGCGCTATCACAAGATCATCCTGATGGCGGACGCCGACGTCGACGGCCAGCACATCAACACCCTGCTGCTGACCTTCCTGTTCCGCTTCATGCGGCCGCTGGTCGAGGCCGGGCACGTGTTCCTGTCCCGTCCCCCGCTCTACAAGATCAAGTGGGGCCGGGACGAGGTCGAGTACGCGTACTCCGACCGTGAGCGCGACGCGCTGCTGGAGATGGGCCGTCAGCGTGGCAAGCGCATCCGCGAGGACTCGATCCAGCGCTTCAAGGGTCTCGGCGAGATGAACGCCGAAGAGCTGCGCATCACGACGATGGACCAGGAGCACCGCGTCCTCGGCCAGGTCACCCTCGACGACGCGGCCCAGGCCGACGACCTGTTCTCGGTCCTCATGGGCGAGGACGTGGAGGCCCGCCGCCAGTTCATCCAGCGCAACGCCAAGGACGTCCGCTTCCTCGACATCTGAGTCGGTCTCAGCTGACCGCACCAGGAAGGACCTTCACCAGCAATGACCGACGAGAACACTCCCGTCACGCCTGAGGACGACGGCCTGGCCCTGCGCGTCGAGCCCGTCGGGCTCGAGACGGAGATGCAGCGTTCGTACCTCGACTACGCGATGTCCGTCATCGTCTCGCGTGCGCTGCCGGACGTCCGGGACGGCCTCAAGCCCGTCCACCGCCGCGTCCTGTACGCCATGTACGACGGTGGCTACCGCCCGGAGCGCGGCTTCTACAAGTGCGCCCGTGTCGTCGGTGACGTCATGGGTAACTACCACCCCCACGGCGACTCCTCGATCTACGACGCCCTGGTCCGCCTCGCCCAGCCGTGGTCGATGCGCATGCCGCTCGTCGACTCCAACGGCAACTTCGGCTCGCCGGGCAACGACCCGGCGGCGGCCATGCGGTACACCGAGTGCAAGATGGCGCCGCTGTCGATGGAGATGGTCCGCGACATCGACGAGGAGACCGTCGACTTCACGGACAACTACGACGGCCGCTCCCAGGAGCCGACCGTCCTGCCTGCCCGCTTCCCGAACCTGCTGATCAACGGCTCGGCGGGCATCGCGGTCGGTATGGCGACCAACATCCCGCCGCACAACCTGCGCGAGGTCGCGTCCGGCGCCCAGTGGTACCTGGAGAACCCGGAAGCCTCGCACGAGGAGCTCCTGGACGCGCTCATCGAGCGCATCAAGGGCCCCGACTTCCCGACCGGCGCCCTCGTGGTCGGCCGTAAGGGCATCGAGGAGGCGTACCGCACCGGCCGCGGCTCCATCACCATGCGTGCGGTCGTCGAGGTCGAGGAGATCCAGAACCGCCAGTGCCTGGTGGTCACGGAGCTGCCGTACCAGACCAACCCCGACAACCTCGCGCAGAAGATCGCCGACCTGGTGAAGGACGGCAAGATCGGCGGCATCGCCGACGTCCGCGACGAGACCAGCTCCCGTACCGGTCAGCGTCTCGTCATCGTGCTCAAGAGGGACGCGGTCGCCAAGGTCGTGCTGAACAACCTCTACAAGCACACGGACCTGCAGACGAACTTCGGCGCGAACATGCTGGCGCTCGTCGACGGCGTCCCGCGCACGCTCTCCCTGGACGCGTTCATCCGCCACTGGGTGACGCACCAGATCGAGGTCATCGTCCGTCGTACGAAGTTCCGCCTGCGCAAGGCGGAGGAGCGGGCGCACATCCTGCGCGGCCTGCTGAAGGCCCTGGACGCCATCGACGAGGTCATCGCGCTGATCCGGCGCAGCGACACCGTCGACATCGCGCGCACGGGCCTGATGGAGCTCCTGGAGATCGACGAGATCCAGGCCAACGCCATCCTCGAGATGCAGCTGCGCCGACTGGCCGCCCTGGAGCGCCAGAAGATCGTCCAGGAGCACGACGAACTCCAGGCGAAGATCACCGAGTACAACGAGATCCTCGCCTCGCCGGTCCGTCAGCGCGGCATCGTCAGCGCGGAACTCGCCGCGATCGTCGAGAAGTACGGCGACGACCGCAAGACCATGCTGGTCCCCTACGACGGTGACATGTCCATCGAGGACCTCATCGCCGAAGAGGACATCGTGGTCACGGTCTCGCGCGGCGGTTACGTCAAGCGCACCAAGACCGTCGACTACCGGGCGCAGAAGCGCGGCGGCAAGGGCGTACGGGGCACGAAGCTCAAGGAAGACGACATCGTCGACCACTTCTTCGTCTCGACGACCCACCACTGGCTGCTGTTCTTCACCAACAAGGGCCGCGTCTACCGGGCGAAGGCGTACGAGCTCCCCGACGCCGGCCGTGACGCGCGCGGGCAGCACGTCGCGAACCTGCTCGCCTTCCAGCCGGACGAGGCGATCGCCGAGATCCTCGCCATCCGCGACTACGAGGCGGTGCCGTACCTGGTGCTCGCCACGAAGGCGGGTCTGGTGAAGAAGACGCCTCTGAAGGATTACGATTCGCCGCGCTCCGGTGGTGTGATCGCGATCAACCTCCGGGAAACGGCGGACGGTTCCGACGACGAACTGATCGGTGCCGAACTCGTCTCGGCCGACGACGATCTGCTTCTGATCAGCAAGAAGGCACAGTCGATCAGGTTCACCGCCACCGACGAGTCACTGCGTCCCATGGGCCGCGCCACCTCGGGTGTCAAGGGCATGAGCTTCCGCGAGGGAGACGAGCTCCTCTCGATGAATGTTGTTCGACCCGGTACGTTCGTGTTCACTGCCACCGACGGCGGGTACGCGAAGCGGACTCCCGTCGACGAGTACCGCGTCCAGGGTCGCGGCGGCCTCGGCATCAAGGCCGCCAAGATCGTCGAGGATCGCGGATCGCTCGTCGGTGCGCTGGTGGTCGAGGAGGCCGACGAGATCCTCGCCATCACGCTGGGCGGCGGTGTGATTCGTACGCGAGTCAACGGGGTCAGGGAGACGGGCCGTGACACCATGGGCGTCCAACTGATCAACCTGGGCAAGCGCGATGCCGTCGTCGGTATCGCACGTAACGCCGAGGCGGGACGCGAGGCGGAGGAGGTCGACGGCGACATCGTCGTCGACGAGATCGCCGAGGGTGCCGCGACCACCGGCACGGACGAGGGTGAAACGCCCTCGGCCGAGTAGCACGAGGAGAGAGTCATCGTGAGCGGAGCCACGGGCGCCGGATCGTCCGGTACCTCGACCGGTTCTACAGCCGGTTCGGAGACGGGCGGCGGCCGTGGCTCCGCCGCGCCTGCGAACGACCCGCACACCACCCAGCTGAAGGCGATCAAGTCGCCCGCGAAGGGCTCGCCCTCGCCCGATGCACCTGGATCCCAGGGGGGACCCGTGACGGACACCCGAGGCTCGCAGACCCAGCAGTACGCGGCGGGCTCGGCCGCTCCGGGCGCCCAGCCCCAGCCGCAGCCCTCAGGGGCCCAGCAGGCGGCCTCCGCGCCGTCCACGTCGCCGCTGCCCGGGGAACGGCAGCCGCAGCAGTCCGCCGGGCCCTACCACCCGCCGCAGGCCTACCAGACGCCCGCCCCGGAGAGCGCGGTACGCCGGCCGCGCACGGGTGCCCGTACGACGCCCCGCACCCGCAAGGCGCGTCTGCGTGTGGCCAAGGCCGACCCGTGGTCGGTCATGAAGGTCAGCTTCCTGCTCTCCATCGCGCTGGGCATCTGCACGATCGTCGCGTCCGCGGTGCTCTGGATGGTCATGGACGCCATGGGCGTCTTCTCGACGGTCGGCGGCACGATCTCCGAGGCCACCGGCTCGAACGAGTCGAACGGCTTCGACCTGCAGGCCTTCCTTTCGCTGCCGCACGTCCTGATGTTCACGTCGATCATCGCGGTCATCGACGTCGTCCTCGCGACGGCCCTGGCGACCCTCGGCGCGTTCATCTACAACCTCTCCGCCGGCTTCGTGGGCGGCGTCGAGCTGACGCTCGCGGAGGACGAGTGACCGTTGCCGCCCCAGGGTGGCTTCAAAGGCGGCTTCAAACCTCTCCTGACGGTCCCCCGACAACCGATTTTGGGACTGCCCACGTCGTGCGCTAATCTTCAGGAGTCAGCGCGCGGGACACACCGCAGAGCGCGGCGGGGCTATAGCTCAGTTGGTTAGAGCGCATCCCTGATAAGGATGAGGCCACAGGTTCAAATCCTGTTAGCCCCACCAGCGAAAAGGCCACCCCCTCACATGAGGGGGTGGCCTTTTGCCGTGGCCCGATTGTCAGTGCCGGATGAGAGCCTGGCTGCATGATCGTCGAACGGGCATACGCGCATGTTGCCGAGGGCGAGCTGGGGGAAGGCAGCCAGTGGCCCTGGTCGGTGCCGTGCGTGCGGCAGCTGCTGGAGGGCGGCCTGAAGTTCACCGCGCCGGTCACGTTCCTCGTGGGGGAGAACGGCTCGGGCAAGTCGACCCTCGTCGAGGCGCTGGCGGAGGGCTTCGGCCTGGACTCCTGGGGCGGATCCGCGGGCTACAAGTACGCGAGCTGGCGTGAGCCGTCGGAGCTGGGCGGGCGGATCCGGTTCGAGCCGACGCCGGCCGGTCGGCGCATGCTGCAGGGGCCTCGTACGCGCCGCAGAGGTTTCTTCCTGCGGGCGGAGACGGCGCTGGACGCGCTGGACCGGGAGCAGAAGACGGGAAGGCTGTCCGGGGCCGCGGACGAGATGAGCCACGGCGAGGGCTTTCTGATGGCCTTCCGCGAGCGGTTTCAGGAGCCGGGGCTGTACGTCATGGACGAGCCCGAGGCTGCGCTGTCCTTCGCTTCTTGTCTTCAACTCGTGGGTCTGCTGTATGAATTGGGGCGTTCCGGCGCACAGATCATCTGCGCGACGCACTCACCCGTGCTGACGGCGCTGCCTGGCGCCGAGATCATCGAGGTGGGTGACCACGGAATGCGTCCCGCCGGCTGGCGGGATCTGGAGCTCGTCGACCACTGGCGGCGCTATCTCAACGATCCATGGGCCTATCTCCGGCACATTGTCGATGAGGGGTGAGCACGCCGTGGCGTTTTTTACGGGATGGTGCGCGTTGGGGCAAGGGGTGACGGCTCGGGGTGGGCCGTCGGTTCAACGCTGGTGTGGCACGAGGGGCTGCGCCGGGGGGCCGGCGTGGACGCATTCTCGGGGGGCCGAGGGGGGCGTCGCCGCTTCTGTCTCCGTCAGCGGTCGGTGCCGGCAGCTGGGGGTCTTGCCGTGGGCCTCGGCTCTGATGCGCTGCTTCATCGTGGGGGGCAGTGCTCTGGCGTAGGACCACGCCCAGTTTGGCATCGCAGGCACCGTCAGCTCCGCGCTGCGGTCGCTGTCGTCGCTGCCGCTCTTGCGTGACGTCTCGGTGTGCGGCACCGCCGCAGCGCTGGTCGATGTGACAAAGCCGAGCGCTGTGCACAGCGCGAGGAACGCGGTGACGATGGCCGTCCACAGGTTCATGACCTTGTTCCTGGTCATGGCCCCTCACTTTCGGGTTGGGCGATTTGCGTACTTTCCTCATGATGTGTATGGGGACCGAGAAGTCATGGACCGACGCCCATGACGCGTCGATCTTCAGATGAACACCACTCGAATGGGCGCAAGAGACGGGAAGAGTGCCGAAAGTCGGAAGAAGGGGAGCGAAGTCACCGTCTGTCGGGGTGTGATCACCCTCCGATCGGAGCGATGTCATCCGCTTCTACTGCGCTGTTCCGGAGGGCAGTTGAGCCCCGACGCAGGTCACCGATCGATATCGGTCGGTGTGTATAGTCGGGCGCCAGAGGTCCCCTACGTCAAGGAAAGACGAGGTCGCGCGGTGAAGAAGCTTCTCCTGGTCGCACTGGCCGCCATCGGCGGGCTCCTCGTGTACCGCCAGATCCAGGCGGATCGCGCCGAGCAGGATCTGTGGACGGAGGCGACTGACTCCGTGCCCACGGGTTCGTGAGTCACCACTTCGGAATCTGAACAGACCCCGGCCGCCGATGCGGTCGGGGTTTTGTGTGCTCGGGTTGCGGGAGTGGCCGGGAGGCCTTAGAGCCGGGCGTATCGGACAGTCGTACGGATTGCGTGGGTGCAGGGCTGCCGGGCTGGGCAGGATGGGCGAGTCCATGGTCCGGCGGCGGCGAGGGGTGGCGCGTGATGAGGCGGCGGCGTACGGCGTGGTGGCGCCGCGCGGGAGTGCGGCGAGGTGCGTGGGTGCGGAGCGATGCGAACCCGCCTCGCGGTCACTCCTCGGCACACGCGCGTACGGCCGTCGTAGGGGCACTGCTGCTGTGCACGACCGCCGCACTGCCGAGCGGGGCGGCTTTCGCGGCCGGCACGCCCAGCCCATACGCCTTCGCGCCGGACGCCCGGCCCGTCTCGGGCGGGGCAGGCACCGCGGATGCCGCACGCCTCACCCCCGGAGCGACGTACAAGAGCTCCCTCCCGAGCGACGGGAAGATCTACTACCGCCTCGCCCTCGACGCCACCTCCGACACCTACGTCTCCGCGACCGCGATCCCCGCCCCCGGCAGCACCGTCTCCGCCAGCGACGGCGTCAGGGTCTCCGTGCAGGACGCCGACGCCCGCTCCTGCTCCTTCGGAACCGAGACGTTCCGCGTGGTCCAAAGCCCACGGCCCATCGCGGCGTGGGCGGCACGGGAGGTCTCCGCCAACACGTCTCGCTGCAAGAGCGCGGGCACCTACTACGTGGTCGTCGAGCGCGTCGGTACGGCGAGTTCCGCGCCGGACACCTGGGACCTGGAGCTCTTCGCCGCCTCCGAGCCGTCCCTGGAGCAGACCGGCGCGACGAGTGCCCCCGAGGCGTGGGACTCCGCTTCACCCGCCCCGCTCACGGGTGAGGGCGTGCGCCGCGAGGGCGGCTCCGGCTTCACCTCGGCGGTGTCCGTCGGCGAGGGGGTCTGGAGTGCCGACATCGAGCCCGGCCGGACGTTCTTCTACAAGGTGCCGCTGACCTGGGGACGCCAGCTGTACGCCACCGCCGAACTGGGCAGCTCGGCCGACGGTGACGGCATCGCGGTCGGTGCCCTCGACCTCTCGCTCTACAACCCGGCTCGCGGCCTCGTCGACGACGCGAGCACCAACTACGACGGCAGTCAGAAGGCCGTCGAGATCGATCCCCTGCCGCCGGTCGCGTACGAGAACCGGTACGCCGTGCCCGACCGGGTCAGCGGCATGCGATTCGCCGGTTCCTATTACCTCGTGGTGCACCTCGCGGCCGAGGTGGCCGAGAAGTACGGCGACGGGCGGCTCCCGCTGACGTTGCGTGTGCGGGTGGGGGGTTCGGCCGAGTCGGGTCCCGGTTATGCGGGGGAGTCCGAGCCGCCGGGCGTCTTTGAGGTTGGTGGAGGCGATCCGGGAGCGGCTGCGGAGACCGGGGCCGGGGGCGACGGTGACGCTGCGATGACCCTGCTCGCGGTGGGTGGGATCGGGGCGGGGACTGTGGTGCTGGTGGTGCTGGGGGTGTGGATGGTGGTGGCTCGGCGGAGGGTTGGGGCCCTGTAGGGCGGGTGGGGCGTAGGGCGGGGGTGAGGCTCGGGCTGTGGGTTCGACGGCCATTGGGTGGGCCCGTGGGGTGTGAAGGCCGGCGGGGCCCGGGCGCCGGCCGGTGATTTTAGGTGCCTCAACGGCCTCAGCGGCCTCAGCGCTCTCAACCGACTCAGAGCGGCCTCAGCGGCCTCAGCGCTCTCAACCGACTCAGAGCGGCCTCGGCGGCCTCAACCGACTCAGATGCGAGCCAGCGCCCAGAAACCCACGGCGTAACAGGCCAGCGCCAGCAGCAGGAGCGGGATCGCCACCTTGGCGGGCGGGCCGGGGTGGCGCGCGACGCCGTGGGCTGCGCGGCGGGTGGCGCGGTGGCCGCCGCGGCGGTGTGGCTGCGGAACTGGGGGCGCTGAAGGTGGAACCTGCGGGCTCTGAGCGGTGTACGAAGCAGTAGAGGCATCGACGCGTTGGTGTTGCACCGGCGTCGGGGGCTGAGACGGGTACTGCGGTGTGTGTGGGTGGGGGGAGGACAGGACGTGGGTGGTGTCGTAGGGGGAGGCGTGGGGCGCGTGATGCTGCGCGCCGTGGTGTGCCTGGCCGGTCTCTCTCTGGCCTTGTGCCCGGCCGGGCTCGCCCTGGACCTGGCCCTGTGCGTGATCGTGGCCCCGTGCTGGGTGGGGCTGTGGCGGGGGCGCTTGGGTCCGGAGGGAGGAGGACGTGTCCTGAGGGGGTGGCAGGTGGAAGCTGCCGGTGTCCGACATGGTGAGGCGCCCGTCTTGCCCGGCCGTGTCGCTTCCGTCGCCGGGTGGGGACTGGGATGGCGTGACGTCCGAAGCCGAAGCCGAAGCCGGGGTCGGAGTCGGAGTCCGGGTCGGTCCGGCCACGCCCTGGCGTGGATCACTCGGGGCCGTGCCCGAGCCGGTGCCGTTGCCGGCGGCCATGTGTCCGGTGCCGCTCGCCACCGAACCGGTGCCGGTAGGCGTGGACACAGAGCCGGTGTTGGCCCTCCCTACGGAGCCCGAGGTCGTGCCCGCGCCGAACTGGCGCGAGCCTCCCGTGCCCTCCTCGACGCCGGGTGCCCGTTTGAACGGCCCGTCCGGCCCGAACCCCGGTGGCAGAGGACCGATTTGGTCGAAGATCTCGATGAGCTCGTCGTCGGGGCCCGGCTCCGGAAGGAGTTCGGCGGCCGATGCGAGGGCCTTGCGTGCCCCCGTGGCCGTGCGGAAACGCGCGTGTGGATCCGGCTGCAGCAGCGAGGCCACCACCTGCCACAGCGGTTCGGGAATGCCCTTGGGCGCACCGGGAGTTCCGTGCGCGGTGAAGTACTGGACGAGCGCCTTGACGTCGGGCTTGGCGCCCTCCAGCAGATACAGGGCGACCAGTCCTACCGCGAACAGGTCGGCCGGGAAGTCCGGTTCCGAACCCATGAGTTGCTCGGGCGCGAGATAACCGGGCGTTCCCACCACGAGGTTGGTCTCGGTCAGGCGCGGCTCACCGAGCCGCATGGCGATGCCGAAGTCGGACAGACGCAGCCGTGGGCGGGCGGTGCCGGTTGCTTCGAGGAGCAGGTTGGCGGGCTTGATGTCGCGGTGGACGACGCCCTCCGCGTGCACCGCGGCCAGCCCCGCGAGGAGCTGGTCGAGGAGCGTGCAGACCAGGGAGGGCGGCAAGGGACCGTAGTCGCCGATGAGATGGACCAGCGAACCGCCGGCCACCAGGTCCATGGTGAACAGGACCTTGTCGTCATCGGCGGCCCAGCTGGCGGGCGCGAGCACATGGGGGTGATCGATCCGGAGGGCCTGTTCGCGGACGAACCGCAGCAGCGAGTGCGCGTCGCTCTGCTGCAGCACCTTGGCGGCCACATACCGGCGGCGGCGGTGGTCCCAGGCACGCCAGACGGCGCCGACGCCTCCGCGTCCGATCGGGTCGACCAGTTCGTACCGGCCGGCGAAGACCTCACCCATGGCTGTGCGTCGCTCCTCCCCCTCCGACTACCCCCCCTTGCTTCCCCCTCGACGAGCGATACGACTCCCCCTCCGCTGACTCCCTTTCTCGCCCAGCCACGGCGAGACACTCCCGCGGCTCCCTCATGCCCGCTCGTGCCCGCTCAGGACGTAGGCCGTCGGCCCGGTTGCCGAACCCCCTTCGGCAACCGGGCTCCGGCGTCAGTTCTGGTGGGACTGGTAGTGCGTGACCGCGTCGGAGGTCCGGCCGGCGCCGTACACCCGGAGGAACTCTGCCAGTTCCGGGTGGGTGGGGGCGAGGGTGTCCGCGGCGTCGATGATGTCCCCGGCGGCCGCCACCGACCGCAGCAGGGACTGGATCTCACGGACCACCCGCTTGACCGTGGGCGCACCCGAACTGCTCGTGGTCTGCGTCGTGTTGCTCAGCACCGAACCCCCCTGCGACTTCTTGATCTCCTCCATGCGCTCGGTGGCCTCCGCCGCGCTCACGCTGCCGTCCGCGACCTGCCCCGCCAGGTCCTGCAGCAGCTGAACCCGCTGGACCACGGCGGGATTGCCGATCTTCGCCCGCTGGCCGCTCATCAGCTGCGACAGCATCGGTGCGGACAGTCCCAGTACCCCCGCGAGACGAGCCTGGTTGAGACCAAGATCGTCGATGAGCTTACGGAAGAGCGTCCCCAGCGGCTCCCCGTACCAGTTCCGCTGCAGATCCCGCGCTCTTGCGGTGGCTTCCTGCTGTGCGGCGTCCATTGCGTCTCCCCATCGCTTCCCCAAAACCGCGGTTCGCTGTAGCGAACCACGCCGAGCATCTTACGGAGAGTGGTCGTTCATCGGGACCCCCAATCTTTTTGCGAGATACGGGGGGCGACCCGGTACTCTGGTCTGCGGCGCCCGCCGGTACGTGGTTCTTCCGGTTGGTTGCTCCCCTTCCGGGGCCTTAGCTCAGTTGGTAGAGCGCTGTCTTTGCATGGCAGATGTCAGGGGTTCGACTCCCCTAGGCTCCACACTCCGGACCGGTCAGATGCCTCGTCGCCTCTGGCCGGTTTTTGTATGCCCTGGTCTCCGGTGGACTCTCCGATGCACGCCATGTCCTGAGTGACGTGTGTCACGTGACGGTCCGGTGAGGTCGTTGCAGACGTTTGCGCAAATACGTGGGATGGGTGGAGCCCCCGGGGTTGGTGCGCAGGTGGCGGACGTGGCGCCAGGGTGGCGGGCTCGCCTGCCGAGGCCGTGTGTGAGCTGGCGTGAACGTGATGGCGTAATCAGAAGGATGCGCTCCGTTAAGAAAATCTGTGCGGGACTTGCACACACGGGCCGTTGCAAACGTCATCGTGGGCGGAGGGCGTAAACACACGCCGTCCCGAGGCCCACCGGGGGTGCTGAGCGGCCTCGCCTTGCATCAGGAAGGCACAACAGCACAGTGACGATGGACATTGCCGGTGAGGTGATCCTGGCGGCGCTCGCCCTACGGGTGTTCGGCCGGGACGCGGTCGTTCTGTTGCGTCGGCTGGCCGCGGCCGGAGTACGGGCGGGCATCAGCGAGATGCGGCGCGACCTCCCCGAGGGCGCCAACAGCCCACACCACGAGGGGCAGGCGTCGTGAGTCAGGACCTGCCGAGCCAAGCCGCTCGCGCCCCGCGGATGAAGAAACTGCCGCTGGACTTCGAGGCCTTCCACCAGATGTACCGGCCGCTGTACGTCAACTGGGCCAAGTCCAGGCTGGGTAACTGGCACGACGCCGAGGAAGCCGTCGACGCCGCCTTCGAGCAGTTGCTGAAGGCGTGGAGCACCGTGCTGTCCAAGGAGAACCCAGCCGCGTATGCCTGGCGTGTGCTCAAGAACAGCACCATCGACCACTCCCGCACCCGCGACCGCCGCCCGGCACTCATCGGCGAGGCCTTCGAGACCGTGGCGCTGGACCGGGCCGTGGACCCCATCAGCCAACTCGAGGAAAGCCTCAACCTCTACGCGGAGATCGGCCAGCTGCCGCCGCGTCAGATGGACGTGGTCCTCCTGCACTTCGGGCTCGGCTACAGCGCGGTCGAGATAGCCGCCGCCCTCGGGATCACCCCGGCCGGCGTGCGTTCGACCGTCCGCCACGCCAAACGGCGCCTCCAGCACGCGTACGGCGTGAAGAAGAGCCTCGCGGAATCCCGTACTGACGCCGAGCCCTGCACGGGCGCGGAAGGGCAGGCCGAGGAAGGGAATGCACAGGAAGGGAAGGCCGATGACATCGCCGATTGACGAGCTGCTCGGCCGGGCCCGCCTCCTCCGTCCGCCCTACGCCAAGGCAGCCATAGAGGCGGCGGCCGTACGCCTGTCCGCGCGCGCCGCCTCCTTCCTGCACCCCACCGACCCGAACCCGGCAGACGTCACCGCCGGCCAGGCTCCGTCGACCGCGCAGGGCCAGGCTCCTCCGGCCGACGAACGCTCCGCCGCCGACGACCTTCAGACCCTCTGCGAGACGGTCATCACCCACACCGACGCCCTCGCTGATCTCGAGGAGTTCCTCGCCCGAGCCCTGCCCCAGCCGCCGGGAGCCCGTGTCCTCGGCTGCATGCTTCAGCTCTGTGCGCGGGAGGAGTCGGCACGCTTCTGGTGGCAGTACGCCGCGGGCGCCGGCGACTCCGCTGCCAGCTACTGCCTCTATCTGCACCACCGCTCCCTGGGCGAACCCGGAGTCGCCGACTGGTGGCAGACCCAGCACGCGCGGTACGCCCGCAGCGTCCGGCCCGAGTCGGACGACCCGCACGGCGAGGGCACCGCCGGTGTGGAAGCCGCCATCCGCATCGAGGACTCCGGCCCCGAGCCCGAGGACGAGATCAGCACCACCCTCCGCGTCCTGCGTGCCCTCAAGCCCGACTGCCCACCCGTCCCCGACCCCGTCAGCGCCGTGCTGCACTACATCCCCGCCGCCGTCGCCTACGTGGACGATGACCTGGACCTGCCACTGCCGGACCCCGACTTCACCGACCGAATACGCGCCCTCGCCACACCGGCCCCGGTGGTGCAGGAAACCGCGCGGCGTGGCCGCAGGCTCGCCCCCCTGCCATCGCGCCGGCGGACGTGACCGGCGTTTCACGTGAAACAACGCCGTGGGGCGGGAGACCCTCAAGTCTCCCGCCCCACGGCGCAGTTCAACATCCCAGCCGGAGCTGGACCTTCACATCACCGGCTCTCGTAAAACCGGCCTTCGCATGACCGGTCCTCGTCTCGCAGGCCCTCGTCCTACCGGCCGTCGTCGCGCCGGGCGGCCTCCTCCTCGGCCTCCTTCGCCTCGACCTCGGGATCGAGGACGGACTTGCCGCTGCCGTCCACCGAAGTGAGACGGTTCGACTCGGGGACCTCGGTCGCGGCGGGAGGCTCGACCAGCCAGTCCGGGTTGGCCTGCTTGTCCCACCACTTCCACGCGGCGAACGCTCCGCCCGCGAGGGCGCCGAGCACCGCCAGCACCTTCAAGGCACGGCCGGCGCTGGCACGCCGCTCGTGCTTGCGAACGAGCTTCTCGATCTCCTTCGGTGAGACCTGACCGCGCAGCGCGGCCACAGCGGCCACACCGCGCGCGGTGGCCTCATCCCTGACGGGTCCGGCCGCGGCCACTGCCTGCTCGAGCCTCGGACGGGAGTAGTCGGCGGCCTGCCGGGCAGCCTTACGGGTACGGACGGCGGCTTCATGCGCGGCGTTGTCGACGCCCGGCGGCACATGGGCCAGTGCCTGCTCCAAGCGCGGCGCGACATGCACGCCGTACTGCAGGCGGGCCTGCTCGGTGGCTTGTGTCACCTTCGGCGCGAGCCGTACGCGTGCCTCGTGTGCGTAGTGTGCGGCCCTGTCCTTGGCGGTGTCGGCGTAGGGCGCCACCACTTCCGCGGCGTGCAGCACGCTGTCCTTCGCCGAGCCGGTCGCGGCGCGCACGCTGTCGATGCGGGTCACGGGTTCCTCCTCCACGGTGGCGTACGGTAATTCGACTTTCCACACTTTTACGGATCATGCCTGTCAGAACGCTGCGCGGCATGTGAGGGCGGGCATTTGGGTGCCGATGAGCTTGATCAAGTGCAATAACGGACCAATGCGGGGCAACGGTGGCTTGTCGTCGACAATGCCACGGTTCTCCGCGTCGCGCCCCCGCCACGGACCGACTCGTCGGCTTTTCTGCAAGCAATCCGCCCGGTTGCGTACCGGTGAACGACCGTCGGGGGACGGATGTCGCCGTACGTGCGAGGATCGTGGGGTCACAGGAAGACAACGGAAGGCAGATCGTGGCCGAGCAGCTCTACGCCACCCTGAAGACCAACCAAGGCGACATCGAGGTCCGGCTCCTCCCGAACCACGCGCCGATCACGGTCAAGAACTTCGTCGAACTCGCCAAGGGCGAGCGTGAGTGGACGAACCCCACCACCGGTGAGAAGTCCACGGCCAAGCTCTACGACGGCACGGTCTTCCACCGCGTCATCAGCGGCTTCATGATCCAGGGCGGTGACCCCCTGGGCAACGGCACCGGCGGCCCCGGCTACCAGTTCCAGGACGAGTTCCACCCGGACCTCGCCTTCGACAAGCCGTACCTCCTGGCCATGGCCAACGCCGGACCGGGCACCAACGGCTCGCAGTTCTTCGTCACGGTCTCCCCGACGACCTGGCTGAACCGCAAGCACACCATCTTCGGCGAGGTCACCGACCCGGCCAGCCAGAAGGTCGTCGACGCCATCGCCGGCGTCCAGACCAACCCGCGCACCGACCGCCCGGTCAGCGACGTCGTCATCGAGTCGGTCGTCGTCGAGACCCGCGAGGGCTGAGTCCGACACGTCCCGCAGGGAACCAATCGCCCCGCTCGTCCGTAAGGATGAGCGGGGCGATGTATGAGGACGTGCATCGCGTACGACGACCTAGGGGACCCTCATGGACCAGCCGGCAGGTAGCCCGCAGGACGCGCAGAGCCTGCCCGTCTGCTACCGCCACCCGGACCGCGAGACCGGCATCCGCTGCACCCGTTGCGAGCGCCCCATCTGCCCCGAATGCATGGTCAGCGCCTCCGTCGGCTTCCAGTGCCCCGACTGCGTCCGCGGTGGCTCCGGCACCGGACACGCCGCGGACGCCGCCCGCCCGCGCACCATCGCAGGCGGCAGCATCGTCGCCGACCCGCGCCTGCTGACGAAGATCCTCATCGGTATCAACCTCGCGGTCTTCATCGCCGTACAGACCAGCACCGCGTTCCTGAACGACCTCGTCCTCATCGGCACCTGGCCCCCCGCCCCCTTCAATCCCACCCAGGGAGTCGCCGAAGGCGAGTGGTACCGCCTGGTGACCTCGATGTTCACGCATGAGGCCATCTGGCACTTCGCCTTCAACATGCTCAGCCTGTGGTGGCTCGGCGGCCCCCTCGAAGCGGCCCTCGGCCGTGCCCGCTACATCACGCTCTACGTCTGCTCAGGCCTCGCGGGCAGTGCCCTGGCCTATCTGCTGGCCTCCCCGACGACGGCCACGCTCGGCGCCTCCGGTGCGATCTTCGGTCTCTTCGGCGCGACAGCAGTCCTCATGCGGCGCCTCAACTACGACCTGCGACCGATCATCGCGCTGCTGGCGATCAACCTGATCTTCACCTTCGCCCCAGGATTCAACATCTCCTGGCAGGCCCACATCGGCGGCCTCGTCGCCGGCGTCATCATCGGGTACGCCATGGTTCACGCCCCCCGCGAGCGTCGGGCGCTGGTGCAGTACGGCACATGTGCGCTGGTGCTGGCCGCGGTGGTCCTGGTGACCGTACTGAGAACGCTCCAGCTCACCTGAGCCGTGCCGTTATCCACGTGAGCGGCACCGTTGTCCACAGCGTGTGGCGGATCTTGTGCGCACGGTGTGGGAACAGCTTCGCCCCCTGTCCGATCCCTACGTTTCCGCAGGTCAGACAGGGGGCGTACGTGCGTTCGAGATGCCTTCGGGTGACCGGTGTGGCTGTCATACCGGCGTCAACGTCCGATGGGTTATCCACAGATCGTCGTCTTTTCCCCAGTCAGCTTGTGGAAATTGCTGCAAGGCTGTGGATAACTCAACGGATAGCCCTGGGCAGAGCTCCGTTCACCGCGAAGCGGCCGCCATGTCGCATGCCATGTCGGCTGCCGCTCAGGCTGTCGCCTCGACCGCTACTTCCACTGAGTGGAGACGCCGAAGCCGGCGGCGATGAAGCCGAAGCCCACGACGATGTTCCAGTTGCCCAGCGCGTCGAGGGGCAGTGAACCGTCGGTCACATAGAAGACGACGATCCAGGCGAGGCCGATGAGGAACATGGCCAGCATGACGGGCGCGACCCAGGCGCGGCTGTTCAGCTTGATCGCGGTCGTCTGCTTCGACGGCGGCGGCGTGTAGTCGGCCTTCTTGCGGATACGTGACTTCGGCACGAGGGTCTCTCCTGTCGATGCGCTGCGTGGCCGCGCAGGGAACTGTGGCTGGCTCGGGGCAGCGTACAAGGGGACTCTGATTGCTCCCCCGGGCGTCCGTTAGCGTAGTGCTTCCGCGGCGCCGAAGGAGATAAGGGTACGTTGAGCAATTCTGCCGACTCCCCCGGGGCGGGATCCAGCCCTGTACGCGGCCGATTCCGGCCGGTACGCGTGCTGACCGCGGCCGTCTTCGCTCTCGCCGGGCTCATTTTCTTCACCAGTTTCAACACGGCCAAGGGCACCAATATCCGCACGGACGCCTCGCTGCTGAAGCTCTCGGACCTGATCCACGAGCGCAGCCACAAGAACGGCGAGCTGGGCGAGTCCAACGCGGCCCTGCAGGACGACGTGGAGGCCCTGGCCGAGCGTGACGACGGCAGCACCAAGGCCGAGGACGACAAGCTGGCGGCCCTGGAGCAGCACGCGGGGACGCAGAAGCTGACCGGCGAGGCGATCTCGGTCACGCTCAACGACGCCCCGCCGGACGCCACCGCCAAGCTCCCGGGCTATCCCGAGCCGCAGCCCGACTACCTGGTCATTCACCAGCAGGACCTCCAGGCCGTGGTGAACGCGTTGTGGCAGAGCGGCGCCAAGGGCATCAAGGTCATGGACCAGCGGCTGATCTCCACCAGCGCGGTCCGCTGCGTCGGCAACACCCTGATCCTCCAGGGCCGGGTCTACTCACCGCCGTACAAGATCACGGCGGTCGGTGATCCGGAGAAGATGCAGCAGGCGCTCGCGGCCTCGACGGCGATTCAGAACTACATGGTGTACGTCAATGTCTACGGCCTCGGCTGGAAAGTCACCGAGGACGGGACGGTGACTCTGCCGGGTTACTCGGGCACAGTGGATCTGCAGTACGCCAAGCCCGTGGAGTGAGTGAGCCCCTCTCTGGAGCTGCCGGTGCGCGTCGTCGTCAGGACCGTCAGCGAACTGTGCGTCACCGTCGGCACCGTGATCGTCCTTTTTGTCGTCTATGTACTGTTCTGGACCGGTGTGAAGGCCGACACCGTCATGGACGACCAGATCGATCAGTTACAGGACCAGTGGGCGCAGGGGGCCGTACGCCCGACGCCCGCGGGCCCCGGAGGATCGGCGAGTCCGGGCAGCGCCACGACTCCGGGCGCGACCACGAGTCCGCCGAAGCCCGCCCCGTACACCGCGGACAAGCCCTTCGCGATCATGTACATCCCGCGCCTTGGTTTCACGTGGAACAAGCCGGTGCTCGAAGGCACCGCCACCAAGACCCTCAAGAAGGGCCTCGGCCACTACGCGAACACCGCCCAGCTCGGCCAGAAGGGCAACTTCTCGGTCGCCGGCCACCGGCGCACGTACGGCGACCCCTTCAAGGACTTCCCGAGGCTGCGGGCCGGCGATGCGGTGGTGCTGACGGACGGGACGACCTGGTTCACGTATCGGATCGACAAAGGGCCCTACAAAACCGTGCCCTCCGACATTGAGGTGATTGACGCCGTGCCCCGTAAGTCGGGGTACACGCGTGAAGGCCGCTATCTGACCCTGACCACGTGCGATCCGGAGTGGGGGCACAGTCACCGGCTGATCGTGTGGGCCCATCTCGACTCCACCCAGCCTGTGGAGGCCGGGAAACCGGAGGCGTTGCGCCGTTAGTCTGGTGGCTGTACGGCGTGAGTCTGGTGCCGTGGTGCGACGGAAGGGACGGCATGTACGGCTGGATCTGGCGGCATCTGCCGGGGAACGCGTGGGTGAGGGCGCTGCTCTCGCTCGCTCTGGTCGTGGCCGTGGTCTACGTCCTGTTCAACTACGTCTTCCCGTGGGCCGAACCGCTTCTGCCCTTCAACGATGTGACGGTGGACAACCAGTGAGCGCGCGCATTCTCGTCGTGGACAACTACGACAGCTTCGTCTTCAACCTGGTCCAGTACCTCTACCAGCTGGGCGCCGAGTGCGAGGTCCTGCGTAACGACGAGGTGTCGACGGCACACGCGCAGGACGGCTTCGACGGCGTCCTGCTGTCGCCCGGCCCGGGCACGCCCGAGGAGGCCGGCGTCTGCGTCGAGATGGTGCGCCACTGCGCCTCGACGGGGGTGCCCGTCTTCGGGGTCTGCCTCGGCATGCAGTCGATGCAGGTGGCGTATGGCGGTGTCGTCGACCGTGCGCCCGAGCTGCTGCACGGGAAGACCTCGCTGGTCGAGCACGGGGGCAAGGGCGTCTTCGCGGGCCTGCCGACGCCCTTCACCGCGACCCGCTACCACTCGCTGGCCGCCGAGCCGCAGACGGTGCCGGCCGACCTCGAGGTCACCGCGCGGACGCACGACGGCATCATCATGGGCCTGCGCCACCGTGAACTTCCCGTCGAAGGCGTGCAGTTCCACCCCGAGTCCGTGCTGACCGAGCACGGGCACCGGATGCTGGCCAACTGGCTGGTGGAGTGCGGCGACCAGGGCGCGGTGGCGAGGTCGACGGGGCTCGCCCCGGTGGTGGGCAGGGCCACGGCGTGACCGCGCTGCGCCCCGAGCGCGAGTCCGGCGCCACGTACGGGGAGTCCTTCACGGACTCCTACGGCGGCGCCGGCGACCAGGGCACCTCGTACGGGCAGCAGCCGTACGGGGCGTCGGATGGTGCGCTCGGGGAGCGGTACGGCGGGGAGGGCCACGTCACTCACGGGCAGGGGCAGGGCGCCGCGTCTTACGGCGCCGACGGCTACGGCGGCGGATACACCTACGGCACCGACGGGTACGGCACGCAGAACCCCGGCACCGAGGGCTACGGCGCCGAGGGGGCCGCCGCGGCCCGACAGCCGTACGAGGAACCGTATGCAGAGCCGTACATACCGCCCCCGGACGACGAGACGGTGGCCCTGCGGGTAGCTGATCCGCCGCCCCTCGGCGGCCGCGTATCGGCTTCTGACGCCTCCTCCGCAGCTTCCGCCACAGGAACCCCTACAGGCGGCCGTGCGGCCCGCAGAAAGGCCGCCAAGCGGCGTCACGGGCGCCATGGTGGCTCACATGCGGCGTCGGAACCCGCCGAGACGGGCTCGGAGCCCTCGCAGGCCCCACTCTCGCGCATGGAGGCACGCAGACAGGCAAGGGCACGCAAGCCCAGCGCGGGTGTCCTCGCCAGCCGGGCGATCGGCGAGGTCTTCATCACCACCGGCGTGCTGATGCTGCTGTTCGTGAGCTACCAGTTGTGGTGGACGAACGTCCGCGCGCACGCCCAGGCGGACAAGGAAGCCAGCAGCCTCCAGGACGACTGGGCGAGCGGCAAGCGCAACCCGGGAACCTTCCAGCCGGGGCAGGGCTTCGCCATCCTGCACATCCCGAAGCTGGACGTAGTCGTCCCGATCGCCGAAGGCATCAGCAACAAGAAGGTGCTCGACCGGGGCATGGTCGGCCACTACGCCGAGGGCAAACTGAAGACGGCGATGCCCGATGCCAAGACCGGCAACTTCGCGCTCGCCGGGCACCGCAACACCCATGGTGAACCGTTCCGGTACATCAACCGGCTCGCGCAGGGCGACGCGATGGTCGTGGAGACGCAGGACAAGTACTACGTCTACAAGATGGCGTCGATCCTGCCGGTGACATCGCCGAGCAACGTGAGCGTGCTGGATCCGGTCCCGCCGGGGTCGGGCTTCACCGGGCCGGGCCGCTACATCACACTCACCACGTGTACGCCGGAGTTCACCAGCAAGTACCGGATGATCGTCTGGGGCAAGATGGTCGAGGAACGGCCGCGCAGCAAGGGCAAGCCGGATGCGCTCGTCAGTTAAAGGCAGATGAAAAAGTGGCAGCGACCACCGACGGCACCGAAGAGCAGACGGCCGCCCCCGCAGCACCGCGCCCCCCGGCACGCCGCCGCGGCAGGGGCCGGATCGCGACGGCGGTCAGCGTCTTCGGCGAACTCCTCATCACGGCGGGCCTGGTGCTGGGCCTGTTCGTCGTCTACTCCCTGTGGTGGACGAACGTCCTCGCCGACCGCGCGGCGGACAAACAGGCCGACAAGGTGCGTGACATCTGGGCCCACGAGGACGAGGACAGCGGCCGGCCCGCCGAGTTCGACTCCAAGAACGGCATCGGTTTCCTGCACGTGCCCACGATGAGCGGGGACGACATCCTGGTCGAGAAGGGCACGACGTCGAAGATCCTCAACGACGGCGTCGCCGGCTACTACACCGACCCGGTCAAGGCGACCCTGCCGACCTCGGGCAAGAAGGGCAACTTCTCCGTCGCCGCCCATCGCGACGGCCATGGCGCGGAGTTCCACAACATCCACAAGATCAAGAAGGGCGACCCGATCGTCTTCGAGACGAAGGGCGACTGGTACGTCTACAAGGTCTACGCCGTCCTTCCCGAGACCTCGAAGTACAACGTCAAGGTCCTCTCCGACATCCCGAAGGAATCGGGCATGACGAAGGCGGGGCACTACATCACGCTGACGACCTGCACGCCGGTGTACACGAGCCGGTATCGGTATGTGGTGTGGGGGGAGTTGGAGCGGGTGGAGAAGGTGGATGCGGAGCGGACTTTGCCGGAGGAGCTGCGCGGCTGACAGACCTCCTTTGAGGAGGTCTGTCCCCTAGCCTGAGGGAGGCCCGAAGCCGCAACCTTCTCTTGCGGCTTCGGGCCTCTTCACGTCAGGCCGTGGGTTACTCCAGGACCTCCAGCGGTTCCCCTGCGCTCCATTCCTCCAGCACGCCACGGTGTACGGCGGTGATGCCGGCCTCGGCGGCGATGTTCAGGGCCTCAGGGGTGAAAGGGCACGTCGCCACGAAGAGCGCCACTTCCGCGCTGTGCAGGACCTTGGCCGAACCGACAAACCTCTGGACGTCAGGGCTTGTGATGTTCAGGTAGGGCGCGAACCTCTTGCACTGGGCGACGAGGCGCCTGCCGTCGGCGGTGAGCGCGATGATGTCGACGCCCCGGTCTCCGTGACCGCCCTGTACGACGACGTTGGTGCAGCCGTCGCGGCGCAGGAGTTTGGCGATGTGGTGCTCGAAGGTGCGGCCGTGCATGGCGTCCATGGCCGCCATGACCCCGATGGCGGGCCGGTCGTCTCGTAGGCCTTCGAGCCTCTGCAGCCGGGTGTGGTGCTGGTGGAGCCGTCGTTCGATGCGCTGGACGCCTGCGCGGAGCGCGATCAGCTCCTGGCGGTGCTCGCCCGACGTTTCGATCAGGGCGTTGAACATGGGGACGACCGTCTTGCCGAGGATGTGGGTGATGCGCTGGTCGATGCGGTCGTCAAGGGAGGCGATGTCGGCGGGGCCCGAGTTTTCCACAGGCTGTGTGCGCGCCCGGTACTCCATGTCGAGGAGGTACACACGCACCTGACGTGCTACTTCGCTGTCGCGGAGGAGCATGGCGACGTTGAGGACGGCACGGCGAGGGTAGAGAGTGAGGCTCGATCGCGGCTGTGGATAACCGTTCGGGAAGCGTGACAAGACGTCACGCTTAAATTCTGCGAGCTCAGGGCCCTGGAGGGTCACCATTCCATTGCTCGATAGCTCCTCGCGGTGGCGTGCCTTGAGCTGACGGATCGCCTCGGCGGTGACTCCGAAGTACGCCGCCAACATCGCCGTCGTCACATGCATACCGTCCGGCAGCAGTGACAGCGCCTTCACTCTGTCGAGGACGTCGGTTCGCTCCAACACGCTGTCGCGCAGGCTCTTCGATTCCAGCAGTGCCGAGTCGTTGATCACGTTCTGCCCTTCTGTTCGCGTTCTGGCCGTATGGCCGGGGCGGAGCGCTGACTCCTCACCCCATCCGATCAACGAGTCGTGAGATATGAAGACACGATCGAAGGGGGCACTGGTGCGCGACAGGGCGGACCGCTGAAGGAGCTGGGCTGGCTCAGTGAGCCGGGTAAGGGCTGCGAGATGAAACGCGAAGAGCCCCGGCACCTGCTGACAGGTGCCGGGGCTCTCTCGTGTCGGAGGAGGTGGCTTCAGTCCTCCGTGCGGGTCGACGTTCCCGTCACACCGCCGAAGATCCCGCCGTTGTCGCCGCCGCCGTTGTTGTTGCCTCCGTTGCCGCCTACGCCCAAGGTGGTCAGAGTGACCTGGGTGTTCGCGGGGTCGTCGACCGGCTGGTTGCCTGCCGGGTCCTGCTGGGTGACGAAGGCGTTGTCGTTCTGGTCACTGCCCTCGGCGAACTGAATGTTGGTGAAGCCGGCCTGCGCAAGGATCTGCTTGGCCTGAGCCACCCGCTGACCGACGACGTTCGGCACCTGCGTCTTCTGCTGGGCCTGCTTGCCGATCTGGATCGTCACCGTCGAGTTCTTGTCGGCGGAGCTGTTCGCCTCCGGTGAGGTCGCGATGACCTTGCCGACCTGGTTCGGGTCCTGGGTCTCCACATCGGTGCAGGTGCCGACCAGGTTGTTGGCCGTCATCTGCGCCTTGGCCTCGTCACAGGTCTTGCCGAGGACGTCCGGGACGGTGGACTTCTCCTCTTCCTTGGCGATGACGAGGGTGATCGTCGAGCCCTTCTCGACTTCCTCGCCCTTCACCGGGTCCTGACTGAGGACAGAGTTCGGCTCATCCGAGGACTCTCGGAACTTCGTCTTGACCACCAGCTCGTAGTCGTCGCCTTCGAGCTGGGACTTCGCTTCGTCCAGATCCAGCCCGATCACGCTCGGCACCGTAACCTTCGGCGCACCCGTCGACACCACCAGATCGACGGACGAATTCTTGTCGACCGTGGTCTTGGGCTCAGGGTTCTGTTCGCAGATCTTGCCCTGGGGCTGGGCCTCGCAGGGTTTCTTGGTGACCTCGCCCACCTTGAGGTCGCTGTTCGTCAGCAAACTCTCGGCGTCCTTCTGGCTCTGGCCGACCAGGTTGGGCACGGCCACCGTGCTGTTCCCGACGCCGTCGCCGCTGAACACCCACCGGCCGATCAGAACCGCGCCCACCAGTACCAGCACAGCCGCGACGACCAACAGGATCGTCGACGTGTTGGACTTCTTCTGCTGGCGGCGTCGGTCCGGGCGGTCGTCGTAGCCGTAGCCGCCGTCGTCCGGGTTCATGGGCGGCAGCATCGACGTGGCGCCGCCGTCGGCGGAGCGCAGGGCCGTGGTCGGCTGGTCGTCCGGGTAGCCGCCGTAGCCGACCGAGCCCATGGCCGCGGTGGCGGCGACGGGCTGGCCGTCGAGGCAGGCCTCGATGTCGGCGCGCATCTCGTCGGCCGACTGGTAGCGGTAGTTCGGGTCCTTGGTCAGCGCCTTCAGGACGATCGCGTCCATCTCGGGCGTGATCTCCGGGTCGAAGACCGAGGGAGCCTGCGGCTCTTCCCGCACGTGCTGGTACGCGACCGCGACCGGGGAGTCGCCCACGAAGGGGGGCCGCACCGTGAGGAGCTCGTACAGCAGGCAGCCGGCGGAGTAGAGGTCCGAGCGGGCGTCCACCTGCTCGCCCTTCGCCTGCTCCGGCGAGAGGTACTGGGCGGTGCCGATCACGGCGGCCGTCTGCGTCATCGTCATGCCGGAGTCGCCCATGGCGCGGGCGATGCCGAAGTCCATCACCTTGACCTGGCCGTTGCGCGTCAGCATGACGTTCGCCGGCTTGATGTCGCGGTGGACGATGCCGTTGCGGTGCGCGTACTCCAGACCCTGGAGGATGCCGATGGTCATCTCCATGGCGCGCTCCGGCAGCAGCTTGCGGCCACTGTGAAGCAACTCACGAAGCGTGGAGCCGTCGACGTACTCCATGACGATGTACGGGATCGACACGTTGTCGATGTAGTCCTCGCCCGTGTCGTACACCGCCACGATCGCGGGATGGTTGAGCGAGGCGGCCGACTGGGCCTCCCGGCGGAACCGGGCCTGGAAAGACGGATCGCGCGCCAGGTCCGCGCGCAGCGTCTTCACCGCCACGGTGCGGCCGAGCCGGGTGTCATGCGCGAGGTAAACCTCCGCCATGCCACCACGGCCGAGCACCTGGCCCAGCTCGTACCGGCCGCCGAGGCGACGCGGCTCTTCCATAGCTACCTACCAGCCCTCTCCGTCGGTCCCGCCGTCACCCTTGTGGGTGTGGCGGTGTGCCGTCCGGGCATACCGTACCCGGCTCATCTTGTGTGACCTGGCCAAGCCCGTAACCCGATACAGGACCGGTATCGCAACGTGCACCGATGTGAAGGGGACGTGAGCGGGGTCACTTCTTGCTGTCGATGACCGCCTCCATGACGCTCTTGGCGATGGGGGCCGCGAGGCCGCCGCCGGAGATGTCGTCGCGGACCGCGTTCTCGTCCTCGACGACCACGGCCACAGCCACCGGCGAGCTGCCGTCTTCGCCCTTGGCATAGGAGATGAACCACGCGTAGGGGTTCTCGCTGTTGTCCACGCCGTGCTGGGCGGTACCGGTCTTGCCGCCGACCTTGACGCCGTCGATCTGCGCCTTCTTACCGGTGCCCTCGTCGACGACCGTCTCCATCATCGACTGCAGGATCTGCGCGTTGGCCGCCGACAGCGGCTTGCTCATCTCCTCGGGGTCGGTCTTCTCGAGGGGGTCGAGGTTGTGGGTCTGGATCTCGTCGACCATGTACGGCTTCATCAGCGTGCCGTCGTTGGCGACGGCCGAGGCGACCATGGCCATCTGCAGCGGGCTGGCGGCGGTGTTGAACTGGCCGATGGAGGACAGCGCGGTCTGCGAGGGGTTCATGTCGTCGGAGAAGACCGACGCGCTGGTACGGATCGGCGTGAACTGCTCCTCGGTGAAGCCGAACTTCTTGGCCGTCTCCAGCATCTTGTCATTGCCGAGATCCGAGCCGACCTTGCCGAACACGGTGTTGCAGGAGTACTGCAGGGCGACCCTCAGGGTCGCGTTCTTGCAGGGGATGTTGCCCTCGTTCGGCAGCTTGGTGGTGGTGCCCTCCATGACCCACGGGTCCGGCGAGTCCGTCTTCGCGTCGGCGTCCGTGTACAGGCCGTGCTCCAGTGCCGCGGCGGCGGTGAGGACCTTGAAGGTCGAGCCCGGAGGGTAGACCTCGCGCAGCGCCCGGTTGAGCATCGGGTCGTCGGCGTTGTTCTTCTTCTGGAGCTTGTCCCAGGCCTCTTCGTCGGCGGTGCTGCCACCGGCGATGGTGGAGGGGTCGTACGACGGGAAGGAGGCCAGCGCCAGGATCTTGCCGGTGGACGGCTCGATGGCGGCGACGGCACCCTTGCCGCCCTGCTGCTTCAGTCCGTTGTACGCGGCCTTCTGAGCGGCGGCGTTGAGGGTCGTGACGACGTTGCCGCCCTCTTTGTCCTTGCCGGTGATCATGTCGAGGGTGTTGCGGAAGAAGAGGCGGTCGTCGGTGCCGCTGAGGATTCCGTCCTCGATGGACTCCAACTGGTTGGCGCCGTAGGCCTGCGAGACGAAGCCGGTGACGGGCGCCCACATCGGGCCGTCCTTGTACGTCCGCTTGTACTTGAAGTCGCCCTTGGTGGTCGCCGCGTAACCGGTGATCGGGTTGCCGCCGACGATTATGTCGCCGCGGGGCGTGGCGTACCGCGCGATGAGGACACGACGGTTCTTGGGGTCTTCCTTCAGGCTGTCGGCCTTCACGTACTGCAGCCAGTTGTCCCGGATCAGCAGCGTGAGGATCAGCAGGCCACAGAAGATCGCGATCCGGCGCAGGGGCTTGTTCACGGTCGGACCACCTGGGTCATCTCGGCGTCGGGGCTGGGAGCGGGGGCGGGCGCCGGACGGCGGGCGGTGTCGCTGATGCGCATCAGGATGCCGATGAGGGCCCAGTTGGCGAGTACTGAGGAACCGCCGTAGGCCAGGAACGGCATGGTCATACCGGTCAGCGGGATGAGCCCCATGACACCGCCGGCCACGACGAAGACCTGGAGCGCGAAGGCGCCGGACAGGCCGACGGCGAGCAGCTTGCCGAAGGGGTCACGGGCGGCGAGTGCGGTGCGTACGCCGCGCTCCACGATGAGGGCGTACAGCAGCAGGAGCGCCATGACGCCGGCCAGCCCGAGTTCCTCGCCGAAGGTGGCGAGGATGAAGTCGGAGTTCGCGGCGAACCGGATCAGCTCGGAGTGGCCCTGGCCCCAGCCGGTGCCGAGGGTGCCGCCGGAGCCGAACGCCCACAGGGCCTGCATGGCCTGCTCGGAGTGGCCGACGACGCCGTCCTGGCTCAGGGTGTACTCGCGCATCGGGTCGAGCCAGGCGTCGACACGCTGCTGGATGTGCGGCTCGAAGGAGGCCACGCCGACGGCGCCGACCGCGGACATCAGCAGACCGAAGACGATCCAGCTGGTCCGCTCGGTGGCGACGTACAGCATGATGACGAACATTCCGAAGAACAGCAGCGAGGTACCGAGGTCGGTCTCGAAGACCAGGATGAGGATCGAGATCGCCCAGACGACCAGGATCGGACCGAGGTCGCGGCCACGCGGCAGGTACAGCCCCATGAAGCGGCGGCTGGCGAGGGCGAGGGCGTCACGCTTGACCATCAGGTAGCCGGCGAAGAAGACGGCGAGGACGATCTTCGCGAACTCGCCGGGCTGGACGGAGCCGAGGCCGGGTACGCGGATCCAGATCTTGGCGCCGTAGATGTTGGCCCCGAGGCCGGGCACCAGCGGCAGCAGGAGCAGGACGAGGGCGACGAACATCGAGATGTACGTGTAGCGCTGCAGGACGCGGTGGTCCTTGAGGAAGATCAGCACGACGACGAACAGCGCGATGCCGAGCGCGGTGTACAGCAGTTGCCGGGGCGCGGCCGTGATGTACGTGGGCAGCGACTGCAGCAGCTTCGACTGGTCCAGCCGCCAGATGGCGACGAGCCCGAGTCCGTTCAGCAGCGTCGCCAGCGGCAGCAGCAGCGGGTCGGCGTAGGGCGCGAACTTCCGCACGACGAGGTGGCCGATGCCGGCCAGCAGGCCGAGGCCGATTCCGTAGCTGAGAAGACCGGCCGGCACCTCGTCGTTGATCGCCAACCCCACATTGGCGTAGGCGAACACCGGAATGACAACCGCGAACACCAGCAACGCGAGCTCGGTGTTGCGCCTGCTCGGCGCGCCGATTGCGCCGATCGTGGACGTGTGATGCGTCGGCGAGTTCGTAGTACTGCTCATCGTGTGACGGGGCCTCTCACGGCTTGCCTACTGCGTACCGCAGTTCGAGACGACCTTCTGCTCTTCCTCCGAGAGAGTGGGGCCGGGGTTTGGCGTCGCAGTCGGTGTCGGGGAGGTGGACGGGGGCGGGGACTTGGTGGACGCCGATGGATTCGGCGTCGGTGAGGCCTTGGACGTAAGGGAGGTACGGGTGGTTCCCGTGGTGCCTCCGGCCTCGCCCTCGCCCGTCTTGGAGTTCTGCTCGCTCTGGGCAGCCTGCTGATCGGAGCGCTTCTTGCACGCGGAGGCCTGAAGCGCCAGCTCGTCGATCTTCGCCTGGGCGTCCTTGAGGCCGCCCTCGGTGATGGTCCCCTCGACGAGTTTGCGCTGGTACGGCGGCAGGTACTTGAGTTCGATCTCGGGGTGATCCTTCTCCACCTTCGAGAGCGAGACCCAGGCCAGGTCCTGGCTGATCCCGCGGTACAGAGCGACGTGTTCCTCGTTGGTGCCGACGTAGTACTGGGTCTGCGTCCAGCGCCAGCCGCCGTACAGGCCGCCGCCGATGACGGCGAGCGCGAGGGCCGAGTAGAAGGATCTCTTCAGCCACTTGCGGCCCGTGCGGGGCTTGACGAAGTCGTCGTCGGTGTATTCACCGAAGCTGCCCGCCGGGACATAGCCGGTGGTGTCGCCGGAGCCGGGCGGGCCGAACTCGCCGCCCCCGCCGCCCTGTCCGGGCACCTGACGGCCGAGCCCGGAGGCGCGGCCGGCGGGGGTCTGCATGATGCCGTTGTCGTGCAGGTGGTGCTGCTGGTTCTCGGCGACCGCGCCGACCACGACCGGGGTGTCGGACAGCTGCCCGGCCAGGGTGTCGCCGGTGTCCAGATCGAGGACGTCCGCGATGATCACGGTGATGTTGTCGGGGCCGCCGCCGCGCAGTGCCAGCTGGATGAGCTCCTGGACGGTCTCCTGGGGGCCCTGGTAGCTGGCGAGGGTGTCCTCCAGGGTCTGGTGGGACACGACGCCGGAGAGGCCGTCGGAGCAGATCAAGTAGCGGTCGCCGGCGCGGACTTCGCGGATGGAGAGGTCGGGCTCGACATGGTCGCCGCTGCCCAGCGCGCGCATGAGGAGGGACCGCTGCGGATGCGTGGTCGCTTCCTCCTCGGTGATGCGGCCCTCGTCGACGAGGCGCTGCACCCAGGTGTGGTCCTGCGTGATCTGCGTCAGGACGCCGTCCCGGAGCAGGTACGCGCGCGAGTCGCCGACGTGGACGAGGCCGAGCCGCTGCCCGGTCCACAGCAGGGCCGTGAGCGTGGTGCCCATGCCCTCCAGCTGCGGGTCCTCGTCGACCATCCCGCGCAGCTGGTCGTTGGCGCGCTGTACGGCCGTACCGAGCGAGGTGAGGATGTCGGAGCCGGGGACGTCGTCGTCGAGGGCGACGATGGTGGAGATCGCCTCGGAGGAGGCGACCTCGCCCGCGGCGGCGCCGCCCATGCCGTCGGCGATGGCGAGCAGGCGGGGACCGGCGTATCCGGAGTCCTCGTTGCCCTCCCGGATCATGCCTTTGTGCGATCCGGCGGCGAAGCGCAGTGACAGACTCATGCGCACCTCGCCCGTCGGCTCCGGATACATCCGCACGGTGCCCACCCTCCGGTCGGGAGCGCGCCGGGGCCCCTGGTGGGGGCCGCCACTGCGTGCTCGCTCCGCTCGCTCATTGTCGTACTACTTCCGCAGCTCGATGACGGTCTTGCCGATGCGGATCGGCGCGCCCAGCGGAATCGGTGTCGGGGTCGTGAGCCGCGTTCGGTCGAGGTACGTGCCGTTGGTGGAGCCCAGGTCCTCGACGATCCACTGGCCGTCGCGGTCCGGGTAGATCCTGGCATGCCGGCTGGAGGCGTAGTCGTCGTCCAGCACGATCGTGCTGTCGTGCGCCCGGCCCAGGGTGATGGTCTGGCCCTGCAGCGCGACGGTGGTGCCGGTGAGTGTCCCCTCGGACACGACCAGCTTGGAAGGGGCGTTACGGCGCTGGCGGCCGCCGCCCTGCTGGCCGCGCTGCTGCGGCGGGGTCGCCGCCTGCCGTGCGGCCTGCTGCGGCCGTGCGGCCTCGCGACGCGATCCGCGCTGTGTGACGCGCGTACCGAACAGGTCGCTGCGGATGACCTGCACGGCCACGATCACGAACAGCCACAGGACGGCCAGGAAACCCAGCCGCATGACCGTGAGGGTCAGCTCTGACATTGCCCCCGCTTCACCCTTCGGCTTGCCGGTAAATGATGGTGGTGCTGCCCACGACGATCCGCGAGCCGTCGCGGAGCGTAGCGCGGGTGGTGTGCTGCCCGTCCACCACGATGCCGTTGGTGGACCCGAGATCCGCGATCGTCGAGGGCGTTCCGGTCCGGATCTCACAGTGCCGGCGGGAGACGCCGGGGTCGTCGATCCGCACGTCGGCGTCGGTGCTGCGGCCCAGCACCAGCGTCGCGCGGGAGATCTGATGGCGGGTGCCGTTGATCTCGATCCAGTAGCGGGTGCGGCCACCGGCCGCGGGTGCGGCGGGAGGTCGCTGGCCGCCCGCGGGCTGCGGGTAGCCGTAGCCGCCGGGACGGCCGCCGGGCGGCGGCGCGGCCGGCATGGGCGGTGCGCCGGCGGGTGCGGCGGCCGGCGGGTAGCCGTAGCCACCCTGGGCGCCACCACCGCCACCGGCACCGGGCCGCCCGGCCGGGGCGGCGGGTGCGGGGGCCGGCTGGCCGCTCTGCTGGTCGGTGGAGCCGGCGAGCGTACGGCTGCGCACGCGGTACAGGCCGGTGTCGAGGTCGTCGGCCTTCTCCAGGTGGACCTTGATCGGGCCCATGAAGGTGTAGCGCTGCTGCTTGGCGTAGTCGCGGACCATGCCGGCGAGCTCGTCGCCGAGCTGGCCGGAGTAGGGGCTCAGACGCTCGTAGTCCGGCGTGCTGAGCTCCACGATGAAGTCATTGGGGACGACCGTGCGGTCGCGGTTCCAGATGGTCGCGTTGTTGTCGCACTCGCGCTGGAGCGCTCCCGCGATCTCCACGGGCTGGACCTCGGACTTGAACACCTTGGCGAAGGTGCCGTTGACCAGACCTTCGAGACGCTGCTCGAACTTCTTCAGGACTCCCATGGGGCACCTCCTCCGTAGCCTGCTTCGTCCTTTTTCCCGCCGGGCGGGCACTGCCTTACCTGGTACTGCTTACTGATCGTATCCACGCGCCGGTGAATCGGCTGGTTCCCCCTGTCGGCCCGGTCGACGGGTGTCGACGCCCTCGAAGTTCCCTGTGGAGCTCCCCTTCGAACTCCTCACGGACACAGTCTTGCCATGGATCGTAGAGGCGGCCGCAGACCAGTGTCCCGCACCTGACTGTGGACCCCGACCCGCTCCTGGTGAGATGCGCGGTACCGGTACGAGGTTGATACGTGAACAGGTTCTCGCTGATACGGAGCGCGGGGCACCCCCGCGCGGCCGGTGCCGGGCGGGCCGTCCCGACTTGTGCTGGTGGGCGACTGTACGGCCGCCGCACGGCATCCGCATGGCCTCCGTACACCCGCTGAACGGCGGCTGCCTGGGGATAAGGGATGTGAATCCACCCTGGACGGCGTGCTAATGTTCTGCGTGTCGGAAGGCGCCGGACCGCAAGGGAAGAGCCCGAGGACACACCCAATGCGCGGGTGGCGGAATAGGCAGACGCGCTGGATTCAGGTTCCAGTGCCCGCAAGGGCGTGGGGGTTCAACTCCCCCCTCGCGCACCCTCGAAGAGGCGGCATCGTAATCACGATGCCGCCTCTTCTCGTTGTGCGGTGTTGCGTTCGACACGTCGTGCCTCTCGCTGCATCGATACGGCGCCCTCGGCGGCCGTGACCTGTGATGAAGCTCTCAGGCCACGGCGTCGGGCTCAGCCGCCGGCGATGACCGTGGCGAGGGTCACGGCTGCGGGCAGCGCCTGGGCGAAGAGGATGCGGCGGTTGGCGGTGGCCGCGCCGTAGACGCCCGCGACGACGATGCAGGACAGGAAGAAGATCTGGACGCGGTAGCCGGTCGGGTCGTCGGCGATCAGACCCCAGACCAGGCCCGCGGCGAGGAAGCCGTTGTAGAGGCCCTGGTTGGCCGCCAGCGGCGCGGTGGTGCGGGCCAGCTCGGCGTCGAAGCCGTGGAAGCGGCGCCCCGGAGCGCGCTGCCACAGGAACATCTCCAGGACCAGGATGTAGGCGTGCAGCACCGCCATGAGGGCGACGAGGACGACAGAGATCAGATGCATGCGGTGATTGTGCCGGTCGGTGTGCGGGCGCGGTGGGGCGGTGGGGCGGCGTGCGGTGACTGCGGTCGCCGGTGGGTTCTTCGGTATGCCCGGGACCCTGCGGGAGGCGGCCTGGTCGCCCGGTCGGTCTTTCGGCTGAGCGGCTTGCCGCGCGGGCTGTGAACGGTGGCCGTTCGGCCGAGGTGGCCGTTGCCGCCACGGCACGAGATTGGGGATCCCCTTCTCCGGGAGCCCGCCGATGCCACCCGAGTCCCTCTCCTTCGTCGCCGGAGTCCGGTCCGGTGGCGGCCCTGTCATCGCCCCAGTGCCGCAGGTGCCCGTCCGGAGTGGCCGTGATCGGTCGCGCCGGGCTCCCCGTGTTCGCCGCGACGTGCTGTTCTGGCTCGGATGCGCGGTCTTCGCGCTGTCGCTGGCCCTGGTCACGACCCTCACCCCGCACCGGATCTGGGGCGTCTGCGCCGCCGTCGGGTACGCCGTCGCCGCGGAGCTCGCCCGTAGGTCGCCGCGCCCTTGGAACGGCCGCGGTGCGTGTTGCCGCGCTGCTCGGATCCGTCGTCGTCCCGCTGGCGCTGATGATCGCGGCAGGTGCCGCGCAGTCGGAGGTGCGGGTGGTAGAGCACTCGGGCGCCTGCTGCTGGACTCCGGCAGCCCGTACGTGCCGCATCCGGCCGGCGTCGACGACTGCAACCCCTACCTGCCGGGCATGGCGATCTTCGGGATCCCTCACGCGCTGTTCGGCGGCACGCCGCTCGCGGATGCCCGGGTGTGGTTCGGCGGGGTGTTCATGGCGAGCATGCTCGCTGCCGCGCGGCGGGCCGTTCTCAACCGGCTTTTGTGGGGCGGGATTTCGGGCGGAGCCGGCCCGGGGCGAGCGGCTTCCGATCGATCGCCTTCCGACCGATCGGCTTCGGACCGGTCGGCTTCGAGCGCTGGGAAGGCGAGCCCGGACGCCGTACTCCTCCTCGCGTCCTTCCCCCCGGTGGCGCTCCCGCTGGCCGTCGGCGGAGTCGATCTGCCGGTGATCGGGCTGATGTGCCTCGGGCTGGCGCTGGCGGGCCGGGGCGGGTCCGGTACGGCGGCGGGGCTCGCGATGGGGGGTGCGGCCGCGCTGAAGTGGACGGCCTGGCTGCTGCTGCCGGTGGGGCTGGTGCTGCTCGCGGTGACGGCGGGGCGCCGGGGCGGCGATACGGGCCGGAACCGTCGCCGTGCTGGTGGCCGCGGTGGCTGTGGTGCCGGTGGCCCTGGCCGATCCGCATGCCTTCGTCGAGCATGTGGTGCTCTTCCCGCTCGGTGAGTGCGAGGGCGCACTCACCGGCGGCCAGCCCGCTGCCGGGGTACCTGCTGGCCACGTACGTCCCCGGCGGCTCCGTCCTCGCCATGGCCGGGCTCGCGGCCGCTGCCGTCGGCGTCGCGGTGTCGTTGGCGGTACGTCCGCCCAGGACCGTCGTCGCGGCCGCGGACCGGCGGGCGCTCGGGTTGGGGCTGGCGATGTGCCTGATGCCGGCGACGCGGTTCGGGTACCTGGTCTATCCGCTGGTGCCGGCCGACTGGTTCCGGAGGACGGAACTGGTGATGGCCGCTCGTGGGGCGGCGCGTTGGGTGGGGGCCGGACGTGGACGTGGGTGAGGGGCGGGGGCGCGCCCCTCAGGGAGTGCCCGAGCGCCGGGACGCGCATCTGGTGCGGGTCACCGTGCTCGCGGTGATCGGGCTGGTCGTGGCGCTGCGTTTGCCGTCGGCGGGGCGGGACTCGGCGGGAGCGGTGCCGGGGGCCTCGACCGGTGTTTCGGTTGTTTCGGGGCAGGGGGTTGGCGACGGCCCGTGACCGGTGGCCCGGGTGATCTGCTGGCCCGGTGTCCGGTGCCCGGTGCCGTGACCCGTGAAGCGTCGCGAGACGTTGCCTGGGCCGGCGGCTGGGCGTCGTATTCGACGTCGGGTTCGTTGCCGCATTCGTCGTCGTAGCGACTCTCGGCGTTGCGCACCGCCACGCGCGCGTGGAACCCGTTCGCCGGAGCGGGATCTCCCACGCGCGCGTGACTTCGATGCGGCGTTCGGCACGCGGCATGCGCGACTGTCCTTCGGCCGCGTGCGACGTGGCTACGCCGCGAGCTGCTGGGCCAACTGCTTCGCCCTCGCGGCGGCCTCGTCGAGGGCGCGCTCGCGGGAGGCCTCGAAGAGGGGGACCAGGTCGGCCATCTCCGGGTTGGCCGGGGCCATCGTGAGCTCCGGAACGATGAACTCGAGGTCGGCGCCGAGGAAGTCGGCCAGGACTGCCGACAGGTAGTTCTGCACGTACTCGTAGCCCTCGCGCGGGGTGCCCGGCCCGTACGCGCCGCCGCGGCTGGCCACGACGGTGACCGGGGTGCCCTTGACCGACTGGGCGTCGCCCGCGGTACGGCCGAACAGGACCACCTGGTCCAGCCAGGCCTTCAGGGTCGACGGGATCGTCAGGTTGTACATCGGAGCGCCGATCAGCACGGCGTCCGCACGCTCCAGTTCCTCGATCAGCGTCACGCGCTCGGCGAAGGCGGCGGCCTGCTCGGGGGTGTGCGTGGCCGGATCGGCGAAACCGGCGGTGTGGGCGTGGGCGGAGATGTGCGGCACCGGGTTCGAGGCCAGGTCGCGGTGGATCACCGTGCCCTCCGGGTGCTGTTCCTGCCAGATACGGCGGAAGGCGTCGGTGACGGCGCGGGAGGAGGAGGCGTCGGTCGGGAAGACCGAGGAGTCGATGTGCAGGAGCGTTGCCATGGGGGTCTCCAGAGGGACGGAAGCGGATGGGAAGCCGTTGGGAAGCCGTTGGGAAGCGGGCATGGGAAGGGCCGGGAGCCCGATGCACCTTCCGCAGTTCCTAAGCATTCGTACTCGACTATGAATAACACAGTCACTTACTTTTTTTCATCCCCGTACCGCAGGGCAGTACCCTGAAGGGCATGGCGGGTGAGCAGAGTCACGACGTATCGGCGTGCAAACGGGTCGACGAGGGCATCACTCGCGTCTTCCAGCTGCTCGGCAAGCGCTGGACCGGCCCGATCGTGTCCGTCCTGACCGCGGGGCCCGCGTACTTCGTCTCCCTGCGCCGGGCCGTTCCCGGCATCAGCGAGCGCATGCTGTCCGACCGGCTGACCGAGCTCGCCGCCGCGGGGCTGGTGGTGCGCGAGGTGTACGAGGGGCCGCCGCTGCGGGTGGTGTACCGGCTGACGGAGGCGGGCGCCGCGCTGGAGCCTGCGCTCACCGCGCTGGGACTGTGGGCGCAGGAACATTTGGCCGACGGTGTGGGGCCGGAGAGCTGCTGAGGCGAGGGCCTGATGACTGTCGATGCCCTGGTGGCTGCCGGTGCCCTGGTGACCGCCGGGGCGGACTCGCCAGAAACTGCCGAGGCGGATCGGGCTCCCTCGACCGGCGCTACGGCATCGCGCCAAGCCGTGTTTTCCACAACCACGGAGTTGTCCACAGGGTCTGACGTGTTTCGGCCACCGGCTGTAACGTCGGCACGAGTTGATGTTCGTGCGTGAGCGGGGGAGGCGGTCGGTATGACCGAGGTCGGTGCGGAGGCTACGGCGCAGGTGGCCGCGGTGGCATCGGAGTCGTCGTCGGATTCCGCGGCGCGTCGGCTGCCCAGCGTGCGCGGCTTCGCCGAGTGGCCCGGCGGTGGATCGCCCAAGGAGGACGGCAAGGCACTGCGCGGGCGGGTGCCGCGCGCTGACCACGCGGTTCTCGACCTCGACGACGCCCGCCCCGACGCCGTGGCCGCCGTCGAGGAGTCCAACCTCGGCCGGCTCCCCGAGCTCACGCCGATAAGGGTCGGCCGGATGGCGGCGACGCCCTTCGCGTTCCTGCGCGGCTCGGCGGGCCTCATGGCGTACGACCTCGCCCGCACCCCCATGACCCGGATCCGCGCCCAGATCTGCGGTGACGCGCACGCGGCGAACTTCGGCCTGTACGGCGACGCGCGTGGCGGCCTGGTCATCGATCTGAACGACTTCGACGAGACGCTGTACGGCCCCTGGGAGTGGGACCTCAAGCGGCTCGCCACCTCGCTCGTGCTCGCGGGCCGGGAAGCGGGCGCCGACGAGGACGCGTGCCGCAAGGCGGCGCACGACACGGTGGGTGCCTACCGGCGCACCATGCGGCTGCTGGCCAAGCTCCCGGTGCTGGACGCGTGGAACGCGATCGCGAACGAGGAGCTGGTCTCCCACACCGACGCCCATGACCTGATCGGCACGCTGGAGCGGGTCGCGGAGAAGGCGCGGGGCAACACCAGCGGGCGCTTCGCGGCGAAGTCGACGGAGCCGACCGGGGACGGAGGCCGCCGGTTCGTCGACGCCCCGCCGGTGCTGCGCCGGGTTCCGGACGCGGAGGCGGCGGCGGTCGCGGCGTCACTGGAGAGCTACCTCGGCACGCTCTCCGAGGACCGTCACCCCCTGCTCTCCCGGCACGCGGTGCACGACGTGGCGTTCCGCGTGGTGGGCACGGGCAGCGTGGGCACACGCTCGTACGTCGTCCTGCTGCTGGACCACCGGGGCGAGTCCCTGGTCCTTCAGGTGAAGGAGGTCCGCCCCTCGGCCCTCGTCCCGCATCTGGTGACGGCCGGCTTCGAAGTGCCGGAGCCGGAGCACGAGGGGCGGCGCGTGGTGCTCGGCCAGAAGCGGATGCAGGTGGTCAGCGACATCCTGCTGGGCTGGACGACGGTCGACGGCCGGCCCTTCCAGGTACGCCAGTTCCGCAACCGCAAGGGCAGCGTCGACCCGGCGGCACTGGCCGCCGACCAGATAGACGACTACGCCCGCATGACCGGCGCCCTCCTGGCCCGCGCCCACTCCCACAGCGCCGACCCCCGCCTGATCTCCGGCTACTGCGGCAAGAACGAGGAACTGGACGAGGCGATCGCCGGCTTCGCCGTCACCTACGCCGACCGCACGGAGGCTGACCACACCGCGCTGGTGTCGGCGGTACGGGCGGGGCGGATCGCGGCCGAGACGGGAGTGTGAGCGGCGGCGGTCGGTTCGCGGGGTCGGTCGGTGAGGTACGTCACCCTCGGCACCGGTGGGCCCGGTGAGGCAGTCGGCGTGATCGACCCGACCGCCTATCTGGCCCGGCTGCCCGAGCTCGCGGAGGGCCTGCCGTCCGGCGCGCGTGCGTTCGCCACCGACCCCGGCCACTACGACTTCTCCGGCAGACGCTGTGTGAAGGATCTGACGCCGCACGAGGTTCGGCGCGTCGGCGACAGGGCCGAGCTGCGGCTCCGGCACAACTGCTGGAAGCACGACGAGGACCTGGTCGTCCGCTACGACGGCGTCTCACGCTTCCACGCGGACGCGGCGGACGCGGCGGAGGTCTGCGATGTGCGCACCTTGGGAGACGTGATTCTCGACGAGGTGCTTCCGCATGCCGACGGCTGCACGCATGAGATCGCCTGTCGGACCGGGACGCTGCTCGTGGTGTGCCGGGACCTCGTGGCGGAGTGGGTGGCCGCCGGCTGTTCCGAGGCATGAGGGCGGGGCGGATAGGGCCGGGGAGCGGCGCCGTCGGTCGGGACGAACGTCGGGCCGAACCGGGCTCACCACCCGGACCCGCCGGGCCGAGCCGGAGAGAGTGAGGGACGTCCGGGCCTGCGGGGTGAAGGGCCGGGGGCGACGCGAGGGTCCGTAGCTGCCGGAGCTGAGCGCAGGCGATGGGGCCGGGCCGATGGGGGCGGGGGTGCGGAGGTCGCGGGGCACGAGGACGCCGGGCCGATGGGGGCGGGGGTGCGGAGGTCGCGGGGCACGAGGACGCCGGGTCGATTGGGGCGGGGGTCCGGAGCCGCGGGGCACGAGGACGCCGGGCCGGCTGGCGCGGGGGTCCGGAGCCGCGGGGCACGAGGACGCCGGGCCGGCTGGGGCGGGGGTCCGGAGCCGCGGGGCACGAGGACGCCGGGCCGGCTGGCGCGGAGGTCTGGAGGCCGCAGGGCGCGAAGACGCCAGGCCGACTCGCGGAGGCCCGAAGCCGCAGGGGCACGAAGGCTGCAGGCCGGCTGAGGCGAAGCGCCGGAGCTGTCCGGCGTGGAGTCGCAGGGCACGAAGGGCCGGGCAGGTGTGGCCTACGCTGGTCGGGTGACGACGCCGGAAGCTGAACAGTCCCAGGCCGAACCCGCTGGTGCGGGCACGTCGGGCGGTGCCGAGGTGCCCGCCGACGGAGCTGAGCAGGGTGGTGAGGCACAGGTGCCGGCCGAGGACGGGGCGGAGCGGCCCGAGGCGCGGCTGGAGCGGGCCGTGCGGGCCGCCGAGCAGGCGTTGATCGAATACGAGATCGCGGTGGAGACCTTCCGCGTCGAGGTGGAGAACTTCTCTCGGCTGCACCACCAGAAGCTCGGCCCGATGTACGCCCGCCTCGACGAGCTGGACGCCCGGATCGCCGAGGCCACGGCCGCCCGCACCGGTGACCCCGAGGACATCCGCAAGGCCGAGGAGGCCCGCGCCCGGGTGTTGCCGATGCCCGGCGTCGAGGAGCTGTTCCACGGCTGGATGGACGGCGAGGGGCTGTTCCCGGAGGCCGCGGCGATGCTCACGGACCAGCCGGTGCGGCCCCCGCAGCGGGTGCGCCCGAGCGACGAGGCCCGCAAGCTCTACCGCGAGCTGGCCCGCAAGGCCCACCCCGACCTCGCCCAGGAGTCGGACGAGCGTTCGAGGCGCGAGGAGTTCATCACCCGCGTCAACGCTGCCTATGCCCGAGGCGACGAGGCGCTGCTGCGGGAGCTGGCCGAGGAGTGGGCCGCGGGACCGGTGCCGAAGGAGCAGGGCCCGACCCCGGCCGAGGAGCTCTACGCCCGCCTCGAGTGGCTCGCCCAGCGCAAGGAGCTGCTCGCCCTGGTCGCGAACGAGCTGGAGGAGAGCGCGATCGGTGCGATGCTCCGCCTGGCCCCGGACGACCCCGACCGCCTCCTCGACGAGATCGCCGACCAGCTCCTGGCCCAGGTCGAGGCGAGGGAAGCAGAACTGGCAACGCTGCTCGACTAGGGGCCGGAAACTGCTCTGAACGGCTCTCCCCATGGGAGCTCCGTCGGGCACCCGCAGCCGTCCGGTAGCGTCGGACTCATGCATTTCGGATCTGGCGTGCCGACAGTCGAGGTCACCGACCTCAAGGACGACGACTTCCTGCTGGACGTCCGCGAGGACGACGAGTGGCAGGCGGGTCACGCCGAGAAGGCCCTGCACATCCCCATCAGCGACTTCGTGGCCCGCTACGGCGAACTGACCGAGGCCGCCCCGCAGGACGGCCGCGTCCATGTGATCTGCCGCTCCGGCGGCCGCTCGGCGCAGGTCGCGATGTACCTCGTCCAGCAGGGCATCGACGCCGTGAACGTCGACGGCGGCATGCAGGTGTGGGCGGCGGTGGGACGTCCCGTGGTGACCGACGAGGGCCAGCCGGGCTTCGTCCTGTAGGGACCGTACGTCCCCCAGGGCACCCGGTATCCGCAGGTCACCCCAGCGGATGCGCCGCCAGCAGATCCCCCAGCGCCTCCTCGTGTGCCGCCGCCGGGCCGAGCGCCAGCTCTAGGTGCTTGGCCCAGGCGTGGTACCGGTGCAGCGGATAGTCGACGTCGGCGCCGAAGCCGCCGTGCAGATGCTGGGCCGTCTGCACGACGCGGCGTACGCCCTCCGAGGCCCAGATCTTGGCCACGGCCACGTCTCCGGAGGCGGGCAGCGCTCCCGGCGCCCCCGAGGCGATCCGCCACGCGGCCTGCCACAGCGTGGCCTCCATCGCGCGCAGGTCGATGTAGCGGTCGGCGGACTGCACGGCGACCGCCTGGAACGTGGCGATCGGATGCCCGAACTGTTCCCGCTTGCCCGCGTACTCCGAGGTCATCCCGAGCACCCGTTCACCCAGCCCGAGCGCCAGCGCGCATGTCCCCGTGGCCAGCAGCTCCCGCAGCCACTCCCACGCCCCCTCGGCGTCGATGACGTCCCGCGCCGCGAGCTCCACCGAATCCAGCCGCAGCTCCCCCAGCCGCTCCCCGCTGGTCGAGAACTGCTCGGCGAGCGAGACCCCCGGCGCCTCGCGCGGGACCAGTGCGAGGACGGTCCGGTCGGCGGCCGTACGGGCCGGCACGGCGACGAGATCGGCGTCGTACGCCCAGGGCACCGCTGTCTGCACCCCGTCCAGCACCCAACCGGAACCGGAACCGGAATCCTGCCGGGCGGTCACCGCGAGCTCGGCCGGGTCGTGGCCGGTGCGGCCGTGCGCGGCGACCGTGAGCACGACTTCCCCGCGCCCCGCCCGCGCCAGCAGGTCGGCTTTCAGCTCGGGGCCGCCGTAGGCCTGGACTGCCGCGGTCGCCGCGCTGTTCTCCAGCAGCGGCACCCGTGCCAGTACCTTCGCCGACTCGCGCAGCACCAGGCACAGCGCGACGGCGTCGAGGCCCGCCCCGCCATGCTCCTCCGCGAGCAGCAGACTCAGCAGGTCGGCGTCCGCGAGCCGGGCCCACAAGGCGCGGTCGAAGTCGTCGGCGACGGCACCAGGCGTGAGCGCGGGAGAGGGCACGGAGTCGGGAGCGACCCCGGCGAACACCCCGCGCGCCGCCTCGGCCGCCGCCTGCTGCTCCTCGGTGAAGGTGAAGTCCACGGTCCCTGCCCTTCCACACGTCCACACCCACGGCGATCTGACGGAGCGTCAAGATAGAACAGGTTCTAGAAGAAGGGAATGCTCTGTGGAGGACCCACGCAGGGCCCCGTACGGCCTTGTGGGACCCCCGTAAGGTGTGGGCGACGGCGGCCCGGCTGGGGCTTTGCCCGGCGGGTGGGCCTGAGTACCGTTCCCGTGCGAGCGCCGAGGGAAGACGGACCGGAATCGGGAAACGGGGCTACATGGACGACGCGTACGACGCAGGCTCGGCGGCCCGGCACGGGCCGGACGAGGAGCCGCGGGACGCCGCTGTCCCGTCCGCCGTCGAGCCGTCTCCCGTGCTGCCGTCCGGCGAACCCCGCACCGGCGTGGCCGCCCTCTCCCTGCGCTACCAGATCGGCGCCGCCCTCGCCCTCGCGGTCGTGGCGATAGCCGTCTGTGTCCACATAGGCATGGTCTTTCTGCACGTCGCCCCGCCGAACACGGTCACCAAGCAGCACGGCAAGGCGATCGACGACTGGATATATCCGGAGTTCGAACAGAACTGGAAGCTGTTCGCCCCCAACCCGCTGCAGCAGAACATCGCGGTGCAGGTCCGCGCCCAGGTCGGCACGGCCGACGGCGGCCGCCGCACCACCGGCTGGTACGACCTGTCCGCCCAGGACGGCCGGGCCATCGACGGCAATCTGCTGCCCAGCCACACCCAGCAGAACGAGCTGCGCCGGGCCTGGGACTTCTTCGTCGCCACGCACGACGCCGAGAACCGTCCGGTGGGCCTGCGCGGTGCCCTGTCCGAGACGTACCTGCGACGCATAGTGGAGCTGCGTCTGGACCGTGCGAACGCGGCCGGTGAGAGCGGCGTCCTCGAACGCGTCCAGGTTCGCTCCCGCACCACCAACGTGGACCCGCCCAAGTGGAGCGGCGAGCAGGTCTCGGACAAGCCGACCTACCGGGTGCTGCCCTGGTGGTCGGTCACGGCCGACGCGACCGACACCGCGGGCGCGCACGAGGGGAGCGCCCCGTGAACCGCTTCTCCCTCGCCATCTCCGCCGGCATCGCCCGGGTCACCGAGACCGCCCTCGGCCCGTACCAGACGGCCGTGATCCGTATCGGCTTCACCGCGACCTGGCTGCTGTTCCTGCTGCGCGAGTTTCCGCACCGCCAGGAGATGTACGGCCCCGACGGTCCCTGGGACTTCGACCTGGCCCAGCAGCTGATCGGGACGAACGGGTCGTTCACGGCCCTGATCTGGTCGAGCAGCGGGTTCTGGTTCGAGAGCGTCTACGTCCTCGCGGTCCTGGCCAGCGTGCTGCTGCTGCTCGGCTGGCGCACCCGCACGATGTCCGTGCTCTTCATGGTCGGCGTGCTCTCGCTGCAGAACCGCTCCATCTTCATGGGCGACGGCGGCGACAACGTGCTGCACCTGATGTGCGTCTACCTCGTTTTCACGCGCTGCGGCCAGGTCTGGTCGCTGGACGAGCGCCGGGCGAGGCGCGCGGGCGAGGCACGTGCGCGTGGCGAGCGGGTCGGGCCGGACCGGATCGGTCCGCTCCTGTGGAGCGTGTTCGGGGTCGCGCTGGTCGCCGTGACCGCGGTGGGCCGTCTCGACGGCGACCTGACCGTGCCGGTGATCCTGTGGGGCGTCTGGCTCGCACTGGCCGTCCGGTGGATCGTGGGCCGCCTGGCGCGGACCGACCAGCCCCGCATCCTGCTCGACGTCATCGGCAACATCGTCCACAACGGCGCCCTGCTGGTGATCATGGCCGAGGCGTGCCTGATCTACGCCACCGCCGGCTGGTACAAGATCCAGGGCTCCCGCTGGCAGGACGGCACCGCCGTCCACTACCCGCTGCACCTCGACTACTTCTCGCCCTGGCCCGCCCTCGCCGACCTGCTGTCGTCCAGCGGCACGATGGTGATGCTCATCACCTACGGCACGGTCATCGTGCAGGTCGCTTTCCCGTTCACGCTGTTCAACCGGCGGGTCAAGAACGTCCTCCTCGCCGCGATGATCACCGAGCACGCCGTGATCGCGGTCGTCCTCGGGCTGCCGTTCTTCTCCCTGGCGATGATCGCGGCGGACGCGGTCTTCCTGCCGACGTCGTTCCTGCGCCGCCTCGGCGGCTGGGCGGCACGCGCGCGTGGGGGGCTGTCGCGGCTGGTCCGGCGCGGTGACGACCCCACGGAGCTGCCGGGGCCGCGCACCCCGGAGAACCCCGAGCACGCGCACGTAGGCTTCACGGCATGACCGTGACCTCCTGGAACCGGCTCGCCGGCACCTCCGTGCTGCTCGACGGTTTCCACGCCCTCAAGCACGCCGTGCGCTTCGGCGCCGAGGTCCCGGTCGCGGTCGCCGTCGACCGGGATGCGGCGCTCGCGCTCGCCGACGAGCTGGCACCGGACGTACGGGACGCTCTGGACGCGCTCCTGACGCAGGTCCCGGAGTCGACGTACACCTCGCTGGTGCCGCGCCCGCACCCCACCGGGGTCGCCGCCCTGGCGGTACGACCGTCTCGCGCCGCCAACCTGGAGAAGCTGGCGCGCACCCCGCGCACCGCCCCCGTAGTGGTCCTCGACAACCCGCGCAACCTCGGCAACGCGGGCGCCGTGATCCGTCTGGCCGCCGGCTTCGGCGCGACCGGCGTCGTCACCACCGGCACCCTCGACCCCTGGCATCCGACGGTCGTACGCGGTGGGGCGGGGCTGCACTTCGCGACCGCCGTGGAGCGGCTGGACGTGGCGGAGCTGCCGCCCGGGCCGCTGTTCGCCCTGGACCCCGAGGGCGACGACATCCGGGGCAGCAAGCTCCCGGACGACGCCGTCCTCGCCTTCGGCTCCGAACGCACCGGCCTGTCGACCGAACTACGCGCGCGTGCCGACCATTTGGTGGCGTTGCCGATGCGCCCCCAGGTCTCCAGCTACAACCTCGCGACCAGTGTGGCGATGACGCTGTACCACTGGAGTCTCACCGGGGGCTTCAGCGCCTAGGCCTCCCGGCGCACCTCGACGACCCGGAACCGGTTCGCCACGAACGCCCCGTCGCACAGCGCGGAGTTGGCCGCAGGGTTGCCGCCCGAACCGTGGAAGTCCGAGAACGCGGCCGTCTGGTTCACGTACACCCCGCCCGTGAGGTTCAGCGACAACTGGGCCGCCTCCTCCAGGCAGGCCTCCTGCACGGCCTGCTCGACCTCGTCGTCGGTCGTGTACGCACCGACCGTCATGGCGCCCTTCTCACGCACCGTCCGCCGCAGCAACTCCACCGCGTCCGCGGCCGAGTCGACCGCGACGGCGAAGGAGACCGGGCCGAAGCACTCGCTCATGTAGGCGGACTCGTCGTCCGGCTTGGCGCCGTCGAGCTTCACGATCACCGGCGTGCGGACCACCGCGTCCGGGAACTCCGGGTTCGCGATCTCGCGGGAGGCGAGGGCGACTTCGCCGAGACCGGCGGCAGCCTCCAGGCGCGCCTTGACGTCGGGGTTGACGATCGCGCCGAGCAGCGCGTTCGCGCGGGCGTCGTCGCCGAGGAGGCCGTCGACCGAGCGGGCGAGGTCGGCGACGACCTCGTCGAAGGTCCGCGGGCCCTCCTCGGTGCGGATGCCGTCGCGGGGGATCAGCAGGTTCTGCGGGGTGGTGCACATCTGGCCGCTGTACAGGGACAGCGAGAAGGCCAGGTTGGACAGCATGCCCTTGTAGTTGTCCGTCGAGTCGACGATCACCGTGTTGACGCCGGCCTTCTCCGTGAAGACCTGCGCCTGGCGGGCGTTGGCCTCCAGCCAGTCGCCGAACACGGTCGAGCCCGTGTAGTCGATGATCCGGATCTCCGGGCGGGTGGCCAGCGTCTTGGCGATGCCCTCGCCGGGGCGCTCGGCGGCCAGCGCGACCAGGTTCGCGTCGAAGCCCGCCTCGGCGAGCACCTGCCGGGCGACCTGCACGGTGAGCGCGAGCGGCAGTACTGCGCGCGGGTGGGGCTTCACCAGGACCGCGTTGCCGGTGGCGAGGGAGGCGAACAGCCCGGGGTAGCCGTTCCAGGTCGGGAAGGTGTTGCAGCCGATGACCATCGCGATGCCGCGCGGGACCGGCGTGAACTGCTTGTTCAGGGCGAGCGGGTCGCGCTTGCCCTGCGGCTTGGTCCACTCCGCCGTGTCGGGGGTGCGCACCTGCTCGACGTACGCGTACGCCACCGCTTCCATGCCGCGGTCCTGTGCGTGCGGGCCACCCGCCTGGAAGGACATCATGAAGGCCTGGCCGGAGGTGTGCATGACCGCGTGCGCGAACTCGTGCGTGCGGTCGCTGATCCGCTTGAGGATCTCCAGACAGACCACCGCGCGCATCTCCGCGCCCGCGTCCCGCCACGCCCGCATGCCGGACTTCATGGCGGGCAGCAGCTGGTCGATGTCCGCGTGCGGGTACTCGACGCCCAGCTCGATGCCGTACGGAGAGGCCTCGCCGCCGACCCAGCCGTCGGTGCCGGGCTGGCCGAGGTCGAGGCGGCCTCCCAGGAGGGCGTCGAAGGATGCCTTGCCCGCTGCCGCGTCCAGGCTGCCGTTCTCACCGTAGGCCTTGGGGTGCTCGGGGTGCGGGGACCAGTACGCACGTGTGCGGATCGCTTCCAGCGCCTGGTCGAGGGTGGGCCGGTGCTTGGCGATCAGCTCGTGGGCGGTCAGTTCGGCGGCCATGCGGGACCAACTCCTCGTTTCAAGAGCTCTCCGTCGAGCTCATGACCTGGGCAGAAACATGGGCAGGAAAGGCCAGTCAGAGTTAGAGTAACCGAACGATCGGTCGGTTCAAGGGGGTCCGCCGCATCTGTGGAAAACCCCGTGCGGGAGGATCGCGCACATGACAGCACTCGACCTCAGCAGCCCCGTGGCCGTCGTCGGCACCGGCACCATGGGCCAGGGCATCGCCCAGGTCGCGTTGGTGGCGGGCCACCCCGTACGGCTGTACGACGCTGCTCCGGGACGCGCCCAGGCCGCCGCCGACTCGATCGGCGCGCGCCTCGACCGGCTCGTCGAGAAGGACCGCCTCACCGGCGCCGACCGGGACGCGGCCCGCGCGCGGCTGCTGCCCGCCGAGTCCCTCGCCGAGCTCGCGGACTGCGCCCTGGTCATCGAGGCCGTCCTGGAACGCCTCGACGTCAAACAGGAGCTCTTCCGCGAGCTGGAGGGCATCGTCGGCGAGGACTGCCTGCTCGCCACCAACACCTCGTCCCTGTCGGTGACGGCCATCGGCGGTGCCCTGGACAGCCCCGGCCGCTTCGTCGGCCTGCACTTCTTCAACCCCGCTCCGCTGCTGCCGCTGGTCGAGGTCGTCTCCGGGTTCGCCACCGACGTCACGTCGGCCACGCGCGCGTACGAGACGGCCCGCGCGTGGGGCAAGACGCCGGTCGCCTGCGCGGACACCCCCGGCTTCATCGTCAACCGAATCGCGCGGCCCTTCTACGCCGAGGCCTTCGCGGTCCACGAGGCGCAGGGCGCGGATCCGGCCACCATCGACGCCGTCCTGCGCGAGTGCGGCGGCTTCAGGATGGGCGCGTTCGAGCTGACCGACCTCATCGGGCAGGACGTCAACGAGTCCGTCACGCACTCCGTGTGGCAGTCCTTCTTCCAGGACGTGCGCTTCACGCCCTCGCTCGCCCAGCGGCGCCTGGTCGAGTCCGGCCGGCTCGGCCGCAAGAGCGGACACGGCTGGTACGACTACGCGGAGGATGCCGAGCCCTCCGAGCCGCACACCGCCGAGAAGGCCCGGCAGCCCGCCTACGTCGTCGTCGAGGGTGACCTGGGCCCCGCCTCCGAGCTGCTCGCGCTGATCCGCGAGGCGGGCATTCCGGTCCGTGAGGAGGACGAGGACCACGGCACCCGCCTGGTGTTGCCCGGCGGCGGCCAGCTCGCGCTCGCCGACGGCCAGACGTCCGTGGAGTTCCGGGACGTCGTCTACTTCGACCTGGCCGTCGACTACCGCCGGGCCACCCGGATCGCGCTGTCCGCCTCCCAGGACACCTCGCCGCAGACCCTGGCCGAGGCCACCGGCCTCTTCCAGGCGCTCGGCAAGGACGTCAGCGTCATCGGCGACGTCCCCGGCATGATCGTCGCCCGCACGGTCGCCCGGGTCGTCGACCTCGCGCACGACGCGGTGGCCAAGGGGGTGGCCACCGAGGAGGACATCGACACCGCCATGCGCCTGGGCGTGAACTACCCGCTCGGGCCCTTCGAGTGGAGCCGCAGGCTCGGCCGCAACTGGGCGTACTCCCTCCTCGACGACCTGCATCTGCGCGACCCCTCCGGGCGCTACGCGCCGTCCCTCGCGCTGTACCGCCACGCGTACGCCTCCGACAAGCGGGAGGGCAGCACCTCATGACCACCGCCAAGCGCGACACGTACACCCCGGAGACGCTGCTCACCGTCGCCGTGCAGGTCTTCAACGAGCGCGGCTACGACGGCACCTCCATGGAGCACCTCTCCCGCGCGGCCGGCATCTCCAAGTCGTCGATCTACCACCACGTCACGGGCAAGGAGGAGCTGCTGCGCCGGGCTGTCAGCCGGGCGCTGGACGGCCTCTTCGGGATCCTCGACGAGGACCTCGCGCGCGGGGGGCACGCCGCCGACCGGCTGGAGTACGTCGTACGGCGCATGGTCGAGGTGCTCATAGCGGAGCTGCCGTACGTGACGCTGTTGCTGCGTGTGCGCGGCAACACCGACACCGAGCGGTGGGCCCTGGAACGGCGCCGCGACTTCGACCACCAGGTCGCCGCCCTGCTGAAGGCGGCCGCCGCCGACGGCGAGGTGCGCGCGGACGTGGAGGTCCGGCTGGCCACCCGGCTCGTCTTCGGCATGATCAACTCGATCGTCGAGTGGTACCGCCCGGACGGCCGCGGCATGAACGAGCGCGAGGTCGCCGACACGGTGGCGCGGCTGGTCTTCGGGGGACTGCGCCGGGCGAGCTGACCTCGCAGGACGCCGACCTTGCGTGACGGGCGACCTGAGTACGCGCGCGTGAGCGGGTGAGTACGCCGCCCGATGGACCGGGACGCGCTGGGCCGGAGAACTGGGACGCGTGATCCAGAACGACGCGCAGCTCTCCGGCGCCCATCCGACGTGGTGGAGGGCGCCTTCCGTGGCGGCGCTGCGCGGACTGCCGCTCCTCGTGTGGGAGTACGGCATGTTCCGCGCCGACGGCTACACGAGCGGCATCGAGGTGGTGATCCTCCGGGGGTTCGCCCTGCTCGCGATCGCCTGGGCACTGCCGCACCGCCGGTCCCTGCGGGTCCTGCGCATGACGGCGGCCGGTGCCGGGCTCGGATGCGCGCTCCTGCCGGTGCTGTTCGCGGCGCTGACGGCCATGGCGATGGCCTCGGGCCGGCCGTCCGACTCGGCGCTCAGCCCTGCGGCTCCAGGTCCTCCTCCTCGAACACCAGCAGCGTGCGGGTGCTGAGCACCTCGGGGATCGCCTGGAGACGGGTGAGGACCAGTTCGCGCAGTGCCCTGTTGTCGGAGGTGTGGACCAGCAGCAGGACATCGAAATCGCCCCCGACGAGGGCGATGTGAGAGGCACCCGGCAGCTGTCTGAGCTGCTCGCGGACCGTGCGCCAGGTGTTCTGGACGATCTTGAGGGTGATGTAGGCCGAGGTCCCGTGACCGGCGCGTTCGTGGTTGACGCGGGCGCCGAAACCGCGGATGACGCCGTCCTCGACGAGGCGGTTGATGCGGGCGTAGGCATTGGCACGGGAGACATGGACCCGCTCGGCGACCGACCGTATCGACGCGCGGCCGTCCGCCTGGAGCATCTGCAGGATGTCCTCGTCGATGGCGTCGAGCGGCCGCGCCGGTGGCAGGGGGGCGCCCTCTTCCGGGCTTTCGGCCATTTGTTCAGGCGCCATGTCCCCCCACCTTCCCTCCGTGGACGTACTGCGTTCATTGGAGGCTGTGGAGAACCGTTTGTCCACAGCCTGAGGGCGCCTGTAGCCAAAATGTGCCGACGACCGAACAATCGGTAGGTGAGGCGCGTCACTGGAGCTGCGCCTCCCGTAGTCGCTCCCACGAGGAGGTGCCGTCATGACGGTCATGGAGCAGCGAGGCGCGTACCGGCCATCGCCGCCGCCCGCCTGGCAGCCCCGCATGGACCCCGCGCCGCTGCTGCCCGACGCGGAGCCGTACCGCGTCCTGGGCACCGAGGCCGCCGCGAAGGCCGACCCGGACCTGCTGCGCCGGCTCTATGCCGAGCTGGTGCGGGGCCGGCGGTACAACGCGCAGGCGACCGCGCTCACCAAGCAGGGCCGCCTTGCCGTCTACCCGTCCACCACCGGTCAGGAGGCCTGCGAGGTCGCCGCCGCGCTCGCCCTCGAGGAGCGCGACTGGCTCTTCCCGAGCTACCGCGACACGCTCGCGGTCGTCGCACGCGGCGTGGACCCCGTCGAGGCGCTGACCCTGCTGCGCGGCGACTGGCACACCGGCTACGACCCGCACGAGCACCGCGTGGCCCCTCTGTGCACGCCGCTCGCCACCCAGCTCCCGCACGCCGTCGGTCTCGCGCACGCCGCCCGCCTCAAGGGCGACGACGTGGTCGCGCTCGCCATGGTCGGCGACGGCGGCACCAGCGAGGGCGACTTCCACGAGGCGCTGAACTTCGCCGCCGTATGGCAGGCACCGGTCGTCTTCCTCGTCCAGAACAACGGCTTCGCGATCTCCGTCCCGCTCGCCAAGCAGACCGCGGCCCCGTCGCTGGCCCACAAGGCCGTCGGCTACGGGATGCCCGGCCGCCTGGTCGACGGCAACGACGCGGCCGCCGTGCACGAGGTGCTGAGCGACGCCGTACGGCACGCGCGCGCGGGCGGCGGTCCCACGCTGATCGAGGCGATCACCTACCGCATCGACGCCCACACCAACGCCGACGACGCAACCCGCTACCGCGGCGACTCCGAGGTCGAGACCTGGCGCGGGCACGACCCGATCACGCTCCTGGAGCACGAGCTGACCGAGCGCGGCCTGCTCGACGAGGCCGGCAAGCAGGCTGCCCGGGACGCCGCCGAAACCATGGCCGCCGACCTGCGCGAACGCATGAACCAGGACCCTGCTCTCGACCCGATGGACCTGTTCGGCCATGTGTACGCCGAGCCCACACCGCAACTGCGGGAACAGCAGGCCCAGTTGAGGGCCGAGCTCGAAGCCGAGTCGGAAGGGTCGCACCGATGACCACCGTCGCCGCCAAGCCGGCCACCATGGCGCAGGCCCTCACGCGCGGGCTGCGCGACGCCATGGCGGACGACCCCACCGTGCACGTCATGGGTGAGGACGTCGGCACTCTCGGCGGTGTCTTCCGGGTCACCGACGGGCTCGCCAAGGAGTTCGGCGAGGACCGCTGCACCGACACGCCGCTGGCCGAGGCGGGCATCCTGGGTACGGCGGTGGGCATGGCCATGTACGGCTTGCGGCCCGTCGTGGAGATGCAGTTCGACGCGTTCGCCTACCCGGCGTTCGAACAGCTCATCTCGCACGTGGCGCGCACGCGCAACCGCACCCGCGGCAGGATGCCGCTCCCCATCACCATCCGCGTCCCCTACGGCGGCGGCATCGGCGGCGTCGAGCACCACAGCGACTCGTCCGAGGCGTACTACATGGCGACTCCGGGGCTCCATGTCGTCACGCCCGCGACCGTCGCCGACGCCTACGGGCTGCTGCGCGCGTCCATCGCCTCCGACGACCCGGTCGTCTTCCTCGAGCCGAAGCGGCTGTACTGGTCGAAGGACACCTGGAACCCGGACGAGCCGCAGAGCGTTGAACCGATTGGCCGCGCGGTGGTGCGGCGCTCCGGCCGGAGCGCCACGCTCATCACGTACGGACCGTCCGTGCCCGTCTGCCTCGAAGCCGCCGAGGCGGCTCGGGACGAGGGGTGGGACCTGGAAGTCGTCGACCTGCGCTCGCTGGTGCCGTTCGACGACGATACGGTCAGCGCCTCGGTACGGCGGACCGGGCGAGCGGTCGTCGTGCACGAGTCGGGCGGGTTCGGCGGCCCGGGAGGGGAGATCGCGGCCCGGGTCACGGAGCGCTGCTTCCACCACCTGGAGGCGCCGGTGCTGCGCGTGGCCGGGTTCGACATCCCCTACCCGCCGCCGATGCTGGAGCGTCACCACCTGCCCGGCGTGGACCGGATCCTGGACGCCGTGGGGCGTCTGCAGTGGGAGGCCGAGAGCTGATGGCACAGGTGTTGGAGTTCAAGCTCCCCGACCTCGGGGAGGGGCTCACCGAGGCGGAGATCGTCCGCTGGCTGGTGGAGGTCGGTGACGTCGTCGCCGTCGACCAGCCGGTCGTCGAGGTCGAGACGGCCAAGGCGATGGTCGACGTCCCGTGCCCCTACGCCGGGGTGGTCACGGCCCGCTTCGGCGAGGAGGGCTCCGAGCTTCCCGTCGGCGCGCCGCTGCTGACGGTGGCCGTCGGCGCGCCCGCCTCCGACGGCCCGGCCGAGGACTCGGGTGCGGCCTCGGACAAGGGCTCCGGCAACGTCCTCGTCGGCTACGGCACCTCCGAGGCGCCGGCGCGGCGCAGAAGGGTGCGCCCGGGGGAGTCGGCACCCGCCGTCCCCGTGGAACCCGTGTCCGCCAACGGCGCCGCTGCCGCGCGGGAGGTGATCGAGGGGCCCGTGCCGGTCATCTCCCCCCTCGTCCGCCGCCTCGCCCGGGAGAACGGCCTGGACCTGAGGGAGTTGCACGGCTCCGGACCGGAGGGGCTGATCCTGCGGGCCGACGTCGAGTACGCCCTGCGGGCCGCTCAGGCGCACGGACGCACGGCACAGCCGTCGGCCGAGCCGCACGCGCGCGTGACGCCCACCCCGGCACCGGCCCCGGCTTCCTCCGCTGCCGCCCCGGCCGCGCAGCCCCCCGTCCGTTCCTCCGCCCCTCCCGCCGGCATCCGTACGCCCCTCAAGGGCGTCCGCGGTGCCGTGGCCGACAAGCTCTCCCGCAGCCGGCGGGAGATCCCGGACGCCACCTGCTGGGTGGACGCCGACGCGACGGAGCTCATGCGGGCGCGGACCGCGATGAACGCCGCAGGGGGACCGAAGATCTCTCTGATCGCCCTGCTGGCCCGCATCACCACCGCGGCCCTGGCCCGGTTCCCCGAGCTCAACTCCACGGTCGACACGGAAGCCAGGGAGATAGTCCAGTTCGACCATGTGCACCTCGGGTTCGCCGCGCAGACCGAGCGCGGGCTCGTCGTCCCGGTCGTACGGGACGCCCACGCGCGGGACGCCGAGTCGCTGACGGCGGAGTTCGCCAGGCTGACCGAGGCGGGCCGCACGGGCACCCTCACACCGGCGGAACTCACCGGCGGCACCTTCACGTTGAACAACTACGGCGTGTTCGGTGTCGACGGCTCCACCCCGATCATCAACCACCCCGAGGCCGCCATGCTCGGCGTCGGCCGCATCATCCCCAAGCCCTGGGTGCACGAGGGCGAACTGGCGGTGCGGCAGCTCGTCGAGCTCTCGCTCACCTTCGACCACCGCGTCTGCGACGGCGGCACCGCGGGCGGCTTCCTGCGGTACGTGGCGGACTGTGTGGAACACCCGGCGGTGCTGCTGCGCACGCTGTGACCAAGGCCCCCGCGTTTCGGCTGCTTCCCCTGCGTTCCCTGTGATCGCGGAGGCACGCATACTCGGGGGGTGACCGCGTACGAACCGACGGGCGCGCCAGGCGCCGCCGATGCAGTTCACGACGTCGCGTACGACGCCGTCGTGCTCGCCGGCGGTGCCGCGCGGCGGCTCGGCGGGGTGGACAAACCCGGGGTGCGCGTCGGTGGGCGCCCGCTGCTCGACCGGGTGCTCGCCGCCTGTGCCGATGCCCGCACCACCGTGGTCGTCGCCGATCCCCGGCCCACCGCGCGTCCGGTGACCTGGGCGCGTGAGGACCCGCCCGGCGGCGGCCCGGTCGCCGCCCTCGACGCCGGGCTCCGGCACACCGGCGCGGAGCAGGTCGTCGTCCTCTCGGCCGACCTGCCGTTCCTCGACGCGGGCACGGTACGGCGGCTGTTGGCCGCCCTGCGCTCCGGCGGCGCCGACGGCGCGCTGCTCACCGACGCCGACGGCCGCGACCAGCCGCTCGTCGCCGCGTACCGCGCGCCCGCGCTGCGCCGCGAACTGGCGGCACTCACCCAAGGGCGGGACGGCCTCGCCGGCCTCCCCCTGCGCCGGCTGACCGGCGCGCTCGCACTCACCCGCGTCCCCGACCCCGTCGCGTCCTTCGACTGCGACACCTGGGACGACATCGCCACCGCCAGGGCACGCATCAGGGAGCATGGGCACGTGTTGGATGAATGGATTTCCGCAGTCAAGGACGAACTGGGCATCGACCTCGACGTCGACACCAAGGCGCTGCTGGACCTCGCCCGCGACGCCGCCCACGGCGTGGCGCGGCCCGCGGCCCCGCTGACCACCTTCCTGGTCGGGTACGCGGCGGCGCAGGCCAGGGACGGCGAGGGCGGGCCCGAAGCGGTCGCCGAGGCATCCCGCAAGGCCGCCGCCCTCGCCCTGCGCTGGGCCGAAGAGGCCGCCGCCAAGTCCGACGTGGCCCCCGACGCCACCCCCGACACCCGCCCGGACGCCGGATGACCCCCCGCGGCATCCGGGCGGACGAGGACGCCGAGGACCTCGACGTCGAGGAGGTGCTCGCCCTCGTGAACGAGGACAACGGCCACCACACACCGGGCGAGCCTGTGCCCGCAGCCACCCCGCCCGCCCCGGCCTCCCCCAAGCCGGCCGGCCACCACAAGGCCACCCCCTGGCCCGAAGCCCGCGACATCGCCGCCCGCGCCGCCCGATCCGGCACCCGGGCCGCCGGCCGTGCCCCTGTCTCCATCCCTCTCGACGCCGCCCTGGGCCTCGCCCTGGCCGCTCCCCTCACCGCCCTCACCGATCTGCCCTCCTTCGACACCTCGGCGATGGACGGCTGGGCCATCGCGGGCCCCGGCCCCTGGGACGTACGGGACGAGGGTGTGCTGGCCGGGCACGGCGAGCCCGAGCCGCTCACCGACGGCGAGGCCGTCCGTATCGCGACCGGCGCCCGCATCCCCCCGGACACCACCGCCGTCCTGCGCAGCGAGCACGGCCGCACGGGCGCTCAGGGCCATCTGCACGCCACCCGGGAGATCCAGCCCGGCCAGGACATCCGCGCACGCGGCCAGGAGTGCCGTAAGGGCGATCATCTGCTGGCCGCGGGCACCCTCGTGACCCCGGCCGTGCTCGGACTGGCAGCCGCCGCCGGATACGACACCGTCACTGCCGTACCCCGCCCCCGCGTCGAAGTGCTCATCCTCGGCGACGAGTTGCTCACCAAAGGGCTCCCGCACGACGGGCTGATCCGCGACGCCCTCGGGCCGATGCTGCCGCCCTGGCTGCGCGCCCTCGGCGCCGAGGTCACCGCGGTGCGCCGGCTCGGCGACGACGCCAAGGCCCTGCGCAAGGCGCTCACCAGCTCACACGCGGACCTCGTCGTCACCACCGGCGGCACCGCGGCCGGCCCCGTCGACCACGTCCACCCGACCCTGCACCGCATCGGCGCCGAACTCCTGGTGGACAGCGTCAAGGTGCGCCCCGGCCACCCCATGCTGCTGGCCCGCCTCAAGGAGAACCAGCACCTCGTGGGTCTGCCCGGCAACCCCCTCGCCGCCGTCTCCGGCCTGCTCACGCTCGCCGAACCCCTGCTGCGCACACTCGCGGCACGCCCCGCCCCGGAGCCCTACACGCTGCCGCTGAGCGAGGCGGCACACGGGCATCCGTACGACACCAGGCTCATCCCCGTCGTGCTGCGCGGCGATCATGCCGTGCCGCTGCGCTACCACGGCCCGGCCATGCTGCGGGGCATGGCGGCGGCCGACGCAATCGCCGTCGTCCCACCGGGCGGAGTCCGTGCCGGTCAGGAGACCGAACTGCTCGACCTGCCCTGGGCCACTGCCGGTATCGAGGTGTGTTTCACGTGAAACTTCCGGGCCAGGACGCCATAGCGCGCGAGGCGGACGAGCGGGTCGCCACCTATCGCGTGAAGCTCCCGAAGAAGATCGTGGAGCATCCGTTCCGGCAGGTCGCCAAGCGGGTCACGATCGCGATGTCGCTGCTCGTGGCGTCCGCCTTGATCGTCTACGCCGACCATGACGGCTACAACGACAACTCCGACGGCGCCGTCGACCTTCTCGACGCCTTCTACTACGCGACCGTCAGCCTCTCCACCACCGGATACGGCGACATCACCCCGGTCAGTGACGCCGCCCGGCTCACCAATATCTTCGTCATCACGCCGATGCGTGTGCTGTTCCTGATCATCCTGGTCGGCACCACGTTGGAGGTCCTCACCGAACGGACCCGCGAGGAATGGCGTCTGAACCGCTGGAGGTCCACCTTGCGCGACCACACCGTCGTCGTCGGCTTCGGCACGAAGGGCCGTTCGGCGATCCAGACCGTCTGCGCGACGGGCTTGAAGAAGGAACAGGTCATCGTGGTCGACCCGAGTTCCAAGGTGATCGAGGCGGCGGTCGCGGACGGATACGCGGGGGTCACGGGGGACGCGACGCGCAGCGAGGTCCTGAAGCGGGCCGAGGTGCACAAGGCACGGAAGATCATCATCGCCACCCAGCGCGACGACACCGCCGTCCTGGTGACGCTGACCGCCCGGCAGCTCAACCGCGGGGCGAAGATCGTGGCCGCGGTGCGTGAGGAGGAGAACGCGCCGCTGCTCAAGCAGTCCGGCGCCGACGCGGTCATCACCAGCGCCAGCGCGGCCGGGCGGCTGCTCGGCCTCTCCGTGCTCAGCCCCGCCGCCGGCATGGTGCTGGAGGACCTGATCCAGCAGGGCAGCGGGCTCGACATCGTCGAACGGCCGGTCATAAAGGCCGAGGTGGGCAAGAACCCGCGCCAGACGGACGACCTGATCGTGAGCGTCGTACGCGGGCACCGGGTGCTCGGATACGACGATCCGGACGTCGGCACACTGGAGTTGACGGACCGGCTCATCACCATCGTGAGGGCGACGCCGGGCAGTCAGGTCGCACCCGACGACCGCCGTCTGCCCCCAGGGATGAAGCCCGTCTGACGTCTCAAACGGGCTTCATCGTCGGTGCCGAGTGCGGCTGTACGCGCTACTTGCGGTTGTACAGCCGCATGGTGATCGGTCCGAAGACCAGGACGAGCAGGCCCGCCCAGCCCACCGACCAGGCGATCTCGTCCGCCGGCCAGTTGCCCGCCATCAACTCGCGGACGGCCGAGGCCAGATGAGTGATCGGGCTGTTGTTGACGAAGGCCTGGAGCCAGCCCGGCATGGTCTTCGGGTCGACGAAGATGTTCGACAGGAAGGTCAGCGGGAACAGCACCATCATGCTGACGCCCATCACCGACTTCTCGCTGCGCAGCAACAGCCCGAACATCGTCCAGACCCATGAGAACGCGAACGAGAAGGCGACCAGCAGGGCGATCCCGGCGAGGACACCGGCCACCCCGCCGTCCGGGCGGTAGCCGATGATCATGCCGACGGTGAGCATCACCACGGACGCGATCGTGTAGCGCAGGGCATCGCCCAGCAGATAGCCGACCATCGTCGACGGCCGCCAGATGGGCAGCGTACGGAACCGGTCGAAGACACCCTTCTCGATGTCGGTGTTCACCGAGACGCCCGTGTACATCGTGATCATCACGACCGACATCACCAGGATGCCCGGCAGAAGGAACTGGATGTACTCCTTCGGGGAGCCGGCCAGGGCACCCCCGAACAGGTACGTGTACATCAGCACCATCATGATCGGGAACGCGGTGACGTCGAAGAGCTGCTCCGGCACGTGCTTGATCTTCAGGATCGCGCGCCAGCCGAAGGTCATCGAGGCCGACAGGGCGCTGGGCCGCGGCGGTCGCTCCCCCGCGACGAGCAGCGCCGCGAGCGACTCGGCGCTGACGGGGGCGAGTTCCTTGTCCTCGGTCTGCGTCACGGTGCTCATGCCGCCACCCCGTCCTTGTCGTCCTTGCCGGCCTTGTCCGTCCGGTCGTCGTTGTCGCGTGCGTCGTGGGTGTCGTGTCCGGTGAGGGCGAGGAACACCTCGTCCAGGCTGGGCTGGCCCAGCGAGAAGTTGTCGACGGTGATGCCGGTGCGGGCCAGCTCGGCGAGCGCGCGGGCGGCCTGTTCCGCCGCGCCCTGGCCATTGGCGGCCCCGGAGCCGACACGTGCGGTGAGGGCCACGGGGTCCGGCTCCAGCTGCACCTCCGCGTCCAGGGTCAGTCGCAGGACGCGCTCGGCCTCCGGACGCTGCGCCGCGTCGCGCAGCCGCAGATGAACGGAACCGGCGCCCACGGACGCCTTGAGCTCGCCCTTGGTCCCCTCGGCGATCACCTTGCCGCGGTCGATGACGGCGATCCGGGAGGCCAACTGGTCGGCCTCGTCCAGGTACTGCGTGGTCAGCAGCACCGTGGTGCCCTGCGCGACGACCGCGCGCACGATGTCCCACACCTGGTTGCGGCTGCGCGGGTCGAGGCCGGTCGTCGGCTCGTCGAGGAAGAGCAGGTCGGGGGTGTTGAGGATGGAGGCGGCGATGTCGATACGGCGCCGCATGCCGCCGGAGTAGTTCTTGACCTGCTTCGCGGCCGCCTCCGTCAGCCCGAAGGCCTCCAGGAGCTGCGCGGAGCGCTGCCGCGCGGCCTGCTTGCCGTGTCCGAGGAGCCGGCCCAGCAGGACCAGGTTCTCGGTGCCGGTGAGGTCCTCGTCCACGGAGGCGTACTGCCCGGTGAGGCTGACGCGGCCACGTACCGCGTCGGCCTCGCGGACGACGTCGTGGCCGAAGACGTGGGCCTCGCCGCCGTCGGGTCGTAGGAGGGTGGCGAGCATCTTCACCGTGGTGGTCTTTCCGGCGCCGTTGGGGCCGAGGACGCCGTAGACCGTGCCGGCCGGAACCGCGAGGTCCACGCCGTCGACGGCCCGTGTCTCACCGAACGTCTTCACCAGGCCGGCGGTCTCGATCGCGAGACCGGACGTCGTCTGCGTGCTCATGCTGTCGGGGTCCTTCCGGGTGGTCCTTCCGCGTTCTTGGGCTACGCATGGGGAGACCTTTACGGTGGCGCAAACTCATCGGCGACGCACAGGGATTTTTCGAAGGACCCGCCCAAGGACCGAGAGGGATGGGACCGGGGACCGAGGCGGAGGGCTCCCCCGCGGGCCCGGGCGGGAGTACGGCGGCAGGGGCGCGAGGGCCGGGGAGTAGCGTCCGTCCCATGCATGCGATCACGATTCCCGAACCTGGTGGGCCCGAGGCGCTGGTGTGGGACGAGGTCCCCGATCCCGTCGCCGGAGAGGGCGAGGTGCTGGTCGAGGTGGTGGCCGGGGCCGTCAACCGTGCCGACATCCTGCAGCGGCAGGGCTTCTACAACCCGCCGCCCGGCGCCTCCCCCTACCCCGGTCTGGAGTGCTCCGGCCGGATCGCCGAGATCGGCCCCGGCGTCTCCGGCTGGGCCGTCGGCGACGAGGTGTGCGCGCTGCTCTCGGGCGGCGGCTACGCCGAGAAGGTCGCCGTACCGGCAGGCCAGTTGCTGCCCGTGCCCAAGGGCGTGAGCCTCACGCAGGCCGCCGCGCTGCCCGAGGTGGTCTGCACGGTCTGGTCGAACGTCTTCATGGTGTCCCATCTGCGCCCCGGCGAGACCCTGCTCGTGCACGGCGGTTCGAGCGGCATCGGCACGATGGCCATCCAGCTGGCCAAGGCCGTCGGGGCCAAGGTCGCGGTCACGGCGGGCAGCAAGGACAAGCTCGACCGGTGTGCCGAGCTGGGCGCCGACATCCTCGTCAACTACCGGGAGCAGGACTTCGTCGCCGAGGTCAAGGAGGCCACCGGCGGGGCCGGAGCCGACGTCATCCTCGACAACATGGGCGCCAAGTACCTCGACCGCAACGTCCGGACCCTCGCCGTGAACGGCCGCCTCGCCATCATCGGTCTGCAGGGCGGCGTCAAGGGCGAGCTCAACATCGGCGCGCTCCTGGCCAAGCGGGCGGCCGTCAGCGCGACCTCGCTGCGTGCCCGTCCCCTCGATGAGAAGGCGGCGATCGTCGCGGCCGTACGTGAGCACGTCTGGCCCCTGCTGGACGCCGGGCATGTACGGCCGGTGGTGGACCGTGAGATGCCGATGGACGACGCGGCCGGGGCACACCGGGTGCTGGAGGAGAGCGGACACGTGGGCAAGGTGCTCCTGGTCGTGCCGTAGGACGGCCACGGCGGCCAGGGCGGTCCGAGCGGTCCCAGCGGCCACCTGCTAGCCGCGCCGCAGCCTGAGTCCCACGAAGGCGAGGCCCAGCCCGAGCCCGATGAGCACCAGCCCGGCGCCGAGGGGCAGCACCTGCAGTACGGGTTCGGCGGGGTCCTCGGCATGTGTGACGGGCCGGTGCACGGGGTGGGTCGCCGGGGCGGAGGTCTCGCCGGCGGCCTCCGAGCTCTCGGTCGCCGTACCCCCGTCGTCCTCGCCCTCCGACTCCGGCCGCGTCGAGCTGTCACCCTCCTCCTCGCGGCCGGGTTCCCGCCCGGTCGCCGCTTCCTCGTCCTCCAGCGGCCCCTTCTCCCGCCCCGGCCGCTCCCGACCCTCACCGGCCCGGCTCCCGGCCCGGGACGGCCCGTCGGAGGGGCTGGGACGGGAGGCTGCGGGGCCGTGGGCCGTGGAGGTACGCGCCGCGCCGGGTTTCATGTCCCAGTGCTGTCCGGACTTCCCGGACTCCGTGGGGGAGGCGGAGGGGACATCGGACGCCGCGGGTGAGCCGGAGGGGGCCCCGGACGCGGAGGCGGAGCCGCCGGATCCCTCGGACGCGGTTGCAGGGGAACCCGAGGGCCCGGCGGAGGCCGGCGGTGCTGCCGTGGAGCCGGAGGCGCCCCGCGAGGCGGCAGACGGGCCGGGCCGAGGAGTGCTTGCGGGGCCGTAGGAGCCCCTGGACTCGGCTGCGGAGCGGGACGAGGCCCTGGCCCCGGCTGTGGAGTCGGAGGCGCCCTTTGACCCGGCCCTGGCGTCGGAGGAAGCCCGGGCCCCGGCTCTGGCGTCGGAGGAAGCCCCCGACGGGGCCGCGCCACGCGTGCCCTCAAGGCCGTACGCCATCACGGACCCGCCCGGCCCCATGATCAGCCCCACCGCCAGCACCCCCAGCAATCCGGCGGTGCGCAGCTCCCGCGGTCGCCCCCGCCCCGCCCGTACCGCCCCCAGCCAAGAAGTCATGGAACAAGCCTCACAGGACCCTGCAGACCCGGCATTTCGGAGACCGCCACCCGACCGAACCCGGCCCGACGGAATCTCCCCGCCCGCAAACGGTGGATCACCCCACACAGGGGGCACCACGATGATGAGCTGTACGGGTGCGAGAGAATGGCGGCATGGAGATGCCGAGGAACGAACGGTCGTCGGAGAACCCCCAGATCCTGGTCGTGGGCCAGGACGGGATGGCCATCGGCGGCGGAGGTGACGAGGACTCCCGTGAGGTTCCGGTGACGGAGATGGTCGAGCAGCCGGCGAAGGTCATGCGGATCGGAAGCATGATCAAGCAGTTGCTCGAAGAGGTCCGCGTGGCGCCGCTGGACGAGGCGAGCCGCGTCCGGCTCAAGGAGATCCACGCCAGCTCCGTGAAGGAGCTGGAGGACGGCCTGGCCCCGGAGCTCGTCGAGGAGCTGGAGCGGCTCTCCCTGCCGTTCACGGACGAGGCGACACCGAGCGACGCGGAACTGCGGATCGCGCAGGCCCAGTTGGTCGGCTGGCTGGAGGGCCTGTTCCACGGCATCCAGACCACGCTGTTCGCCCAGCAGATGGCCGCGCGGGCCCAGCTGGAGCAGATGCGCCGCGCCCTCCCGCCGGGCGTGGGCGGCCCCGAGGACGGCGAGCAGCACCCGGGCGGCCGCTCGGGCGGACCGTACCTGTAGGACACACCCGACTTGTAGGACACCGCCGCGTACGCGAAGGGCCCGGCAGCCGATGCTGCCGGGCCCTTTCGGTCACGGGATCAGTCCGAGTCCGGATTGCCCGTCGAGACCGTGAACTTCATCTCCGGCGGATCGTCCGGGTCGAAATCCGTGCCCTTCTCGGGCGACTGCCGCATGACGGTGCCCTCGCCAAAGGTGTTCTCGTCGGTGTCGACCTTCTCGACGTCCCACCCGGCGGCCTTGAGGCATTCCACGACCGACGGCCAGTACTTGAAGGTCATGTCCGGCATCGTCACCTTGTCGGGGTCGAGGTACGACTCCCGCGGCTCGGTGCACTCGGTCGTCTCGACCGTGTTCGCGCTGTCGCCCGCCCGGTATCCCGCCGCCTTCGTCGCCGACTCCGTGGCGGTCGTGCCGCCGCTGCCGCCGCTGCTGCCCCCGTCGTCCTCGGTCCCCCCGCCCTTCAGGTTCAGGGCCAGGATCAGGCCGCCCACCGCGACGACGGACACGATGATGGAGCCGATGATCATCGGCCGGTTGCTCTTGCCGCCGCCCGAAGTGGGCTGCGTCTGGGGCGACATGGTGTACGGCGCCGGGGTCGGGTGGCCCGGCTGCGGGGAGTACGAGGCCGGCGGCGGCGTCTGGAAGCCCTGCTGCTGCGGGTAGCCGTACGCCGGTGAAGGCATCGACGGCGGCGGGGTGCCGTACGGGTTCGGGGCCGGCGTCTGCTGGTACGGCGTCTGGACGTGGCCCGCGGGCGGCGGCGTCTGGCCGCCGACCGGCGGGAACACCGAGGCGCCGACGCCCTGGCCGCTCTGCGACTGCGAGCCCGGCACGATGCTGGGCGCGGCCGCCTGGAAGGACGCGGCCACGCGCAGGCACTCGTCGCGCATGGACTCGGCGCTCGGGAAGCGCTCGTTCGGGTTCTTCTTCAGCGCGCGGGCCACCAGCGCGTCCACGGCCGGCGGCAGAGCGCTGTTGATCGAGGACGGAGCGACCGGCTCCTCCTGCACGTGCGCGTACGCGATCGCCAGCGGCGAGTCCGCGTCGAACGGCAGCCGCCCGGTGACCAGTTGGAACAGCATGATGCCGACCGAGTAGAGGTCGGAGCGGGCGTCCACGCCCCGGCCCAGCGCCTGTTCCGGCGAGAGGTACTGCGGGGTGCCGACCACCATGCCGGTCTGTGTCATCGACGTCACACCGGACTGCATGGCGCGCGCGATGCCGAAGTCCATGACCTTGACCACGCCGCGCTTGTTCATCATCACGTTGCCCGGCTTGATGTCCCGGTGGACCAGGCCCATCTCGTGGCTGATCTCCAGCGCCGCGAGCACGTCGGCGGTGATCTTCAGCGCCTTGTCGGCGGGCATCGCGCCCAACTGCCGTACGTCCTCGTCGAAGACGGAGCTGAGCGGGCGGCCCTCGATGTACTCCATGACGATGTACGGCGTCGTCATGCCGTCGACGTCGTCCTCGCCGGTGTCGAAGACAGAGACGATATTGGTGTGCGTGAGCTTCGCCACGGCCTGGGCCTCGCGGCGGAAGCGCTCGCGGAAGGCCTGCTCGCGGCCGAGTTCGGTGTGCAGCGTCTTGACCGCGACCTGCCGGTCGAGCACGGAGTCGTAAGCGAGATGCACGGCGGCCATGCCGCCCTGGCCGAGCAGGTCGCGCAGCTGATAGCGGCCGCCGGCCAGCGACCGCCCCGCGTTCTGGCCCTGTGCGCCGTCCTGGCTCATGTTCTGCGTCCCCCGTACCCTCTCGGGCGCCTGCGATTGCCGTGGATCGAATGATCCCGAGTGATCCAATGTGGTATTCCCGGCCAAGTCTGCCCCACGGCACTGACAGGTCAAGCGCGGTGCCCGTTCCGTGACCGTACGCGAAGGGAGCGTCGCGGAAGCGTTACAGGGGCTGTACGGCCGGTGCACAGAATTTGCACGACGGGACGGGGTAACGGTTTGATGGCCGGTCCGTCTGCGTCAGGCCGGGGCCACCGTCTCGGACCGACGGCTTGCTTTGAGGCTGTAGCGTGGCCGACGGAGACCGTAACAACACCGCGCGCACCGCGGGCAGAAACGACGGCGAGGACCGATGGCACAGCAGCAGCGCGCTCAGGGCCCGTCCGACCCCGAGGCGGCTGGCGGCGGTATGTCAGACGCGCCGGAAATGTGGGGTAATGGCGGACTTGTCGGGGATGGCCGATATCGGCTGACCCGCAGACTCGGCCGGGGCGGCATGGCCGAGGTGTTCGCGGCCGAGGACGTACGTCTCGGACGCACCGTGGCGGTCAAGCTGCTGCGCTCCGACCTCGCCGAGGACCCGGTCTCCAAGGCCCGCTTCACGCGCGAGGCCCAGTCGGTGGCCGGCCTCAACCACCATGCGATCGTCGCCGTGTACGACTCCGGCGAGGACGTCGTGGGCGCGCACAGCGTGCCGTACATCGTGATGGAGATCGTCGAGGGCCGCACCATCCGCGACCTCCTCCTCAACGCCGAGGCGCCCGGCCCCGAGCAGGCCCTGATCATCGTCTCCGGTGTCCTGGAGGCCCTCGCCTACTCGCATCAGCACGGCATCGTGCACCGCGACATCAAGCCCGCCAACGTCATCATCACCCACAACGGCGCCGTGAAGGTGATGGACTTCGGCATCGCCCGCGCCCTGCACGGCGCGCAGTCGACGATGACGCAGACCGGCATGGTCATGGGCACCCCGCAGTACCTGTCGCCCGAGCAGGCGCTCGGCAAGGCGGTCGACCACCGTTCCGACCTGTACGCGACGGGCTGCCTGCTCTACGAACTTCTCGCGCTGCGCCCGCCGTTCACCGGCGAGACGCCGCTGTCGGTGGTCTACCAGCACGTCCAGGACATCCCGACCCCGCCGTCCGAGGCCTCCGACGCGGTGCCGCCGGAGCTCGACGGCCTGGTCATGCGCTCGCTCGCCAAGGAGCCGGACGACCGCTTCCAGACGGCCGAGGAGATGCGCGGCCTCGTCCAGTACGCCCTGCAGATGCTGTACGACCAGGGCGGCCACACCGGCACCTGGAACACCGGCCCGGTGACGATGCACGAGGGCCGGCACACCCCGGCGGCGGGTTTCGCGAACACCACCGTCATGGGGCACCCCGGCGACTCCGGTCCCGGCACCACGCAGATCCCGCAGCCGATCATGCCCTCCGGGTACGGCGGCGGTGACGACGGCGGCTTCGAGGGGCGCGGCAACAGGGGCAGCGGCCGCGGCAAGCTGTGGATCCTCGCCGTCCTCGCGGTGATCGCCATCGCGGCGGGTGTCGCGCTGGCGCTGAACAACGGCGGCGGCGGTGGTGGCGGCGACGACACCAAGCAGACGCCGACCACCTCGCAGACCACCGACGAGGACCAGGCCACCGACGAGCCGACGGACGAGCCGACCGACGAGCCGACCGACGAGGTCACCGACGACGGCTCCGGTACGGGCACCGACCCGGACTACACGCCCTCGGACACGCCGACCGAGGAGCCGACCGAGGAGCCCACCGAAGAGCCGACGGAGGAGCCGACCACCGAGGAGCCGACGGAGGAGCCCACGGAGGACCCGACCACCGAGGAGCCGACGGACGAGCCGACCCCGGATCCCTCGCTGCCGACAGATCCGACGGGCGGCGTCTAGTCCTAGGGCTGAACCCTTCCGCTGACCCCTTCCTGGCGCAAAACAGCCTGTACGCGCGCGTGCGGCCCCGGCAACGGGGTGCACGCGCGCGTGGCGTTTTCGGGACGTATCGGCCGGCCGGGTGGCACTCCGAGGTCACCCCCGGCTGGGATCTCACGTCCGGCGACTCTTCCCGTGACCTGGGTCACCGATATAACGTGCCGTTGTTCCGGCCCCCTGCAAGGCTGTGACCAGGACTTGTTCCCGACTTTCGCGGTTTACTTGGAAATCCAAGCAAAAACGCAGGTCAGGAGGGGTTTCACAGAAATGTGGAGCACTGGGTAACGTGCCTATTGCAGGGCGCTCGCCGGGGCACCTGTCACGCCTGTCCCCCAACGAGCCGCACCCACCCTGTGCGTCCGTAGGGCTTCAGGTGAGCCGCACTGGCACCCGGCGAACCCGGGTAGCCGGACCGACGGAGGAGCACACGTGACCGTGGAGAGCACTGCCGCGCGCAAGCCGCGACGCAGCGCCGGTACCAAGAGCACGGCCGGCAAGACAACCGCAAGGAAATCGCCGAGCACGGACCCCGAGCTCGTGCAATTGCTGACGCCAGAGGGTAAGCGCGTCAAGAATGCCGAATACGACAAGTACGTCGCCGGCATCACCCCCGAAGAGCTCCGCGGCCTCTACCGCGACATGGTGCTCACCCGCCGCTTCGACGCCGAGGCCACCTCCCTGCAGCGCCAGGGCGAGCTGGGCCTGTGGGCGTCGCTGCTCGGCCAGGAGGCCGCCCAGATCGGCTCCGGCCGCGCCACCCGCGAGGACGACTACGTCTTCCCGACCTACCGCGAGCACGGCGTCGCCTGGTGCCGCGGGGTCGACCCGGCCAACCTGCTCGGCATGTTCCGCGGCGTGAACAACGGCGGCTGGGACCCGAACAGCAACAACTTCCAGCTCTACACGATCGTCATCGGCTCCCAGACGCTGCACGCCACCGGCTACGCGATGGGCATCGCCAAGGACGGCGCCGACAGCGCGGTGATCGCCTACTTCGGCGACGGCGCCTCCAGCCAGGGCGACGTCGCGGAGTCCTTCACCTTCTCCGCGGTCTACAACGCGCCCGTGGTGTTCTTCTGCCAGAACAACCAGTGGGCCATCTCCGAGCCGACCGAGAAGCAGACCCGGGTGCCGCTCTACCAGCGGGCACAGGGCTACGGCTTCCCGGGCGTCCGCGTCGACGGCAACGACGTCCTGGCCTGCCTGGCCGTGACGAAGTGGGCACTGGAGCGCGCCCGCAGCGGCGAGGGGCCGACGCTCGTCGAGGCGTACACGTACCGGATGGGTGCCCACACCACCTCCGACGACCCGACGAAGTACCGGGCCGACGAGGAGCGCGAGGCCTGGGAGGCGAAGGACCCGATCCTGCGCGTCCGCCGGTACCTCGAGGCTTCAAACCACGCGGACGAGGGATTCTTCGCGGAACTGGAGACCGAGAGCGAGGCGTTGGGCAAACGAGTGCGCGAGGCGGTCCGTGCCATGCCGGACCCGGACCACTTCGCCATCTTCGAGAACGTGTACGCGGACGGGCATGCGCTCGTCGACGAGGAGCGCGCCCAGTTCGCCGCCTACCAGGCGTCGTTCGCGGACGTAGAGGGGGCCTGACATGGCAGCGGAGACAGTCAAGAGCATGGCTCTTGCCAAGGCGATCAACGAATCGCTGCGGCACGCGCTCGACGCGGACCCCAAGGTCCTCATCATGGGCGAGGACGTCGGCAAGCTCGGCGGCGTCTTCCGGGTCACCGACGGCCTGCAGAAGGACTTCGGCGAGAGCCGGGTCATCGACACCCCGCTGGCCGAGTCGGGCATCGTGGGCACCGCGATCGGCCTGGCCCTGCGCGGCTACCGTCCCGTGGTGGAGATCCAGTTCGACGGCTTCGTCTTCCCGGCCTACGACCAGATCGTCACGCAGCTCGCGAAGATGCACGCGCGCTCGCTGGGCAAGGTCAAGCTCCCGGTCGTCGTCCGCATCCCCTACGGCGGCGGCATCGGCGCGGTCGAGCACCACTCGGAGTCGCCGGAAGCCCTCTTCGCGCACGTGGCGGGCCTGAAGATCGTCTCGCCGTCCAACGCGTCGGACGCGTACTGGATGATGCAGCAGGCCATCCAGAGCGACGACCCGGTGATCTTCTTCGAGCCCAAGCGGCGCTACTGGGACAAGGGCGAGGTCAGCACCGAGGCGATCCCGGGCCCGCTGCACAAGGCGAAGGTCGTCCGCGAGGGCACGGACCTCACGCTGGCCGCGTACGGCCCGATGGTGAAGCTCTGCCAGGAGGTCGCCGCCGCGGCCGCCGAGGAGGGCCGGAACCTGGAGGTCCTGGACCTGCGCTCGGTCTCCCCGCTGGACTTCGACTCGATCCAGACGTCGGTCGAGAAGACCCGCCGCCTGGTGGTGGTCCACGAGGCCCCGGTGTTCTTCGGCTCGGGCGCGGAGATCGCCGCCCGGATCACGGAGCGCTGCTTCTATCACCTGGAGGCCCCGGTGCTGCGGGTGGGCGGCTATCACGCCCCGTATCCGCCGGCGCGTCTGGAGGAGGAGTACCTGCCGGGCCTGGACCGGGTGCTCGACGCCGTCGACCGTGCCCTGGCGTACTGAGGAGAGGGTCGTGACGACGATGACGGAAGCGTCCGTGGGCGAGTTCAAGATGCCCGACGTGGGCGAGGGACTCACCGAGGCCGAGATCCTCAAGTGGTACGTCCAGCCGGGCGACACGGTCACCGACGGCCAGGTGGTGTGCGAGGTCGAGACGGCCAAGGCGGCCGTCGAGCTGCCGATCCCGTACGACGGGGTGGTCCGCGAGCTGCACTTCCCCGAGGGCACCACGGTGGACGTCGGTACGGCGATCATCGCGGTGGACCTGGCGGGCGGGGCCGCTCCGGCGCCGACTGCTCCGGCGCCGGCCGCGCAGCCGGAGGCCGCTCAGGAGGAGCCCAAGCCGGAGGGCTCGGGCCGCCAGCCGGTCCTGGTCGGCTACGGCGTGGCCCAGACGTCGACGAAGCGCCGCCCGCGCAAGGGTGCCGACGTCCCGCAGCAGGAGCCCTCGACGCCGGCGCAGGCACTGCAGTCCGAGCTGAACGGCCACGGCCCCGCGCCGGCGGTGACGTCCGACCGACCGCTGGCGAAGCCGCCGGTGCGCAAGCTGGCGAAGGACCTGGGCGTCGACCTGGCCACGGTGACTCCGACCGGCCCCGACGGCATCATCACCCGCGAGGACGTCCACGCGGCGGTGGCCCCGGCCGCCGAGCCGGTGCCCCGGGCTGCCCCGGCTGCCCCGGCTGCGCCGGTCGTCGCCCCGGCCGCCGCACCGGCGCCGGTGGCCGCGGCCACGTACGACGCGGCCCGGGAGACCCGTATCCCGGTCAAGGGCGTGCGCAAGGCGACGGCGGCGGCGATGGTCGGGTCGGCGTTCACGGCGCCGCATGTCACGGAGTTCGTGACGGTGGACGTGACGCGCACCATGAAGCTGGTCGAGGAGCTCAAGGCGGACAAGGAGTTCGCGGGCCTGCGCGTGAACCCCCTGCTGCTGATCTCCAAGGCCCTGCTGGTCGCGATCAAGCGCAACCCGGACGTCAACGCGTCCTGGGACGAGGCGAACCAGGAGATCGTGCAGAAGCACTACGTCAACCTGGGCATCGCTGCGGCGACCCCGCGCGGCCTGATCGTCCCGAACATCAAGGACGCCCACGCCAGGACGCTCCCGCAACTGGCCGAGGCGCTCGGCGAGCTGGTGTCGACGGCACGGGACGGCAAGACCACCCCCGCCGCGATGCAGGGCGGCACGGTCACCATCACCAACGTCGGCGTCTTCGGCGTCGACACCGGCACCCCGATCCTGAACCCCGGCGAGTCCGCGATCCTCGCGGTCGGCGCGATCAAGCTCCAGCCGTGGGTCCACAAGGGCAAGGTGAAGCCGCGTCAGGTCACCACGCTGGCGCTCAGCTTCGACCACCGGCTGGTCGACGGTGAGCTGGGCTCCAGGGTGCTGGCGGACGTGGCGGCGATCCTGGAACAGCCGAAGCGGCTGATCACCTGGGCGTGAGCCACGGGAGACAGCGAAAGGGGCGGCCACTGTCGAGTGGCCGCCCCTTTGCGTGTGACGCGGGGCGTCAGCTGATCCTGGCGTAGCCGTAGTTGATCAGCTTCTTGACGTCCGCCGTGCGGTTGGCCTCCGAGGAGGCGGTCAGCACGGCGCCCATGACCTGCTCGCCGTTCTTCGTGGCGGCGAAGACGAGGCAGTACTTGGCCTCGGTGCCGGAGCCGGTCTTGATGCCGAGCGTGCCGTTCCAGCCGAGCAGCGCGTTGGTGTTCTTCCACGCCGCCATCGTGCGGGTGGAACCCGTCTTCGTGATCGTCTTGGCCGTGTACGACTTGGTCTTCACGACGGTCTTGAACGTGGAGCTCTTCATCACGCTGCGGGCGAGCTTCGTCAGATCGCGCGGCGTCGAGGCGTTGGAGCCGTTGCTGATGCCGTCGAAGGAGTCGAACTTCGTGTTCGTCATGCCCAGGCTCTTGGCCATGGTGTTCATCTTGCCGATGAAGTTCTTGGTGCGGGCCGAGACCGTCGAGCCGGAACCGAACTTGTCGGCGAGGGCCATCGCGGCGTCGCAGCCGGAGGGCAGCATCATCCCGTACAGCAGCTGACGGACGGTCACCTTGTCGCCGACGATCAGTCGGGCCGTCGACGGGTAGCCCTTGCGGACCATGTAGTCGCTGACCTCCTTCTTGATCGTCACCTTGGTGTCCAGGTTCAGGTTCGACTGCGACAGCACGACCTTCGCGGTCATGATCTTCGTGGTCGAGGCGGTGAGCCTCTTGGTGTCGGCGGCCTTGGTGAAGAGCGTCGTGCCGGTCGCGCTGTTCATCAGGTACCCGCCCTTGGCGGTGATGGAGGGCGCCGTCACGGCCTGCGCGGGAGCCGCGGTGAGAGCTCCGGTCACGAGCACGGCGCCGGTCGTGACGGCGACGGCTGCGGCTCTGCGGACGCGGAAGCCCTTTGTGGCGGTTATCAACTTAAATACCCCGATTACGTCGAATGCCCCGAAAGTGCGGCCGAGTTGGAGGGGGAAGAGTGGGGCCGCACGTGTGTGACACGTAGTTAACACAGAAGGTTGTGCGCCGGTTGCGGCAGGTGCCGCTTCTTTGCCCGGGGATTCCTTTCGGGGTCCGCATGGTGGACGCCGGCCGTCATGCGTACGTGTTGTATCTATGCTGTGGCCATGCCTTCCGCCCCGCCCGCCCCGCTCAAGCAGCCGCCCGCCGCCGACCGCGTCTACACCCACGTCAAACAGGGTGTCCTGGACCGCCGTTACGAGGGCGGCACGCTGCTCACCGAGGGCGAGCTCGCCGACGCCGTGGGCGTTTCGCGCACTCCGGTGCGGGAGGCGCTGCTGCGGCTGGAGGTCGAAGGGCTGATCAAGCTCTACCCGAAGAAGGGCGCACTGGTCCTGCCGGTCTCCGCACAGGAGATCAAGGACGTGGTGGAGACGCGGATGCTCGTCGAGGAGCACGCGGCACGCAAGGCCGTCCCCGCACCCCCCGGACTCATCGAACGCCTGGAGGAACTGCTCGCCCGGCAGAAGGCACAGGCCGCCGCCGGTGATCTCGCCGGGGCCGCCGTCACCGACCGGTGCTTCCACGTGGAGATCGTCCGCAGCGGCGGCAACGAGATCCTGTCGCGGCTCTACGACCAACTGCGCGACCGGCAACTGCGCATGGGCGTGGCCGTCCTGCACTCCCACCCCGACCGGATCGCCAAGACCCTCGTCGAGCACGAGGAGATCCTGCAGGCCCTGCGCGCCGGGGACGCCGAGGAGGCCGTCGGACTGGTCCACCGGCACATCGGCTGGTTCTCGCATCTGGCGCGGGGTGAGGAGCGATGAAGGCTGCCGCGTTGCCGGGCGATCCTCCCGGCGGCCGCCGCGCCCTCGCCATCTGGGGCATAGGCGTCTCGGTCTACTTCGTCGCCGTCATCTTCCGTACGTCCCTCGGGGTCGCCGGTCTCGACGCGGCGGACCGCTTCGACGTGAACGCCTCGGCCCTGTCGACGTTCTCGATCCTCCAACTGCTCGTGTACGCGGGCATGCAGATACCCGTCGGCCTGCTGGTCGACCGGCTCGGCACCAAGAAGGTGCTGGCCATCGGTGTGGTGCTGTTCACGGCGGGCCAACTCGGCTTCGCCTTCTCGCCGTCGTACGGCACGGCCCTCGCCTCGCGGGCGCTGCTGGGCTGCGGCGACGCGATGACGTTCATCAGCGTGCTGAGGCTCGGCACCCGCTGGTTCCCGGCCCGGCGCGGCCCGCTGATCGCGCAGCTCGCGGGCCTTGCAGGCATGGCGGGCAACCTCGTCTCCACGCTGGTCCTGGCGCGGCTGCTGCACGGGGTGGGCTGGACGGCGGCGTTCGCGGGCAGCGCGGCCGCCGGTGTCGTCGTACTCGTCCTGCTCCTCCTGTTCCTCAAGGACCACCCCGAGGGGCACGAGCCGGCGCCGCTGCCGCACCAGGGGTCGGCGTACGTACGACGCCAGATAGCCGCGTCCTGGCGGGAGCCCGGCACCCGGCTCGGGCTGTGGGTGCACTTCACGACGCAGTTCCCGGCGATGGTGTTCCTGCTGCTGTGGGGCATGCCGTTCCTGGTGGAGGCGCAGGGGCTGTCGCGGGCGGCGGCCGGTGAACTGCTCACCCTGGTCGTCCTGTCGAACATGGTCGTGGGCCTGGTCTACGGCCAGGTCGTCGCCCGGCACCACGAGGCGCGGCTGCCGCTGGCGCTGGGCACGGTGGGGGCGACGGCGGCGCTGTGGGCGACGACGCTGGCCTGGCCCGGTGAGACGGCGCCGATGTGGCTGCTGATCGTGCTGTGCACGGTGCTCGGGGCGTGCGGGCCCGCCTCCATGCTCGGCTTCGACTTCGCGCGGCCGGCGAATCCGCCGGAGCGTCAGGGGACGGCGTCCGGGATCACCAACATGGGTGGGTTCGTCGCTTCGATGACGACACTGTTCGCGATCGGCGTGCTGCTGGACGCGACAGGTGACGACTACGCCGTCGCCTTCTCGGCGGTGTTCGTCCTCCAGGCCCTGGGCGTCAGCCAGATCCTGCGGCTGCGCACGCGTGCGGCGCGCAGGGAGCGGGAACGGCTGGTCGCCAGCAGGGTGGAGACCGTACACGTACCGGCGTAGCCGCCGGCGCACGTCAGCCGCGTACGGGTACGAGCGTGAGGTAGGCGATCCCCAGCACCCCGCGGTAGCTCATCCACTGGGCGCGATGCCGGTCGAGGCGCTCGCGCGTCTCGGCCGCGAGCGGGTGATCCGGGTGTTCGGCGAGCCAGATCTCGACGTCCGCCTGGTACCCCGACTCGAACTCCTCCCACTCGCCCAGGGTCGCTGTCTCCGTCCACTCCGGGCGGAAACCGGCGTCGACCACGAGGTCGAGCAGGGTGGCGAGGTCGTGGTGGTCGGAGGGGGCGGCTCCGGGCCACATGCCGGACAGTTCGGCAGGGGTCGGGGTGCGCTGCCAGAAGCCCTCCCCGAGCAGCACGCGTCCGCCGTCGGCGACCAGGCGGCGCAGTTCGCGCAGGGCATCGGTGAGCAGATGCGGCGGCTCGGCCGAGCTCAGGGCCTGGCTCGCCCCGACGCACAGGACCAGGTCGGCCGGCCCGCGTGAGGTCCCGACCGCGGACTCCTCGGCGAACTCGGCCCTGCGCGCCAGCCCTCGGGCCTCGGCGAGGCGGCGGCCGCGCGCGAGATCCCCGGCCTTGATGTCGATGCCGACCCCCGTCGCGTCGGGCGCGGCGGCCAGGACGCGCAGCATCAGCTCGCCCCAGCCGCATCCGATGTCGAGGACCGACGTGGGGTTCGTACGGGTGAGCCGCTGGACGAGACCCTGCGCCCGTGCCTCGGACAGCGGACCGTGGAAGGTCAGCCGGGTGAGGCTTGGCGGTTCGTCGGTACGGGGGCCGGGGGCGGCCTCGGTTTCAGTTGTCGTGTCAGTCACGGCACGCACGCTAACTCCGCGTCCCCTGCCGCGGACAGCGAATAACGGGCAGCCGCCTCGCGGCACCCGGCGCCCGAGGGACTTCTACGGCGTGACCGTGAAGTTCCGCAGGATCGCCGCCGTCAGGTCCGCGTCGCCCTCCGACTTCAGCCGGTCCGCCGCCGACTCCGGCGTGATACGGCCGCAGGCCAGGCGGACGTAGGTCTCCCAGTCGAGGGTGAGGGTGGCGGCAGGGCCCAGCGCGGGGGCCGTTTCGAGGGTGCCGCGGCCCTGGATGTCGATGCGGATCGTGCGCAGGAACTCGATCGGGCCGTGGACGTCGAGGACGATCGCCGAGCTGCGGGGCGCGCCCGCCTCGGTGGCGACGATGTCGGGCAGCTTGCCGAGCAGGACGTCCCGGGCGACGTGCGCGCCGGGGGAGTCGAGGTTGCCGGGACGGCCGAGGGCCGCGCGCAGGTCCTGCTCGTGGACCCAGATGTCGAACGCGTGGGTCCGCATCGCCTCCTCGAGGGTGAGCTCCGCACCGAGCGGGCCGCGCACCTTGGTGCCGGGGTCGCGGGACTCGTTGCGCAGCTGGCGGTTGCGGCGGATGACCGTGTACTCCAGCTCGGAGGTCATCTCCGGCGCCGTGTGGTGGCGGCGGACGTCGACCTGCATCTCCATGTAGCGCTGGCTGTCGTTGGTGACGTGGAAGAGGTCGCGCGGAAGCGTGTGGATGGGACGCGGGTCGCCGAGCATCTCGCAGTCCAGGCCGATGACATGGGACACGACGTCGCGGACCGACCAGCCGGGGCAGGGCGTGCGCCGATTCCACTCGCCCTCCACAAGCGGCGTCACCAGCTCGGATATCGCTTCGATGGAGTGGGTCCAGGCGTCGGCGTAGGGCTGGAGGGTGGGATGCAGACTCACGGAAACGGGACCCCTCGGCGGTTGGAGCGTCGGTACGCGGGCAGGTTGTGGCGGCGGTGCCAGTGGGCGGCTGCTGTCGGCGGGTGTCTTGAAACGCTAAGTTACGCTGCTGTGAGGCACCCCGGCAGTGCTTTCGTGTGACGATCGTAGGCCCCGCGTGGATGCCCGTGTGGACCGCTCGAATGCCAGGACGGTGGTAGTGTGCGCGCCTCTCTGCTTCAGATCGACGTCAATGAGGGCGAATCGGTCGAATCGCGTCGGGTGAGGGTCGCCTCGCTGGTGCGGGACCAGGCTGGTGCGGATCTGGTCGTCCTGCCCGAGCTGTGGACCACCGGGGCGTTCGCCTACGAGGAGTTCGGCAGTGAGGCCGAGCCGCTCGAAGGGCCGACGTACGAGGCGATGGCGAAGGCCGCGAGCGACGCGGGCGTGTGGCTGCACGCGGGCTCGATCCCCGAACGGGACCCCGACGGGCCGCTCTACAACACCTCCGTCGTCTTCTCCCCCTCCGGCGATCTGGCCGCCGCCTACCGCAAGATTCATCGCTTCGGCTTCGACAAGGGCGAGGCGGTGCTGATGGGCGCGGGCGAGGAACTGGTCACGGTCCGGCTGCCCGGGACGACCCTGGGCGTGGCCACGTGCTACGACCTCCGTTTCCCCGAACTCTTCCGCGGCCTCGTCGACGCCGGCGCCGAGACCCTGGTCATTCCGGCGGGCTGGCCGGAGCGCCGCCGGGCGCACTGGACGCTGCTGGCTCAGGCGCGGGCGGTGGAGAACCAGGCGTTCGTGCTCGCCTGTGGAACGGCCGGGACGCACGCGGGAGTTCCACAGGCCGGTCACTCGATCGTGGTCGATCCGTGGGGCGAGGTGCTGGCGCAGGCCGGTGCGGGGGAGCAGGTCCTGACGGTGGAGTTCGACCCGGGGAAGGTCGCGGTGACGCGGGATCAGTTCCCGGCGCTCAAGGACCGGATGCTGGGGCTGACGCCGCCGCGTCGCTGACGGCGCACCGCTCTCCCCGGCCGCCGCCCGTCAGTCGTCCCCTCGCTCCTTCTCCGCCAGGTGGATCACGCACACCGCCACCGCGATCAGCAGCGCCGGATCAGCGTCGTCCCGTACGACGTCCACGCCGTAGGTCTCCCGCACGTGCAGCCACCGGCGGGAGACGACGGCCAGCAGTTCGCCGTCGTACTCGACGGCGAACTCCCGGTCGAGGATCTTGCCGCTGACGTCGAGTTCCGTGCTGCCGTCGGCCAGGGAGACCCGGTAGTGGTTGCGCAGCAGGGACAGCCGCTTGCGGCGGATCGCGGCGAGCGGTTCGCCGGCCCGCTCGATCACCATCGTGTCGCGCAGGGCGAGCATCTTCTGGTGGATGTCGACGAGGACGTGCCCCTGGGCGTCCTTCAGCTCGAAGGTGTCCCGCAACCGCATCGCCTTGCCGTCGACGAGGAACACCTTGTTGCCCCGGTCGTCCTCGATCCAGTAGTCGTCACCGAAGCCGAGGAGCCGGTCGCGTACGAGGAATCTCATGCCACGAGGGGTTCCCCGCCACCCGCCCCGAAACGCCGTCTGTAGGCCGAGGGGCTGAGTCCCGTGCGGCGCCGCTGAGGGGAGGGCGCGGGCATCCCGCACCCTCCACTCCCACCACTCCCACCGGCAGGGCCGGGGAGTCTCAGGCGCCGTAACCGTCGCTGTAGCCGTCCCGCCGGTGGGGCTGCTCGCCGACGACCGGTGTCGTCGGCGGCACCACCACGCGCTTGCGCCTGGCGATGCTGCTGAACGTCGTGACGCCGATGAGCCCCACGATCATCAGGATGACCCCGACCAGGTCGAGATTGATTCCGTCCATCTCCCAGTCGGTCGCAAACGTGAGGATGGCTCCCGCGGCGATGAGGATGATGCACCCGCCGAGGCCCATGAGTTGTCGCCTCCCTGTCCGGTCCGGTGGTTCCGGTCGGAGGCGGGTACCCCACCCCTGAGGAACTACCCCTCCAGGAACGCCACCAACGAGTTCGCCAGCAGCCACGGGTCTTCCGTGCCGCACAACTCCCGCGCGCTGTGCATGGAAAGGATCGCCACGCCGATGTCGACGGTCTTGATGCCGTGCCGGGCCGCGGTGATCGGGCCGATCGTCGTGCCGCAGGGCATGGAGTTGTTGGAGACGAAGGACTGGAAGGGCACGTCGGCCTTCTCGCAGGCCGCCGCCCACACCGCACGGCCCGAACCGTCGGTCGCGTAGCGGTTGTTGACGTTGACCTTCAGGATCGGCCCGCCGTTGACGCGCGGGTGGTGCGTCGGGTCGTGGCGCTCCGCATAGTTGGGGTGGACCGCGTGGCCCGTGTCGGAGGACAGACAGACCGTGCCGGCGAAGGCCCGCGCCCGGTCCTCGTACGATCCCCCGCGCGCGAACACCGAGCGCTCCAGGACGCCGCCCAGCAGCGGTCCGTCGGCGCCCGTGTCGCTCTGCGAGCCGTTCTCCTCGTGGTCGAAGGCGGCCAGCACCGGGATGTACGGCAGCCCGGCGCCCGAGCCGGCCACCGCGGCCAGCGCCGCCGCTCCGGCGTGGACCGAGAGCAGGTTGTCCATGCGCGGGCCCGCGACGAGCTCCTTGTCCCGGCCCAGGTAGGCCGGCGGCTCCACGGAGTGCACCATCAGGTCCCAGCCGGCGACCTCGCCCGCCGCGAGCCCGGCCGTCTCCTCCAGGAAGGCGATCAGGTCGCCGTCGCGCACGTCGCCGCCGAGGCCCCAGATGGGCTGCAGATGCCGCTGCTTGTCGAGCTTGAGCCCCTCCGCCGACACGGAACGGTCCAGGTGGATGGCGAGCTGGGGGACGCGCAGCAGCGGCCGGTCCACGTTCACCAGCCGCGTCGTGCCGTCCCGCAGCGTCAGCCGGCCGGCGATGCCCAGGTCGCGGTCGAGCCAGGAGTTGAGGAGCGGTCCGCCGTAGATCTCCACGGCCACCTGCCGCCAGCCGTGCGCTCCGGTGTCGGGCAGCGGCTTCACGCGCAGGTTGGGGGAGTCCGTGTGGGCGCCGACGATCCGGTACGGCGTGTGGGGCGCCGCGCCCTCGGGGACGTACCAGGCCACGATCGCGCCACCGCGCAGCACGTACTTGCCGCCGCTCGTCCCGTCCCAGGCGTCCGTCTCCGAGACCTGCCTGAATCCGGCCTTTTCCAGCCGTTCGGCAGTGTTCGCCACGGCGTGGTACGGCGTGGGGCTCGCCGCCAGGAAGGACATGAGGTCGTCGGTGTGGCCGCGGTCGAAGCGGGGGGGTTCGCTCATGGGGTTCACCTTAACGACGTACGAGGGCCCGCTCCCGGTGAAGGGGAGCGGGCCCTCGTAAGGGCGATGTGGAATGTCCGTGAGTGACTGGAACAGGTGGCTGGAAAGGGGCGGGTGGCGGCGCCCCTTCGCCGACTGGCAGGGGCCGACTAGAAGGCGGCCTCGTCCAGCTCCATCAGGTCCAGCTCGACGCCCTCGGCGAGCTTGCGCGCACCGGTGACGCCCGGCAGGACGTTGGCCGCGAAGAACTTCGCCGCGGCGATCTTGCCCGCGTAGAACGCCTTGTCCTTGGCGGAGGCCGTCGGCAGCTTCTCCGCGGCGACCGCGGCGCCCTTGAGCAGCAGGTAGCCGACGACCACGTCACCGGAGGCCAGCAGCAGGCGGGTGGTGTTCAGGCCCACCTTGTAGATGTTCTTGACGTCCTGCTCGGTGGCCGCGAGGTCCGTCAGCATCAGGCCGACGATCGCCTCCAGCTCGACGGCCGCCTTCGCGAGGTGCTCGCGGGCACCGGCCAGTTCCTCGCCGCCCTCGCCGAGCGCCAGGAACTTCTTGATGTCCTCGGCGAGCGAGTTCAGCGCGGCGCCCTGGTTGCGGACGATCTTCCGGAAGAAGAAGTCCTGGCCCTGGATCGCCGTCGTGCCCTCGTACAGGGTGTCGATCTTGGCGTCGCGGATGTACTGCTCGATCGGGTACTCCTGCAGGAAGCCGGAGCCGCCGAAGGTCTGCAGGGACTGGGCGAGCTGCTCGTAGCCCTTCTCGGAGCCGTAGCCCTTCACGATCGGCAGGAGCAGGTCGTTCAGCGCGTGCTCGGTCTTGACGTCCTCGCCCGCGGCCTCCTTGACGGCGATCGCGTCCTGCACCGACGCCGTGTACAGCACCAGCGCCCGCATGCCCTCCGCGTACGCCTTCTGCGTCATGAGCGAGCGGCGCACGTCCGGGTGGTGGGTGATGGTGACCTTGGGCGCGGTCTTGTCCATGAAGTTCGCGAGGTCGGGACCCTGGACGCGCTCCTTGGCGTACTCAAGGGCGTTCAGGTAGCCCGTCGAGAGCGTGGAGATCGCCTTCGTGCCGACCATCATGCGGGCGAACTCGATGATGCGGAACATCTGGCGGATGCCGTCGTGCTTGTCGCCGATCAGCCAGCCCTTGGCGGGGTGCCGGTCGCCGAAGGTCATCTCGCAGGTGTTGGAGGCCTTCAGACCCATCTTGTGCTCGACGTTCGTGGCGTAGGCGCCGTTGCGCTCGCCCAGCTCGCCGGTCTCGAAGTCGAAGAGGTACTTCGGGACGAGGAAGAGGGACAGGCCCTTGGTGCCCGGACCGGCGCCCTCGGGACGGGCGAGGACGTAGTGGAGGATGTTCTCCTCCATGTCGTGCTCACCGGACGTGATGAAGCGCTTCACGCCCTCGATGTGCCAGGAGCCGTCCTCCTGCTGGACCGCCTTGGTGCGGCCGGCGCCCACGTCCGAGCCGGCGTCCGGCTCGGTGAGCACCATGGTGGAGCCCCAGGTCCGCTCGACGGCGATCTGCGCGATCTTCTTCTGGACGTCGGTGCCCTCGTCGTGGAGGATGCCGGCGAACGCCGGTCCGGACGTGTACATCCACACGGCCGGGTTCGAGCCGAGGATCAGCTCCGCGTACGACCAGATCAGGGACGGCGGGGCCGTCGTGCCACCGATGGCCTCGGGCAGGCCGAGACGCCAGTACTCGGAGTCCATGAAGGCCTTGTAGCTCTTCTTGAAGGACGCCGGGACGGGCGCGGTGTTCGTCTCGGGGTCGAAGACCGGCGGGTTGCGGTCGGCGTCGGCGAAGGACTCGGCCAGCTCGTTCTCCGCGAGCCGGGTGAGCTCCTCGAGGATGCTCTTCGCGGTCTCGACGTCCATCTCCTCGAACGGACCCGTGCCGTACAGCTTGTCGCGTCCGAGTACTTCGAAGAGGTTGAACTCGATGTCGCGGAGGTTCGACTTGTAGTGCCCCATGGTCACGGCTCCGTAGAGGGTCGGCGAGGCACTTGGTTCCTCGCGCTAGTTCACGTACCAACAAGTAGCTACGATGATGCTACCCGTCAGTAATAAGACGCAACCCCGATCCGCAATCTGTGACAGGTCACACCGGAACCGTCAGTGTCGCCGTGTAACCCTCCGCCGCACTGCCCTTCGTAGCGGCCAGCTGCTGGTCGTGACCGTCGCTGAAGATCCCGTCCGTCTCCAGGGAGAGGCTGCTGAGGTTGCGCACGCTCTCGTCGTAGCCGTCCGTGGCGTACACCGTCTCGCAGACGTCCTTCGGGAAGGCGAGCTGCGAGGTGTTCGTGAGGGAGGTGGCCGCCGTGGCGTCGGCCAGGCTGCCGTAGACCTCGAAGTGGATGTGCGGCCAGCGGCCCGCGTAGCAGCCGGGGAAGATGCTCCTGAAGGTGACCTGGCCCAAGGCGTCGGTCTCCTGGACGCCGCGCAGGTAGTTCTCGTCGGTGACGCCCTCGGAGTACAGGGAGTAGTCGCCGGCCCGGTCGCAGTGCCAGATGTAGACCGCGGCGCCCTTCTTGGGCGTCCCGCAGCCGGAGGCGGCGTCCACGACCGTGAGCGTGAGGGTCAGGGGCACGCCCTCGGCGGTCCCGCCCGCGGAGTCGCCGAAGCTCTTGGTGATGTCGCTGCGGACTACACCGCTCTCCTTGAGGACGTTCACGCCGTTCGAGCCGTCGCCGGGGAAGGGGCCGGCGGTCTCGTCCGGGATGGTCGCGCACTCGGCGGACGACGACGCGGAGCCCTTGGCGGAGGAGGCCGAGGACGACGCCGAGGACTCGTCCTGCGACGTGCAGCCCACCAGCGGGACCAGGCTCGCCCCCGCCAGCAGCCGGATCATGCGCCGGCGGGCGAGGACGGGAAGGTCGTACGAGAGCCCTCCGTCGTGCTCGTGGACTTCGTCGTGGCCCTCGTCGGCGTGGTGTCGGCCCATGGCTGTCCCCTCGCTGGTGCGGTGCCGTCCGGCACTCCTCCCGGTACGGCAGACGGTAGTGAGGGACAGCTGTCGGAAAGCAGTACGGCAACTGTCGACTCGCTGTCGGTTTTGCCGGAGCCCCCGTAGCGGCCCCGGTACCGGCCCGCTCTCCCCACCGCTCTCGGTACCCTTGCGTCCATGTACGGCTACGACCAGAACGTCGGCGCTCAGCAGCAGTACGCCTCGCCGCAGCAGCCCATGCCCGGCGGCGTCGGCGGCTATGGCCAGCAGCCACCCCTGTACCCCGAGCCGTCACCGCCCTCGCTCGCGGACGCGGTGCGGGCCTTCACCACCGGGCAGATGTCCGCCGAGGACTTCCAGCAGGTCTTCGCGACGTCGAAGGTCTACTGCCCGCGCGGCGACAACCCGGGCTTCCTCGCCCTGCACAACACCCAGCAGCCGGTGATCCCGATGTTCACCTCGCTGAAGGAGCTGCGCCGGTACGCGGGCAAGGAGTCCAAGTACTTCGTCATCACCGGCGCCGAGGTGATCGACCTGCTGCCGACCGGCTACGGCTGCGTCCTCGACATGGAGGGCGAGCACCGCATGGTCTTCGACGCGAAGGCCGTGGAGCAGATGGTCGAGTTCGCGATGCGGCGCATGTACGGCTGACCTGCGCCCTGTCCTGTTTCCCGGACGCGGTGGGTTCCGCGGGCCGTCACCTGTCGGCGGTGGCCCGCGGATCGACCTCGCAGCGAGCGATCTCGTCCAGGGGCCGCCCGGCGCTGGCCATGGCCCGGCGGTAGGTCGTTGTGTCCTTCGCGGGCACCGACACTTGATCTCGAGTGTCGATCATGGTGAAGCCGTGCTCGTTCTTGAAGCTGATCTTCACGGTGAAGACGGCGTCGCGTGCGTTCGGATTCCTGATGTCGACAACCGCGTACGGATCGTCCGTGCTCGCGCAGCTGACGAGCACCGCGGTGCCGTCCTTCAGGGGCCGGGCGGGTTCGCTGGAGGGGGACGCCGTGGGGGTGGAGCGGTGAGTGGGCTGCGAGAGGTGCGCGTCACTGCCGGACGAGCCGCTCGACGAACTGGAATCGCTGCGGCTCTCGTGACCACAACCCGACGACAACCCGGTCAGGGCCACCACGGCCATCGCCGACACCGCCGTGAATCTGACTCTGGGCCCCCGCGTGTACATGCCGCCACCCTATCGACGGCCGTCGCACCCGCCCCGGCGGCGGCCGAGCGGCGGCCCGTCTCACTTGAGCCGTAGCGCCAGGCCGTCCAGGACGATGTCCAGGGCGTAGGCGAACTTGGCGTCGCGCAGCGCGACGGGGTCCGTGGTCACCTGTGCGGTCTCGGCGTACCCCCGGGCCAGGTGCTCGTGTTCCGCGACGGCCTGCTGGGCGGCGGGCAGCAGGCGGGTGATGAAGTCGGCCTCGGTCTCGCCGGAGCGGGCGACCGTGATGAGCCAGGCGCCCTCGGTGGTGCTCATGCCGATGACGTACGAGAGGACGGCGTCGATCGCGCCGTTGGGGTCCTGGAAGCCCGCTGCCGTGAACAGGGCGGCCAGCCGCTCCGAGTACGCCATCAGGTTGGGGCCGAGGTAGGCCAGCCCGGCCTGGCCGAGAACCGACGACAGCCACGGGTGCCGTAGCGCCGTCGTACGGAACGAGTGGGCCGCCTCGGCGACCGCCGCGCGCCAGTCGGGGCTGTCGGCGGGCGGTACGTGGATCTCGGCGGCGACCTCGTCGACGGCCAGCTCCATCAGCTCGTCCTTGGTGGCGACGTGCCGGTAGAGGGAGGCGGCGCCGGCGTTCAGCCGGGTCGCGAGCTTGCGCATGCTCAGCGCCTCGACCCCCTCCGCGTCCAGCATGGTGATCGCCTCGCGCACGATCGTGGCGCGGCTGAGCGCCGGCTGGTCGGACTCGCGCTGGGGGCGGGCCCAGACGGAGGGGATGGAGCTCTGCTTCGTCGTCCTGGCGGCCATCGGCACTCCTTCACATCCCTGCGTACATCGTTCGCATCGAGCGTACAGGAATCGGTGATTGCGAACACTGTTCCGTTGTGCGTACAGTGTTCGCAACAAAGGAACGGTGTTCACAGAGCCGGGGAGAGCGTCATGGAGGGGAACGTCATGGACGTCAAGGGAACTCGTGATCCACGCCGCTGGTGGATTCTGATCGTGCTCTGCCTGAGCACGCTGGTGCTGGTCGTCGACAGCATGGCGCTGACCGTCGCGGTGCCGGTGATGACCGGGGACATCGGGGCGAGCGCCCAGGACACCCAGTGGATCCTGGACTCCTACATCCTGGTCTTCGCCGGCCTCCTGCTCACGTCCGGCAGCCTGGGCGACCGGTTCGGGCGCCGGAAGGTGATGGTGATCGGGCTCCTGCTCTTCGGCGCGGCCTCGCTGGCCGCCACCTGGTGCACCAGCCCCGGCGAGGTGATCGCCGCACGCGTCGCGATGGGTGTCGGCGGAGCCCTGATCATGCCGTCCACCCTGTCGATCCTCATCACCGTCTTCGACGAGGACGAGCGCGGCAAGGCGATGGCGGCCTGGAGCTCGGTGTCGATGCTCGGTCTGGTCGGCAGCCCGGTGCTGGGCGGCGTCCTGATCGACCACTTCTCCTGGCAGTCGATCTTCTTCATCAACGTGCCGATCGTGGCGCTGGCGATCGTCGCCGCCCTGACCCTGATGCCGGAGTCCAGGGCGCCCTGGCAGAAGGCGGACCCGCTGGGTGCGGTGCTGTCGGCGGTCGGGATGACGGCCCTGGTCTGGTGGATCATCGAGCTCCCGCAGCACGGTGCGCTGGGCGGCCGCTCCACGGTCACCCTGGTGGTGGCGCTCGCCTCGCTGGTCGGCTTCGTGGTCTGGGAGAACGTCACGAAGTCGCCGATGGTCCCGCTGGTCCTGTTCAAGCACCGCAACTTCAGCGGCGGTTCGCTCTCGCTGGCGCTCGTACAGATCGCCAACGGCGGTCTGCTGCTGGTCCTCACCCAGTACCTGCAGTTCGTGCTCGGCTACTCGCCGCTCAAGGCGGGCCTCGCCTTCCTGCCGCTGGCGCTCACCGCCCTGATCGGCAACGGCGTGGGCGTCAAGCTCGCCGCGAAGTACGGCAACCGGTGGGTGATCCTCGCGGGGATGCTGGTGATGGTGGCCTGCTTCGCCCTCATGGCCACGGTCTCCGCGGACTCCGGCTTCACGGTCCCGGCGGTGGCGCTCGGTCTCCTCGGCCTCGGCGCGGGCCTCGCGATGCCGGCCGCCGTCGGCGCGCTGATGGGCACCATCCCCGAGGACAAGGCGGGCGTCGGCTCGGCCCTGAACGACACCATCCAGCAGGCCGGCACCGCGCTCGGCATCGCGATCCTGGGCTCACTCCTGTCGAGCGGCTTCGCGGACCGGATGCCCGAGGGGACGCCGGAGGAGGCGAAGCACTCGATCGCCGGGGCGGTGGCCGGTGGTGACGCCGGTCTGGTCGCGGCGGCCCGCGAGGCCTTCACCGCCTCGATGTCCACCACCTTCACGGTCAGCGCGATCGGTGTCCTGGCGGCGGCGCTGCTGGCGACGCTGGTCATGCGGGACGACCGGCGCAAGCCGGCCGCCGCCGACCCGGAGAGCACGCCCCGGAAGCAACCAGAACCGGTCGTCTGACCTCCAAGTCCGCGCTCTTACTGACACACTGAGCCGCTCCCGCACCACCGGGTCCTTGTGACGAAGGCCGCGCCCTCCTCGGGTGGCGGCCTTCGGCCGTGCCCGGAGGGAATGCCCTCCGGGTTCTTCCCGTTAGGGGTAGCAAGAAGTTCAACGCTCAACTAAAGTGGACGCACAAGGAGGTACCGACATGCCTGCAGTGACCGTCGAGAACCCGCTGACGCTGCCGCGCGTCGCCGCGCCCGTGGACGCCGTTGCCCGTCCCGTGCTCGCCGTCACGACCGCGCCGAGCGGTTTCGAGGGTGAGGGCTTCCCGGTGCGCCGTGCGTTCGCCGGGATCAACTACCGCCACCTGGACCCGTTCATCATGATGGACCAGATGGGCGAGGTGGAGTACGCGCCGGGCGAGCCCAAGGGCACCCCCTGGCACCCGCACCGCGGCTTCGAGACCGTCACGTACATCATCGACGGGATCTTCGACCACCAGGACAGCAACGGCGGCGGTGGCACCATCACCAACGGCGACACCCAGTGGATGACGGCCGGCAGCGGTCTCCTCCACATCGAGGCCCCGCCGGAGTCCCTCGTCATGTCCGGCGGCCTCTTCCACGGCCTGCAGCTGTGGGTGAACCTCCCGGCCAAGGACAAGATGATGGCCCCGCGCTACCAGGACATCCGCGGCGGCAACGTCCAGCTGCTCACCACCCCCGACGGCGGCGCGCTGCTGCGCGTCATCGCGGGCGAGCTGGACGGCCACCAGGGTCCCGGCATCACCCACACCCCGATCACGATGATCCACGCGACGCTGGCGCCGGGCGCGGAGATCACGCTGCCGTGGCGGGAGGACTTCAACGGCCTCGCGTACGTCCTCGCGGGCCGCGGCACGGTGGGTGCGGAACACCGCCCGGTCCAGCTGGGCCAGACGGCGGTCTTCGGCAGCGGCGGTTCCCTGACCGTCCGCGCCGACGAGAAGCAGGACTCCCACACGCCGGACCTCGAGGTCGTCCTCCTGGGCGGGCAGCCGATCCGCGAGCCGATGGCCCACTACGGCCCGTTCGTCATGAACACCCGTGACGAACTCCAGCAGGCCTTCGACGACTTCCAGAAGGGCCGGCTGGGCACGATCCCGGCCGTGCACGGGATGAGCGCCGACGGCCCGTCCAAGGCCTGACCCGCCCAACCCGCACGACACGCCTGACCCGCCGACACGAGAAGGCCCGCCTCCGCCCCCCCCGGTGCGGCTGCGGGCCTTCCGGCGTCCCGTCACCCACCCGGTCCGCCCGCGCACGACAGCCTCGCCCCGCGCGTGATCCGCTGGAACCGTGCAGGCCCCCACCCCGCTGCTCCCCGATCCCGTCCGGCGGCTCGCCGCATGGTGCGCTGTCGTGTTGCTCGTCGCCGGGGTGGTCTACGTCGGGATCCGGCTGGTCGTGGAGTTCAGTACGGCCGTGGTGCCCGTGCTGCTCGCGCTGCTCGGGACGGCGCTGCTCGGGCCGCTGCACCGGCGGCTGGTGAAGGCCAAGGTGAACCGGTCGGTCGCCGCCGGGCTCACCTGTGTCGCGGTGGTGGCCGTCGTGGGTGGGACCGTCTACATCGTCGGCGCCGCGATCGTCGACAGCGGGGACCAGATCGTCGCCTCGCTCAAACAGGCGGGCCAGGACCTGGCCGAGCACTTCGGGGCCGCCGGAACCTCGCTGGACGACCTCGCCACCAACTCCAAGGAGCTACTCACCAAGTTCGGCGGGACGGCCGCCTCCGGGGTCATCAGCGGGGTCAGTGTCGTGGGCGAGACCATCGCCATCGCCGTGCTCGCGCTGCTGCTCGTCTTCTTCTTCCTGCGGGACTCCCATCGGGCCGCCGGTGCCGTGCGGTCCGTGGTGCCCCGTAGCAGCGGGGACCTGGTGGAGGCCATGGCCAGGCGCGCCTTCCGGGCCGTGGAAGGGTTCATGCGGGGGACCACCTTCATCGCCTTCATCGATGCCGTCTGCATCACCGTCGGACTGCTGATCCTCGACGTGCCGGGTGCGGTCGGGCTCGGTGCGCTCGTCTTCATCGGGGCCTACATCCCCTATCTCGGCGCCTTCATCTCGGGAGCGGTCGCCGTGCTGGTCGCGTTGGCCGACCGGGGGTTCGTCGTCGCGCTGTGGGTGACGGGCATCGTGCTCGCCGTGCAGCAGCTGGAGGGGCATGTGCTGACGCCGGTGATCCAGAGCCGGACCGTTCAGATGCACCCGGCCGTGGTCATGGTGACGATCACCGCGGGGGCCTCCGTGGCCGGCATCCTCGGCATGCTGCTCGCCGTACCGCTCACCGCAGCCGCCACCGGAGTCGTGTACGAACTGAGAGAGCGCTACGCCGACTCCGAGCCCCCCGGCCCGTCCGTGCCCCCGGCGCCCTCGGACTCGTAGAACTCGAACCAGATGCTCTTGCCCTCGCCCCGAGGGTCCACGCCCCACGCGTGAGCCAGCAGCTCGATCAGCATCAGGCCCCGCCCGGACGACGCCAGTTCGCCGGGCCGGCGCCGGTGGGGCAGGTCGTCGCTGGTGTCCGTCACTTCGACGCGCACCCGGCGGTCCCCCGGCCCGCCCCGCACCTCCGCCAGCAGCAGGGCGTCGGCGTCGGTGTGGACGAGGACGTTCGTCAGCGTCTCGGACAGCAGCAGGACCGCCGAGTCCACCTGGTCGTCGCTGGCCCAGTCGTGCAGCAGTTCCCGCAGCTGCTGCCGGGCCACCGCGACCCGCTCCGGCTCGGCCTGCGCCACCGACAGCATGGTGCGCCGGACCGTCGGCCGTACGGTGACCGGGTCACCACAGCCGCACCCCTCCTCCTGCCGCCGCAGCAGCAGCACCGCTATGTCGTCCTCGCGCCGGTCGGCGAGCGGGCCGGTGGTGTGGTGGGAGGACGGGCCGTGAACGGCCTGGACGAGGGCGTCGGCGAGTGCCTCCAGGTCGCCGTCGTGTTCCTCGAGGATCGTGCGGATGCGCTTCCAGCCGGTCTCCAGGTCGTGGCCGCCGGTCTCGATCAGGCCGTCCGTGCAGATCAGCATGGTCTCGCCGGGTTCCAGGGTGATCCGGGTCGTCGGGTAGTCGGCGTCCGGGTCGATGCCGAGCGGGAGGCCGCCGGCCGTCGGACGGGCGAGCACTGTGCCGTCGATCATGCGGATCGCCGGGTCCGGGTGCCCGGCGCGGGCGATGTCCAGCAGCCCGGTCGCGGGGTCGACCTCGACGTACAGGCAGGTCGCGAAGCGCAGGTCGGTCGGGTCCTCGTCGAGGGAGCCGAACGTCATCCCGTGCAGGAAGCGCGAGGCGCGCGAGAGCACGGCGTCGGGGCGATGGCCCTCGGAGGCGTAGGCGCGCAGCGCGATCCGCAGCTGGCCCATCAGGCCCGCGGCCCGTACGTCATGGCCCTGGACGTCGCCGATGACGAGGGCGAAGCGGCCTCCCCCAGACTTCGTCCGGGAGGTGCCCCCAGGCAGCGGGATCATGTCGTACCAGTCGCCGCCGACCTGAAGCCCGCCGCCGGTCGGGACATAGCGTGCCGCCACGCTCATGCCCGGTATCTCGGGGCCGAGCTGAGGGAGCATCGAACGCTGCAGGCCGTCCGTCAGCTCGCGCGCGGACTCGGCGGCCTCGGCGCGGGAGAGGGCCTGGGCGAGCATGCGGGCCACCGTCGTCAGCACGGACCGCTCGTCGGGCGTGAAGGCGACCGGATAGGTGAACGCCGCCATCCAGGCGCCCATCGTGCGGCCTGCCACGGTCAGCGGCAGAAACGCCCAGGACTGGCGGTTGAAGTGCGCGGCGAGCGGCCAGGTGACCGGGTAGCGGTCCTTGTACCGCTCGGGTGAGGAGAGATAGACGGCACGGCCGGTGCGGACGACCTCGGCGGCCGGGTAGTCCGTCCCCAGGGCCATGTGTGTGAAGGGGCTTTCGTCGCCGGGCTGGTGGCCGTGATGGCCGATGATCGTCAGGCGATCGCCCGTGACGCCGAACACCGCCAGGCCGTCCGGTGAAAAGCCCGGCATCGACAGGCCCGCCGCGACCCGCAGCACCTCCGCCGTCGACCGTGCCTCGGCCAGCGCCCGGCCCGCGTCCAGCAGGAAGGCCTCCCGCGAGCGCCGCCAGTCACCCGTGACCGCCGTACGCCCGGCCGAGGTGCCCGGCACCGGTTCGGTGACCTCCTGGAGGGAGCCGGTCACCTCGTACGACTTCTTCTCGCGGTCGAACGAGGCGTGGAAGCGGCTGCGGCCGAGCCGGATCACCCGGCCCCGCTCGTCCATGATCCGCACCCGCGCCTCGCCGAGCGTGCCCTCGGCCACGGCGAGCTGGATCACCCCGCTGATCTCGTTCCAGTCGACCGGGTGCAGGCGGGCGCGCACCTGGGCCTGGCTGAGGGTGGCCTGTTCGGCGGGCAGCCCGAGCAGCCGTGCCGCCTCCGCGTCGACCGTGACCAGTCCCGTGGCGGTGTTCCAGTGCCACAGTCCGGTCGCGAGGGCGGCGAGAACCTCCCCCACGGCGGGCAGGGGCTCACCAGTGCGCATTGCCCCACTCTAAGAAGAGGTGATCGCACACTGCCACCGAAGCTGTACGGGGCACCCGGTCGGGAAGGGCCCGCGGGCACCGCCAAATGGTGGGGAGCCGATCTTGGGGTCCCCGGTAGGCTGGGGGGAGTTTCACGTGAAACAAGCCCCCCGATCCGCGAAGACTGGATGAACGACGATGCATCGGTACAGGTCCCACACCTGCGGCGAGCTCCGCTCCTCTGACGTCGGCACCGACGTCCGACTGAGTGGCTGGCTGCACAATCGGCGCGACCTGGGCGGCATCCTCTTCATCGATCTGCGCGACCACTACGGCATCACGCAGCTCGTCGCCCGTCCCGGCACGCCTTCGTACGAGGCCCTCGACAAGCTCTCCAAGGAGTCGACCGTCCGCGTCGACGGCAAGGTCGTCTCCCGCGGCGCCGAGAACATCAACCCCGAGCTGCCCACCGGTGAGATCGAGGTCGAGGTCGGCGAGGTCGAGCTGCTCGGCGCGGCCGCCCCGCTCCCCTTCACCATCAACGCCGAGGACGGGGTCAACGAGGAGCGGCGCCTTGAGTACCGCTTCCTGGACCTGCGCCGCGAGCGCATGCACAAGAACATCCTGCTGCGTACGTCGGTCATCTCGGCGATCCGCCACAAGATGACGGCGCTGGGCTTCAACGAGATGGCGACGCCGATCCTGTCCGCGACCTCCCCCGAGGGCGCCCGCGACTTCGTCGTCCCCTCCCGGCTGAACCCGGGCAAGTTCTACGCCCTGCCGCAGGCGCCGCAGCAGTTCAAGCAGCTGCTGATGATCTCCGGGTTCGACCGCTACTTCCAGATCGCGCCCTGCTTCCGTGACGAGGACGCGCGTGCGGACCGTTCGCCGGGCGAGTTCTACCAGCTCGACATCGAGATGAGCTTCGTCGAGCAGGAGGACGTCTTCCAGCCCGTCGAGAAGCTGATGACCGAGCTGTTCGAGGAGTTCGGCAACGGCCGCCACGTCACCTCGCCGTTCCCGCGGATCCCGTTCCGCGAGGCGATGCTGAAGTACGGCTCCGACAAGCCGGACCTGCGCGCCCAGCTGGAACTCGTCGACATCACCGACGTGTTCGAGGGCTCGGAGTTCAAGGCGTTCGCCGGCAAGCATGTGCGCGCGCTGCCGGTGCCGGACGTCTCCGCCCAGCCCCGAAAGTTCTTCGACCAGCTCGGTGACTTCGCGGTCTCGCAGGGCGCCAAGGGCCTGGCCTGGGTCCGTGTCGCCGAGGACGGCTCGCTGACCGGCCCGATCGCCAAGTTCCTCACCGAGGAGAACGTCAAGGTCCTCACCGAGCGTCTCGGCCTGGAGGCCGGCCACGCCGTGTTCTTCGGCGCGGGCGAGTTCGACGAGGTCTCGAAGATCATGGGCGCGGTGCGGGTCGAGGCCGCCAAGCGTGCCGGGCACTTCGAGGAGGGCGTCTTCCGGTTCTGCTGGATCGTCGACTTCCCGATGTACGAGAAGGACGAGGAGACCGGCGCGATCGACTTCTCGCACAACCCGTTCTCCATGCCGCAGGGCGGCCTGGAGGCCCTGGAGAACCAGGACCCGCTGGACATCCTGGGCTGGCAGTACGACATCGTCTGCAACGGCGTCGAGCTGTCCTCCGGCGCGATCCGGAACCACGAGCCCGAGATCATGCTCAAGGCCTTCGAGATCGCCGGTTACGACCGCGAGACCGTCGAGGACAAGTTCGCCGGAATGCTGCGCGCATTCCGCTTCGGCGCCCCGCCGCACGGCGGCATCGCCCCCGGCGTCGACCGCATCGTCATGCTGCTCGCCGACGAGCCGAACATCCGCGAGACGATCGCCTTCCCGCTCAACGGCAACGCCCAGGACCTGATGATGGGCGCGCCGACGGAGCTGGAGGAGGCGCGGCTGAAGGAGCTGCACCTGACGGTGCGCAAGCCGCAGCCGAAGTAGGCGGCTCGTTGCCCAAGCAGGCAGCGAACTCGAGAAGTGGCTCGGAACCGGCGTCGGTTCCGAGCCACTTTCTCTTGTGGCCGTCATGCAGGGCTCTCACTCAGGTCTTACCTAACCCCCTGACAGGCACGCTCCCTAACTTCCCTGCACATGACGGGAAACCAGACGGCCGAAGGGCCGAAACACAAGCGGGACCTCACGCGTCGCAAGGTCGTCGTCGCCGGTGCGGGAGCCGCCGCGGCGGTCGGCGTGGGCGGCACGCTGGCGGCGGGCGCCTTCGCGGGTGAGCCGGCGGCGGGCGGTGCGAAGGCGTCGGGTGCGAAGGCGTCGGCGAGCAGCGGCTCCACCGCCGCGGAGACCTGCTACAAGCTCACCTCGGAGACCACCGAGGGCCCCTACTACATCGACGCCGACAAGCTCCGCCAGGACATCACCGAGGACAAGGAGGGCATCCCGCTCACCCTCCGCATCAAGGTGATCGACGCCGAGAGCTGCAAGCCGGTCGGCAACGCGGCCGTGGACATCTGGCACTGCGACGCGCTGGGCCTGTACTCGGGCTATGAGTCCTTCTCGAACGGCGGCGGGGGCGGCACCCCGCCCACGGACGCCCCCTCGGGCACGCCCACCGCGGTGCCGTCCGGCACCCCGACCGGAGAGCCGCCGGCCGGCGGCGGTGGCGGCGGGCACGAGGAGCCGACCAGCGACACCCGCTATCTGCGCGGCACCTGGCGGACGGACCGCAAGGGCTTCGTCACCTTCAAGACCGTCTTCCCGGGCTGGTACCAGGGCCGTTGCGTCCATATCCACACCAAGGTGCACGTCAGCGGCGAGTGGACGGACGCCGGGTACGAGGGCGGCACGACCTGCCACACCGGCCAGTTCTTCTTCGACGAGGAGACGGTCCTGCTCTCCGCCGAGGAGGAGCCGTACTCGACGTCCACGACGGAACGCACCACGCTCGACGAGGACACGATCTACGACCAGAGCGGGACGACCGGCGGCCTGCTCAAGCTGAAGTACAAGAAGAACGACATCGCCAAGGGTGTCCTCGCGACGATCACGGTGGGCGTCGACCCGGAGGCGACGAACACCGGGACATGACCTGACCTGACCCGACGGACGACGCGGGGCGGATGTGCGCACACGTCCGCCCCGCATTCACAGTCCTCCAGTAGGCGCTCGGCGCTGTCGTCCGCCCCGAGCCTGAAGCCGCCAGGTCGCGAGATCGCGCCGTGTCGTCACTCCTCGTCCGGCGGAGGCCTGAGCGCTTCCTCCTCCAGCAGGCGTTCGGCGATGTCGTCGGCCCAGGCCCTGACCCACTGGCGCAGCGTTGCCACCGACTCCGCGGTGAGGCCCCGGGCGGTGAACACCCGGTCGTCCAGCAGTTCCGTCGCCTCCAGGCGGGACTGGAGGTCGGCCGGGTCGAACTCGTCCCAGGCGTGGCGGCGGCCCTGCTCCTCCAGGTCGGGGAAGCTCCAGTGGGCCGCGGCGGCGTAGACGTCGATCAGGTCGCGTGCGGTGCCGCGGTCGGTCAGGGCGCGGACCTTGGTGCCGATGAGGTCTTCGAGGGAGAGGGCCGGGCCGAGGCCGGTGGTGACCGGCGGGTGCCAGAGAGTCTCCTTCAGGAGGTCGAGCGTGTGCTCCTCGGCATGGCCTCCGGCGAGCTGGTCACCGGCGTCCGGGGCGGTGACGAGCAGCCGGGCGGAGAGCGGGTCGGTCTCCAGGGGGCGTACCCGCCAGCCGAGTCCGGTCAGGCCGCGCAGCATGTCGGCGGCGATCCGGGACATGGGCTCGGGCGACTCCGTCGCCACCTCCAGCGGCCCCCGCACCGACTCCCGCGACGTCAGACCGTGCGCCCGGACCGCGTACTCGCCGGCCAGGACGAGGGGATAGCGGGCGCCCAGAGCGAGGACATCGGTCAGGAGGTGGCGGGGCTGCTGGATCATCGTGCGCCGATTATGGCTGCCCCGCCGAGTCGGGCGACTTCGGCGGGGCCGGGCGTACGGCTACTTCGCCACGAACTGCGTCAGGATCGCCTGCACCTCGTAGATGTCGACGCCCTTGGTGAACGTCTTCTGGACCGGCGTCGCCGAGCCCGAGAGCCAGATCTTCAGCTCGGCGTCCAGGTCGAAGGTGCCGGCCGTCTCCACCGCGAAGTGCGTGATGCTGCGGTACGGGATCGAGTGGTACTCCACCTTCTTGCCGGTGATGCCCTGCTTGTCGACCAGGATCAGACGGCGGTCGGTGAACAGGATGGTGTCCCGTATCAGCAGGTACGCCGCGTGCACCTGCTCACCGTGGCCCAGCAGACGCGCGTAGTCCTGCTGCGCCTGCCCCTGGTCGATGGTGTGCGCGTTACCGAAGAGCGCCATGAATGGATCCCCCCACTTGATGGCCTTACATGATCTTCGCAATGTATAGCGCCTCGGGGGTGTCCAGGCATAGGGGCGTAAACGATCAGGTGTCGTACGAACCGTCCCAGGGCGCCCCGAAGCCCAGGTGGTCCGGGTACAGCTCGGCCCACGCCTCACCTTCGTCCTCGTCCGTCACGAGTCCGAACAGCACGCCGTCGACGGTGAGTTGGAAGGGTCGGACGGTGATGTCCGTGTACGTACGGCGGGGAAGGCTGCGCAGCCGGGTCGCGAGGTGGGCGCGGGCGCGGGCGAGCACCGAGTCGGGTCCGTGCGGGGCGCGCATCTGCTCGGCCCAGGTGCCGGCGCACCAGATCTCCGAGTCGCGGTACCGGCCCTCGGGGTCGAAGGTGTGCAGTACCGAGTACAGGCGTTTGTGCTCTTCCCAGCCGGTGCCGAGGTCGAAATCCTTGGGGAAGGCGTATGTGACCGACCCCAAGAACTGTCCGTCCGCGTAACAACCGATGGCCTCGGTACGGCCGTGCGGCTCGTAGGCGATCGGGATGACCTCTGGGACTGCCATGGCGGAAACCATACGGTCGTGACGGGGGGCATGGTGGCGGTGGGGGGTGATCCATGCCAACCGGATGGACAACATCCGCGTGATGTCCCCGAGTTGCACACCGATCAGTCAAGACCTCCACGGCAACCTTTCGGATCTCCGCGACCACAGAGGAGTCGGAAGCCCGCTCACGCGGGATCGCTCGCCGGTGTGCGAGCCCCACCGAAGCAGCCGAAGGACTCATTCGTGGCATCCGATTCCCCCCGCCCTGTCCAGCGCCCCTCCCATCGCCGTTCCCTGCGTCGGCGCCGTACCGTCATCGCCACCGCCGCGGTCGCGGCCGCCGGTGTCGGCGCGGGTGTCCTTGTGGTGAACGCGAGCGCCGACGCGGTCGACCTCTACCACCAGTCCCTGCCCGCGAAGGACGGGTGGGCGGCCTCCGGCTCCGGTACGACGGGCGGCTCGAAGGCCGACTCCGCGCACGTGTACACCGTCAGCACCCGCGCGCAGTTGCTGAAGGCCCTGGGGTCGGTCTCCGACACGACGCCCCGGATCATCAAGGTCAAGGGCACCGTCGACGCCAACACCAGCGACGCCGGCAAGAAGCTGACCTGCGCCGACCACGCCTCGGGTACCGGCTACTCGCTCGCGGCGTACCTCAAGGCATACGACCCGGCGACGTACGGCAGGAAGGCGCCGTCGGGCCCGCAGGAGAACGCCCGCAAGGCCGCCGCGGAGAAGCAGAAGAAGAACGTCGTCTTCCGGGTGCCGGCCAACACCACCCTCGTCGGCGTCCCGGGCACCAACGCCGGCATCACGGGCGGCAGCCTCCAGGTGCAGAACGTGAAGAACGTCACCGTCCGCAACCTGACGTTCTCCGCCACCGAGGACTGCTTCCCGCAGTGGGACCCGACGGACGGCTCGGCGGGCGAGTGGAACTCCGCCTACGACTCCGTCACCCTGCGCGGCGCGACGAACGTCTGGGCCGACCACAACACGTTCACGGACGCGCCGGTCTTCGACAAGTCGCTGAAGACGTACTTCGGCCGCAAGTACCAGATCCACGACGGCGCCCTCGACATCACAGGCGGCTCCGACCTGGTGACCGTCGAGCGCAACGTCTTCAGCAGCCACGACAAGACGATGCTGATCGGCAGCAGCGACACGGACAGCGCCGGCAAGCTCCGGGTCACCCTCCACCACAACGTCTGGAAGGGGATCGTGCAGCGGGCGCCCCTGGCCCGCATCGGCCGGATCCACCTCTACAACAACCTCTACGACACGACCGCGCTCAACGGCTACGAGCCGAAGTACAGCATCGACTCCCGCGCCAAGGCCCAGGTCGTCGCCGAGCACAACGCCTGGACGCTCCCGTCCGGTGCCAAGACGGCCAAGCTGCTGAGCGGCGACGGCACCGGCTCGATCGCGGGCACCGGCAACCTCGTCAACGGCACCGCGACCGACATCGTGGCCGCCTACAACGCCGCGAGCTCGAAGAAGATCAAGACGACGGTGAACTGGAAGCCGGCGCTCACCGCGGGTCTGCAGACCTCGGCGAAGAACCTCGCGACCGAGCTGGCGACCAGCACGGGAGCCGGGGTCCTCAAGTAGCCGGCGCCTCTTCCAGCCGTGGGAACAGCGCCGCGCCCTTGGTGACCGTCGTACCGGCGGGGAGCCTCCCCCAGTCGGCCGCCTCCTGGATCCTCTGGTCCCTCAGGCGGCCCAGGGAGGCGTCCGCACCCAGGGAGTCCCAGAGCTTCGCGGAGGTCTCCGGCATGACCGGAGCCAGGAGCACCGCGATCGCGCGCAGGGACTCCGCGGCCGTGTAGAGGATGGTGGCGAGACGGGCCCGGCCCTGCTCGGATTCGTCCTTCGCGACCTTCCACGGCTGCTGCTCGGTGAGGTAGCCGTTGACCTGCTTCACGAAGTCGAAGACCGCCAGGATGCCGCCCTGGAAGTCCAGCTCGTCGCCGATCCTGCGGTCGGCCTCCGCGACGGCCCTGGCGAGACCCTCCTGCACGGCCTGCTCGGCCTCGCCGTGGGCCGTCGACGCCGGCAGCTCGCCGCCGAAGTACCTGCCGACCATGGCCGCCACCCGGGACGCGAGGTTGCCGTAGTCGTTCGCCAGCTCGCTGGTGTAGCGGGCGGAGAAGTCCTCCCAGGAGAACGAGCCGTCCTGACCGAAGGCGATCGCGCGCAGGAAGTACCAGCGATAGGCGTCCACGCCGAAGTGCGAGGTCAGGTCCTGCGGCTCGATGCCGGTCAGGTTGGACTTGCTCATCTTCTCGCCACCGACCAGCAGCCACCCGTTGGCCGCGATCCGGCCCGGCAGCGGCAGACCGTTCGCCATCAGCATGGCCGGCCAGATGACCGCGTGGAAGCGGAGGATGTCCTTGCCGACGAGGTGGACGTCGGCCGGGAAGGTCGACTCGAACTTCCCGGGGTTCTCGTTGTAGCCGACGGCCGTGGCGTAGTTGAGGAGGGCGTCCGCCCAGACGTAGATGACGTGGTCGTGGTCCCAGGGGACCTTGACCCCCCAGTCGAACGTCGAGCGGGAGACGGAGAGGTCCTGAAGGCCGCCCCGGACGAAGTTCACCACCTCGTTGCGGGCCGACTCCGGCTGGATGAAGTCGGGATTGGCCTCGTAGTGGGCGAGGAGGCGCTCACCGTACTCGCTGAGCTTGAAGAAGTAGTTCTCCTCCTTGAGGAGGTCCACCGGGCGCTTGTGGATCGCGCACAGAAGGGTGCCGTCCGCCGCCTCGATCAGCTCGCCGGGGAGCTTGTACTCCTCGCACGCGACGCAGTACGGCCCCTCGTAACTCCCCTTGCGGATACGGCCGTTGTCGTACAGGTCCTGGAAGAACTCCTGCACCCGGTCCGTGTGCCGCTTCTCCGTCGTACGGATGAAGTCGTCGTGGGAGATCTCCAGGTGCCGCCAGAGCGGCTTCCAGGACTCCTCGGCCAGCCGGTCGGCCCAGACCTGCGGCGGCACGCCGTTCGCCTCGGCCGTCCGCAGGATCTTCTGGCCGTGCTCGTCGGTCCCGGTGAGGAACCACACGTCCTCGCCCCGCTGCCGGTGCCAGCGGGCGAGGACGTCGGCCGCCACCGTCGTGTAGGCGTGGCCCAGGTGCGGGGCGTCGTTGACGTAGTAGATCGGGGTCGTGACGAAGTACGTCATGACCTCACTCCATCACAGTCGCGCGACGCCCCTCATATCTTTTAGGCGCCTTCGCCGCCGAAGCGCTCCTTGTACGCCTCCAGGTCCTCGTCCGTGAGCTTGGCGAAGAGGACCGGCGGGACGGTGAAGGGGGTGCCGGCGGGGACGGCCGTGAGGGACCTGGCCTCCTCGGGGCTCACCCAGGTCGCCGTGTCGTTCTTCAGGGCGAAGGCCTGGCGCATGGCGGCCGCCGACGACGGGATGAACGGCTCCGAGACCACCGCGTACAGGTGGATCAGGTTCATCGCCGTACGGAGGGTGAGGGCGGCGCCGTCCTTGTCGGTCTTGATCTCCAGCCAGGGGGCCTTCTCCTCCAGGTAGGAGTTGCCCGCGGACCACAGCGCGCGCAGGGCGGCGGCCGCCTTGCGGAACTGGAGGGTCTCCATGTGCTGCTCGTACTCGGCGAGGAGCTCGGCGATCTGCTCCCCCAGTTTCGCCTCCGCCTCGCCGGCCTCGGCACCCGCCGGGACCTCCTCGCCGAAGCGCTTCTTGGAGAAGGACAGGACGCGGTTGACGAAGTTGCCGAGGGTGTCGGCCAGGTCCTTGTTGACCGTGGCCGTGAAGTGCTCCCAGGTGAACGACGAGTCGTCCGACTCGGGGGCGTTGGCGATCAGGAAGTAGCGCCAGTAGTCGGCGGGGAGGATCTCCAGGGCCTGGTCGGTGAAGACACCGCGCTTCTGGGACGTGGAGAACTTTCCGCCGTAGTACGTCAGCCAGTTGAAGGCCTTGACGAAGTCGACCTTCTTCCAGGGCTCGCGGATGCCGAGCTCCGTGGCCGGGAACATCACCGTGTGGAACGGGACGTTGTCCTTCGCCATGAACTCCGTGTAGCGGACGTCGGTGTCGACGTCGTACCACCAGGACTTCCAGTCACGCGTCGACGGGTCGAGGTCCGACCACTCCTTCGTCGCGCCGATGTACTCGATCGGGGCGTCGAACCAGACGTAGAAGACCTTGCCCTCGGCCGCCAGCTCCGGCCAGGTGTCGGCCGGGACCGGGACGCCCCAGTCCAGGTCACGGGTGATCGCACGGTCGTGCAGGCCCTCGGTCAGCCACTTGTGGGCGATGGAGGACGCCAGGTGCGGCCAGACGCCGTCGTGGCGGGCGACCCACTCCATGACCTCGCTCTGCAGCTTGGACTGGAGGAGGAAGAGGTGCTTGGTCTCGCGGACCTCCAGGTCCGTGGAGCCGGAGATCGCCGAGCGCGGGTCGATCAGGTCGGTGGGGTCGAGTACGCGGGTGCAGTTCTCGCACTGGTCGCCGCGGGCCTTGTCGTAGCCGCAGTGCGGGCAGGTGCCCTCGACGTAGCGGTCCGGGAGGAAGCGGCCGTCGGTGGGGCTGTACACCTGGCGGATCGCCCGCTCCTCGATGAAGCCGTTCTCGTTCAGCTTGCGGGCGAAGTGCTGGGTGATCTCGACGTTCTGCGGGGAGGAACTCCGGCCGAAGTAGTCGAAGGCCAGCGCGAAGCCGTCGTAGACAGCCTTCTGGGCGTCGTGCGCCTGGGCGCAGAACTCCGCCACGGGCAGGCCCTGCTCCTTGGCGGCCAGCTCGGCCGGGGTGCCGTGCTCGTCCGTCGCGCAGATGTAGAGGACGTCGTGGCCGCGCTGGCGGAGGTACCGGGAGTACACGTCCGCCGGGAGCATGGACCCCACCATGTTGCCCAGGTGCTTGATTCCGTTGATGTACGGAAGGGCGCTGGTGATGAGGTGTCGAGCCATCGGGGGCTGCTCCCAGGTCGGATTTCGGGGTTCTTGGTTCTTTGCGAACCTTGAAATCGTAGCCGACACGGGTGGGCCGCCCGCTTCCCATTTCGAGGGGTGGGAAGCGGGCGGCCCGGGGTGGTCTTCGGCGGTTACGGGCGCCAGGTGGCCAGGATGCCCTCGTAGATCTCCGCGTCCGTGAGCTCCTTCGGGTCCTCGCCGGCCAGGAAGTAGGACATGTTGTCCAGCTTCAGCTTGCGGAGGTAGTCGAAGGCCTTGTTCTCCGGGTCACCGAACGCGACGAAGGAGAAGAAGACGGCGGGGTGGTTCTTCGCGGCCACGGTGAGGGCGTGGGTGGCGGGGGTCTTGGCGTCGGGGGCGCCGTCGGTCTGGAAGACGACCAGGGCGGGGGCGTCGGGGGCGGTCTTGGCGTGGTGGGCGAGGACTTCCTCGACCGCGACGTGGTAGCTGGTACGGCCCATGCGGCCGAGGCCCGCGTGCAGCTCGTCGATCTTGTTCTCGTGGTCGGTGAGGGTGAGCTCGCCGGTGCCGTCGAGTTCCGTGGAGAAGAAGACGACGTGGACCTTGGGGTCGGCGGCCTCGGAGTCGAGGTGGGCGGCGAGGGCGAGGGTCTGCTCGGCGAGGGCCTGGGCGGAGCCGTCCTTGTAGTACGGGCGCATGCTCGCGGAGCGGTCCAGCACGAGGTAGAGCTTCGCTGTGGTGCCGGTGAGGTTGGTTTTGGTGAGGGTTTTTGCGGCGGCGGTGTGGGCGGTGCGTAGGGTTGCGGGGATGGCCTCGGCTTCGCCTTCGGCCTCGTTGTTCCCACCCGCACCACCCGTGCCGGTTTCGTCGTCGGCCGCGGGTGACTCCTGTGGGGCGGTCTCGCCGTCGGCGGCTGCGGGGGCCTTTGGCGTGGGCTCGGCCTCGGCTTCGCCTTCGGCCTCGTTGTTCCCACCCGCACCACCCGTGCCGGTTTCGCCGTCGGCTGCGAGTGGCCCCTGTGGGGCTTCCTCGCCGTCGGCGGCCGCGGCTGCGACGGGCTCCGGCTCCGGCTCGGTCTCGGCAGCCACGGGCTCGGGAGTGGTCTCCGCCGCCTTCGGCTCCTCGGTCACCTCCAGCGGCGCAGGCGCCTCGGCGGCAGCGGGCTCCTCCACGGCGGGCGCCTCGGCGGCAGCCGACTCTGCCGCAACCGGCTCCTCGGCCTCCACCGGCTCGGCAGCGGGCTCCTCCGTGGCAGGCGGCTCCGCCGTGACCGGCTCCTCGGCGGCCGGGGTCTCCGTGACCGGCTCCTCGGCCTGGGCCGGCTCCACTGCGGCAGGTGCCTCGGCGGCAGCCGACTCGGTGGCGGGCTCCTCCGCCGTGACCGGCTCCGCCGTGACCGGCTGCTCGGCCTGGGCCGGCTCCTCGGCGGCCGGGGTCTCCGTGGCCGGTTCCTCGGTGAGCGTCGGCTCTGCCGCAGGCGGCTCCTCGGTTGTGCGGGCCTCCGCGGGGTCCGCCGGCTTCGGCACCGAGATGTTGTCGAAGGCGGCCGAGACCAGCTCGTGCTCGTCGTCCGACTCGTCGGGCGTGGGCTGAGTCTGCGGCTCCGACGTGCGCGGTTCCGGGACCTGGGCCGTGGTCGGCGGGGTGGGTTCCGGGGAGGGGGACGGAAGCGTCGGCTGCGGTTCCGGCGCAGGAGTCGCACCCTCTGCTTCGGCCGTACCAACCTTGCGTGACCGGCCGAATGCGTTCCGCAGGAGAGTGAGAATGCCCATGTCCGCAACCCTTCGCGTGAGTTGATGCCCGTCGATCCCTGGCCAGGACGGACACGTAAGGTTAGCGGCCCCAGATGGCGATCTTGGGGAGGGGCGGACACAGAAGGATTCCGTCCGTCGGCGTACGTCAAGGGCTGCATCGCGCCGATTCCGCGGCGCGGGCTCAACTCCCGTACGGATACCTCTGATTCACCTCCAGTTCATGCAGTCGCCCCGCTCCCGCACAAACGTGCCCCTACCGTCCCCCACGCTGCACTCAAGGGGAAGCAAGGGGAGTACAAAAAATCATGCGTATTCAGCTGCCGATCATCAGAACGAACAGTGACTCGCATCCCGGCGGCCGGGCCGCCCTGACCTGCCGGTTCCGGTGTGGTGACGCCTGTTTCCACGAGGTGCCCAACACCACCACGAACCCGTACGTGGGTGACGTGATCGCCGAGGCCGTCAGCCGCCGTACGACGCTGCGCGCCGCCGCCGTCGTCACCGCGGCCGCCGCCGTGGGAGCCTCCGCCACCGTCGCCGCGCCGAAGGCCGAGGCAGCCGAGGCCGCCGCCGCGACCGAGCGGACCGGTACCTTCGGCCGCGGTGCCCGTGGTCTGCGGTTCAACCCCGTCGCGCCCAACACCGCCGACACCGTGACCATTCCGGACGGATACGGGCAGAACATAGTCATCCGCTGGGGTGAGCCCATCCTGCGCGGTGCGCCCGCCTTCGACCCGGCGAAGCAGACCGCCAAGGCCCAGGCCGGTCAGTTCGGGTACAACTGCGACTTCCTCGCGCTGCTGCCGGTCCCCGGCGAGCGCGGCCGCCAGATCCTCGTCGCCAACCATGAGTACACCGACGAGGTACTCATGTTCCGTGGCTACGACGCCGCCAACCCGACCAAGGAGCAGGTCGAGATCGCCTGGGCCGCGCACGGTCTGTCCGCGGTCGTCGTCGAGTCCGAGCACCGCACCGGCAAGCTCACCCCGGTCTCCCGCCACCCGCTCAACCGCCGCGTCACCGCCACCACCGAGTTCCGGATCACCGGCCCCGCCGCCGGCTCCGACCTGCTGAAGACCTCCGCCGACCCGACCGGCCGCAAGGCTCTGGGCACCCTGAACAACTGCGCCGGCGGCGTCACCCCGTGGGGCACCACGCTGCACGGCGAGGAGAACTTCAACCAGTACTTCGGCAACGCCACCCGCGCCACGGACAAGCGCTACGGCATCGGCACCGGCGCCACCGAGCGCAAGTGGGAGCGTTTCGACAAGCGCTTCGACGTCGCGCAGGAGCCGAACGAGGTGCACCGCTTCGGGTACGTCGTCGAGCTCGACCCGTACGACCCCGACTCCAAGCCGCGCAAGCACACCGCGCTCGGCCGCTTCAAGCACGAGGGCGCGACCGTGCGCCTGACCGACGACGGCCGCCCGGTCGTCTACTCCGGTGACGACGAGCGCTTCGACTACTTCTACAAGTTCGTCGGCAGCAAGCGGATGAAGAAGGGCAGCTCGCGCGCGGTGCGGGAGCACAACCTCTCGCTGCTCGACGAGGGCACGCTCTACGTCGCCAAGCTCACCGGTGACTCCCCGGCCATCGAGATCGACGGGACGGGGAAGCTTCCCGCCGACGGCGAGTTCGACGGCAGCGGCGAGTGGATCCCGCTGGCCACGGCGACCGCGAAGGGCGCCGTCTCGCACGTCGAGGGCATGACCGCCGAGGAGGTCTTCGTCTTCACGCGCCTCGCCGGTGACAAGGTCGGCGCGACGAAGATGGACCGGCCCGAGGACATCGAGCCCAACCCTCACACCGGCAAGGTGTACGTCGCCCTCACCAACAACACCAACCGCGGCATCGGCGCGAACGCCAAGGCGGACGAGGCCAACCCGCGCAACGCCAACAAGCACGGGCAGATCCTGGAGCTGACCGAGCGCTGGAACCGGGCCGACAGCAAGAAGTTCGCCTGGTCGCTGTTCCTGGTCGCCGGTGACCCGGAGGACCCGGCCACCTACTTCGCCGGGTACCCGAAGGACGGCGTCTCGCCGATCTCCTGCCCGGACAACGTCGCCTTCGACTCGTACGGCAACCTGTGGATCTCCACCGACGGCGCGCAGCTCGGCTCGCACGACGGCCTCTTCGGTGTCGCCACCCGCGGTGACCGGCGTGGTGAGCTCAAGCAGTTCCTGACGGTGCCGAAGGGCGCGGAGACCTGCGGGCCGCTCATCCAGGACCGCCGCGTGCTCGTCGCCGTGCAGCACCCGGGCGAGATCGACGGCGCCACGGCCGAGAAGCCGCTGAGCGCCTGGCCCGACGGTGCCGGCAAGATCAACCGCCCGGCGGTCGTGGCGGTCTGGCGCAAGGACGGCTGCGACATCGGCGTCTGAGCCGGTGTCCTACGGGAGGGCTGGGACCGGCGGCTGCGGCTCGCCGTCGTGTTCCAGCCACTCCCGGTACGCCGGTGCCTGCCGCGCCGCCTCCCAGTACGCCTCCTCCAGCGCGGGATAGACCCCGTCGAGGTCCGTCTCCGTACGGGCCGCGAGGAGGAGCCGCACGCCGAGCGGGTCGCCGTGCAGGCGCCGTACCGCCATCGTGGGACTGTCGGCGTGGGTGGGCTGGCAGACGGCGACGACCTCGCCGGTGGCGACCAGGGCGTCGGCCGTGTAGTAGTCGCCGTGCAGGACATGGGGGTTGACGCCGGCCGCGCGGAACATCCGCTGTACGGCGTCCCACTCGCCGTCGACCGTCGGGTCGACCATCCAGCGGTCGTCGGCCAGGTCACGCAGGGCGACCTCGGACTTCGCCACGGCCGGGTGGTCGGTCGGCAACGACACGAACTGCGGCTCGCGCTCCATCAACACGCGTAGCCGTAGCTCCGGCGGAATCCGCAGCGGGCAGCCCTCGACCTCGTGCACGAAGGCGACGTCCAGCTGGCCGTCGGCGACCATGCGCAGCAGGGCGTTGGGGGAGACGTTCATGTGGAGCGTGGGGTCCTGGCCGTGGCCGCGCAGCCGGCGCAGCCAGCCCGCCAGGGCCTTGCTCGCGGTCGAGCCGACCCGCAGCTCCGGGCCGCCGACCGCGGCCGCCCTCGCCTCGGCGACCAGGGCACGCATATCGGCCACCAGCGGGCGGGCCCGGCTGAGGACCAGCCGGCCCAGCGGTGTGGGCCGGCAGCCGGTTCTCGCGCGCAGGAACAGCGCGCCGCCCAGTTCCTGCTCGATCCGTCGCAGTTGCGTGCTCAACGATGGCTGGGCGACGCCCAACTGGCGGGCGGCCCGGTGCAGACTGCCGGTGTCGGCTATGGCGCACAGCGCGCGGAGGTGTCTCACCTCGAGCTCCATGCCCTCGGAGACTAAAGCGGAACAGCTGGTTTCACCAGCCGCACAAATCCCCCCTGATGCCCGCCAATTGGGGCCCCGATAGGGCCGCCCTATCACCGATTGCCATCATCACAGCGGCCACACAGGCGCCGACACTCGCCTTGACGACTCACCCCCCACCTAGGAGTCATCGATGCGTATGTCCACATCCATGTCCGCCCGTACGGCGGCGGCAGTCGGTCTCAGTGTCGCGGCACTCGGCCTGGGCACGGTGGCCCCGGCCACGGCGGCACCCGCCCACACCGCCGCCACCGCCGGCTACGTCGCCAAGTCCGCGGAGTCCGACGCCAGTCGGGCCTTCTTCGAGGCGGTCGTGAAGTCCGTCGCCGAGAAGCGCGCCGCGAACCCTCGGGCCGCGGCCGTCACCGTCGTCTACGACGCCTCCGGGGCGCCCACGTTCAGCGCGCAGATAGCCAGAAGCACCCAGATCTGGAACGGCTCGGTGTCCAACGTCCAGCTCCAGCAGGGCTCGAACGCCGACTTCACCTACCGCGAGGGCAACGACCCGCGCGGCTCGTACGCCTCGACCGACGGTCACGGCAACGGGTACATCTTCCTCGACTACGCGCAGAACCAGGAGTACGACTCGACTCGCGTCACCGCGCACGAGACCGGGCACGTGCTGGGTCTGCCGGACCACTACGAGGGCCCGTGCAGTGAGCTGATGTCGGGCGGCGGTCCCGGCCCGTCCTGCACGAACCCCAACCCGGACGCCAACGAGCGCTCCCGCGTGGAGCAGCTGTGGGCCAACGGGTTCGCCGCCGCGATGGACAAGGCGCTGCACAAGGCGGCTCGCTAGCCGCGGAAGCAAGCCACCCCCCACACACGGCGCGGTCGCCCTCCTGCACGGGGCGGCCGCGCCGCTTTTTGAGACGGTGCGCCCAATGGCTCGGGGCGGCTCGTCATGGTGGGCGACTGCGGCTTCGTCGTGGCTGGTCGCGCAGTTCCCCGCGCCCCTGGGTCGGCTGCCGCTCAGGTATCTCAATGCGGTGAGGCGATTGCGCGTGCCGCCGCCACCTCCTGGCGTACTGGTTCCAGGACGCTGTCGGTTGGGCCCGTCAGGTCCGTGCGGACCTCGTACAGGGTTTCCGACTCGCGCAGACCCTCCGCCAGTTCTCTCAGCTGTCGGGCCACCTGGGTCGCCTCGGTGGTGGACGGTGGCGGGGCGCCGTGGGCGACTCGTACCCTCGCCGCCGTTGTCGCGTCGACGATGCGTTCCACCGCGACGACCAGGGGCCACCAGGCGGCCGCCCGGCGGCCGGTGGGCGGGGGTTCGGTCAGGGCGCGCTGGAACTCGGTGCGGATGGCGGAGAGGGTGCGGTAGAGGCCGCGGCGCATCCGGGCGCGGGCCGCCGGGTCCACGGGGTCCGGGCCGAAGGCGGCCTCCACGTAGCGTGCCGTGTCCTGCACCGCGTCCGCGAGGCGGGCGCCGACCCGGGTGTGCCAGCTCTCCGGCCACAGCAGATAACCGGCGATCAGCGCGATCGCGCACCCCATGAGGGAGTCGCCCAGGCGGGGCAGCAGCAGGGCGGTGCCCTGGCGGTTCAGGACGTCGGACAGGAGCAGGATCACCGGCGTGATGGCGGCCGTCTGGTAGCCGTATCCGCGCGGGGTGAGCGCCGGGATCAGCGGTGCGAGCAGGAACAGCACCGGTACGTCCCACCAGCCGCGCGGCACTTGCGCGAGCACCGCCGCCGCGATGACCAGCCCGGCGACCGTGCCGAGGGCGCGCAGCAGGGCGCGGGAGAAGACGGAGCCGAAGTCGGGCTTGAGGACGAAGGTGATGGTCAGCGCGACCCAGTAGGAGCGGGGGACCGGGATGAGGGACACCAGCGCCTGGGCGATCCCGATGCACAGGGCGAGACGCAGGCCGTAGCGCCAGGAGGCGGCGGAGAGCGTGACGTTCCGCAGGGCGCGGGCGGCGCGGATGCTCAGGGCGGCCGGGCGGCCCAGGCGGTCGTCGATGCCATGGGGAGGGTCGACGTCCGGGTTGCTGACGACCTCGGCGGCGTGCCGCAGGGCGTGGTCGACGGCGCGGCCGGTGTCGGTCGTCGGGGCGGGCAGTTCCAGCCCGGTCGGTCCGGTGTGGCCGGTCTCCACGGCGGAGGCGAGGCGCCGTACCGCGGCCGGGACCTCGGGCGGGAGGGGGGTGCCGCTGAGGCGGGCGGCGGGGGCGGCCTCCACGACCGGGGTGATGGCGTTCAACTGGGCCATCAGGCGGGTGAGTTCGGGGCTGCGGCCGTGGTGGCGGGCGCGGTGGCCGAGGATGATGTCGTAGGACTGGTTCAGGGACTGGGTGACGGCGTGCCGGCCGGCATCGTACGCCTGGGTGGTGCCGCCGTCGCTGCCGCCGACCTCCAGCAGCTCGGCGACCGTCCGGTAGGTGTCCGCCACCGCGGCCCGCTCCGGCACCCCCGACCGCAGCGGCCAGGCGAGCAGCGCCAGGGCCAGCACGAGCAGCCCGCCGCCGGCCATCAGCAGCGGTGCCATCCACCACTCGCCCGGCAGCGGCAGCCCCGCGCCGATCACGGACGTCAGCAGCAGCAACAGCCCCGACACGGAGGCGACCGCGCCGATCGTCGAGATCATCCCGGAGACCAGCGCGACGCCGGTCACGGTGGCGACGGCGACCCAGCCGTGGCCGAACACCAGGGCGCCGAGGGTGATGCCGACGGCGCCGAAGAGCTGCGGGATCGCGATGGTGGGGATGCGCAGGCGGTACGCGGAGGCGGTGTCGCTGATGACGCCGTTGAGGGCGCCCATCGAGGCGAGGGCGCCGTATCCGGGGCGGTCGACGGCGAGCCCGATGGCCAGGGGCAGGGACAGGGCGATCGCCGCGCGGACCACGGCGGGCCAGTTGACGGGGGCCGGCTGGGCCCGGAGGTTGCGCACGAGCCAGTCGGGCGGGGTGAGGCCGATGGGGAGCTCGCGGGACATGGGGCCCATTATGGGCACGCTTGTTCAGTTCGTCGTCGACCTCATCGCCGCTGGTGAAGCGTGACGTCGACGAGCAGGGCACGGTGGTCGGTGTCCGGCAGGTCGAGGAAGCGGGCGGCGCGGGCGGAGAAGTCGGCCGAGAGGAGCACGTGGTCGATCTGCGCCCCGAGGGGCGGCGCGGTACGGGCCGGCCAGCTGGGTGTGCGGTCCTCGCCGGTGAGCCGGGTGGCGTCGCGCAGACCGGCGTCGAGGATGCGGCGGAAGGCGGCGTGGTCCTGGGAGGCGTTGAAGTCCCCGGCCAGGACGACGGGGGTCCTGCCGTCGCCGCCGATGCTCTCGGCGGCGAAGTCCCGCAGGTCGCCGAGCTCCCGGCGCCACAGGTCGACGTGCTGGGGCAGCGGCGGCATGGGGTGCGCGAGCTGCAGCCGTACGGCATGTCCGCGCACGTCGGCGACGGCGCCGGGCATGGCCATGGTGCCGTCGACCGCGTCCGCGGGGTCCAGTGGGAAGCGGCTGAGGACGACCGACCCCGCCGACCCGGCCTCGACCTGCGCCGCCCGGTGCGGATAGTCGGTACCGAGGGCTTCCTTGAGCCCGGCGTCGCAGGTGTACTCGCACTCCTGGACGAACACGATGTCCGGCCGCTCACGGCGGACGGCGGCGACCAGGGCCTCGGTCGCCTGCCCGAACTCGACGTTCGAGGTCAGCACCCGGAAGGAGACGAGCGGGGGCCCGCCCGCCTGACCGGTCTTCCCGTACGGCTCGATGTACCAGGCCAGCAGCCCGAGGAGTGCGACGGCCCATACGACGCCGAACCACCAGCGCGAGAAGAGCGCCACCAGCAGTCCGAGGCCGGTGGGCACGAGCAGCCACGGCAGGAAGGCGAGCAGCTGAGGGACGGGCGTCACGCCGTCGACGTCGGCGACCCGGCAGCCGACGACCACGCCGACACCCAGGAACAGCAGGGCGGCGATCCATCGGCCGAGCCTGTGCCCGGCCCGCCGTCCTGACTCACCGCCCCGGGAAGCCGTCCACTCGGCAGCCGCAGTCTCCAAGTCCCGGCCCTCCGCTCGCGTGTGGGATGCCCGAATCCTCCCTCAAAGACGGGGGCCGCGGGGGGAAGGTTGCGCGGCGGCCACGGGTACGGATCACCCGTCCACGCGCGCCAGGAACTCCCCCAGCGCCTCGTCGAACTCCCCCGGCCGCTCCAGGTTCGGCATATGGGCCGCGCCCTCGATCACCCGCAGGGTCGACTCCGGGAGGGTCGCGTGCATGGCCTGCGCGTCGGAGACGGGCGTGTAGGCGTCGTCCGCGCCGACGACGACCAGGGTGGGGACCGTGACGCGGGTGAGCAGGCCGCGGTAGTCGGGACGTTCGGCGCGGCCGCGCAGGGCCGCTGCGGCGCCCTCGGGCGGGGTCGCCGTCATCATGCCGTGGACGTGGGCCTTGACCTGGGCGTCGGCGTACGGCGCAACCATCTTCTCCAGCACCTCGTCGGCGTAGCCGCGCATGCCCTCGCGCAGCAGCCGGTCCGCCATGGCGTTGCGCGTCTCCTTGCCCTCCTCCGTCTCCGCCGCCGGGAACGTGTCGGCGAGGACCAGGCCCCGGATGCGGTGGGGGAAGCGGGCGTAGCACTCCATGACGATCTGGCCGCCCATCGACAGGCCCGCCAGCACGAAGGTCTCCACCTTCAGGTCGTCCAGCAGCGCCTCGATGTCGTCGGCGAAGTCGGAGAGCGGGGTGACGCCCGGGACGACCGGGGAGGCGCCGTAGCCGCGCAGGTCGGGGGCGACGACCCGGCGGGAAGCGGAGAACGTCGCGATCTGCGGCGCCCACATCGTGCGGTCGAAGGGGTGGCCGTGGACGAGGACGAGGGGGACCGCCGCGGAATCGGCGCCTTTGTCCTCGTATGCGAGGAAGGGGCTCATGTGGACGACCCTAGATCGGCCAACTCCTCGGTGCAATAAGATCTTTGCCCTCGGTGCAATCGGGAAGGCCTGAGTAAGGGGAAGTTCGTGGACGACTACCGGCGTCTCGCCGACCGCATGGCCGACGACATCGCCGCCGGACGACTCAGGCCCGGTGAACGGCTGCCCCCACAGCGGTTGTTCGCGCGGCGGCGCGGGATCGCCGGGTCGACGGCCGGGCGGGTGTACGCCGAACTCGTACGGCGCGGGCTGGTCGTCGGCGAGGTCGGCCGCGGGACCTTCGTGCGGGCCGCTCCGGCGGGCAACGGGCGGGCCCTGGTCGAGGCCGCCACCGCGGCGCCGGTCAACCTGGAGCTCAACTACCCCTGCGCGCCTGGCCAGTCCGAGCTCCTGGCCCCCGCCCTCGCGCCGCTCCTGCGCCCCGACGTCCTGACCGAGGCCCTGCGCCCGGCCCCCGTCACCGGCACACCCGAGGCCCGCCGGGCCGCGGCCGGCCTGCTCGCGACCCCCGCCCGGCAACCCGCACCCGACCGGATCCTCTTCACCGGCAACGCCCGCCAGGCCGTCGCCGCCGCCCTCGCCTCCCTGGTCCGGCCGGGCGGCCGGGTCGGCGTCGAGGCGCTGACGTATCCCGTGGTCAAGGAGATCGCCGTCCGGCTCGGCATCACCCTGGTGCCGCTGGCCACGGACGAGGAGGGCCCGCGCCCCCAGTCCGTCGCCGCCGCCCACCGCACCGCTCCCCTGGCCGCCCTCTACCTTCAGCCGACCCTGCACAACCCGACCTCGGTGACCACGAGCCCCGAGCGCAGAAGCCAACTCGCCGACACGGCAGTCGACTTGGACATCCCCGTCATCGAGGACCGCATCTGGTCGTTCCTCACGGACGACGACCCCCTCGCCACCCACGCGCCCGGCCTCACCCATGTCGTCGACGGTCTGTCCAAGCGCGTCGCACCCGGGCTCACCGTCGGCTTCCTCGTCGTACCCGAGGAGCGGGTCGAGACGGTGGCCGCGGCCGTACGCTCCGGTGGGTGGAGCGCGGGGCGGTTCGCGCTGGAGGCGGCCGTGCGGTGGATCGGTGACGGGACGGTGGAACGGCTGGTCGCGGCGAAGCGGGCGGACGCGGCAGGCCGGCAGCGGATCGTCGGCGAGGAACTGCACGGGTTCGCCGTACGGTCCGATCCGCGGGCCTATTTCGCCTGGTGGGAGCTGCCCGCGCCGTGGCGCGCTGACACCTTCACGGCCGCTGCCGCCGAGCACGGCATCGCCGTGACACCCGGCCCCGCCTTCGCCGTCGACCCGAACCGCACGCCCGACGCCGTCAGGCTCGGGCTCGCGTCGGTTCCTGGGCCGGATCTGCGGCGGGCGCTGCGGACGCTCGGCGGCGTTGTGCGAGCAGGTCCGTGAGGGGGCGGACGAGGGCGAGGGTCGTGCCGGAGGTGGGGCGGCGAGGCAGGGGGGCCGGCAGCGGGTCGTGGGTGAGGAGGTGTGCGGGGTCGCGGGACGCCGTCAGGCTCGGGCTCGCGTCGGTTCCTGAGCCGGATCTGCGGCGGGCGCTGCGGACGCTCGGCGGCGTCGTGCGAGCAGGTCCGTGAGGCGGCAGAGGAGGGCCACGGTCAGGCCGAGGGTGATGAGCAGCCAGGACACCGTGCGCAGGGTCTGGGTCAGGGCGTCGTAGACCGCGCCCGCGGCCGGGCGGTGGGCCGCCTCGGCCAGGCCGTCCAGCGTGAGCCTGCGGCCGATCACCAGCGTGAGGAGCAGGAGCGAGCCGCCGAGTGCCGTGCCCAGCGCGGTCGCCGTGACCGCGCGGCGGCGGCAGGCGGCGACGGCGATGCCGGTCGCGGCGAGCGCGGCGGCCGAGACGGGCAGCCAGAACCCGGCGACCTCGAGCACGTCGTACCCCTTCCTGAGCCGGTCCAGCTCGTGGGCCGGGAGCACGGGGACGTCGGTGTGCTCGACCGGGATGTGATGCGCGAACGGGATGCGGTCCTCGGTGAGCCGGTGTTTGACCTGGGCGGTGACCGGGGCGAGGTCGACGGTGACCGTGCCGCGTCGTCCGTCCTGGAGGGCGCTGAGCACCGCGTCGTGGACGGCTCTGTTGCCCGCCTCCCACGCCGTGCGGAAGGCCTCGGTCCGGGTGAAGGAGCGCACCGCGTCCTGCACGAAGGGGCGCACCGCCCCGCTCTCGGGCGACACCGGGGACACGGGGGACGTGTCCAGTCTGTCGCCGACCGCGTCCATGATCCCGGCCCCGACGGTGTCCGCGACCGCGCCCTGCACCGCCGGATCGTGGGCCAGCGGCGCCATCGCGGTCACATACCGGCCCGTGTCGACCAGCGCGTACGACACCCACGCCGCCAGCGCGCCGAACGGCACGAGGAGGCACGACAGGGCGATCAGCGCTGCCGACAGGGCGTTCCGCAGACGGGTGGACACCCTCTCAGGCAAGGTTCACCGGTGCGTGGGCGCCAGCCCCGTGCCTGCATACGGCCGCACGATTGCGCTCTCCGGTGGAGCGTTCACCCGAACGGGTGTCTTATGGATCAGGGGAGCAAGGAGGCCAATCATGCGCAGAACTCCGTCCCTGCGGATCATGGCCGCGGCCCTGCTCACCGGTGGCACTCTCGCCCTTGCGACGACAGGTACCACCGCGGTGGCCAACGACCGTGGCGACGACAGGAATGGCATCGAGTGCCAGTTCCGCGGTCACCACTTCAACGACGACCGGTTCTGGAACTGGTGCCCGGACTTCGGCGACGGATCCGTGAACGTGATCGTGATCGTGGCTGGATGAACGTGATCGTGGGTGGATGAAGGGGAACGGGTCGGCCCCGGCACCATCGGTGGCAGTCCGCCATCGGTAGCCGGGGCCGATCCGTATGTCAGCCGGGGCGCTCCGCTTATCAGCCGGTACGGCGGCCCTGGGCGTCCTCGTGCGTGTAGTAGCGGTAGAACAGCACGACGAAGAAGGCCGCGCCGATCGCGAGCCCCATGATCGAGGACCTCAGGACCGAGTTGCCGCCCTGGCTGTACAGGAACCCGAACGTGCCGCCCGCGAAGGCGGCCCACAGGACCGCGTGCAGCTCCCGGATCACCTGCGAGGCGACCCAGCGCACGGCGACGTACAGCACCATGAACGCGGCCGCGGTGACGAAGCCGAAGAGCAGGTTCCAGCCGGTGATCTCCCCGCCGGAGCGCCGGTTGGCCGCGGCCCAGTAGCCGTAGACCAGCCCGAGGACGACCGGCACGGCCACACTCGCGACGCGGTGCGTCCGCGCGCTGAACACATCGGGCAGACCGCTCAACCCGGTCGTACCCACCCGCCGGGCCCGTCGGGGCACGGGTGCCGCATGAGCCATGAGAGCACTCCTCTCTCTCCACGCCCCCGCCATCCAGAGCACACCTGGTGCGGTCGGGTGGCAAGTCGGCGGTGCCGATCCCGCCCGTCCGGCGTTCGAGGACGGGGCCCGGTTACCCGGATGCGGCGCGTCGAACGCCGTGTTTCGCTGAAGCCCATGAGGGCCGTAAGCGACGGTGAGGCCGGCCCGCAGGGCGACGCGCGCCGGTCGGGGCTGCTGAGCGTGCGCGGTCACAGCGTTGCCTGGGTGCCGCCGCTGGTGTTGCTCGTCGCCATCGTGGCCGTCGACTTCAGAACCGGCAGCGATTTCCGGATCCTGTCCTGGATCGTGCTGGTGCCCGGTATCGCCGCCGCGATCTGCGGGGTGTGGGGAACGGCCGTCTTCGCGGTGCTCGCACCCGCCACCTACCTCGCAGCCGACGCGGCCCTGCCGCACGAGTACCAGGCCGGGCTGCCCGACCTCGTCCTCGCCGGCATCGGCGGCGTCCTCGCCACGCTGGCCTGCGTGGTCCGGGTGCGTGGTGAGCGGCGCATGCTGCACATCCAGGACGTCGCTGCCACCGTCCGCCGTACCGTGCTGCGCCCGCTGCCGCCGGGCTGGGGCGGTCTGGAGCACGCGGCCGTCTATCTCGCCGCCGACAGCGAGGCAAGGGTCGGCGGAGACTTCTACGACATCCAGATCGGCCTGCACGGCACCCGCGTCATCCTGGGCGACGTCCAGGGCAAGGGGCTGGGCGCCGTGGAGGCGGCGGCCGCACTGCTCGGCACCTTCCGTGAGAGCGCCTACCACGAGCCTGACCTGGCGAGGGTCGCCGTACTGCTGGAGGAGCGTCTGCTGCGGCACATCCGGCTGCGCGCGGCTCTGGGCAAGGAGGAGGGAGACCGGTTCGCCACCGCCGTCCTGATCGGCTTCCCCGAGGAACAGCCGGACACCATCGAGGCCGTCGTCCTCGGCCACGACTGTCCGCTCGTCGTCGGCCCCGACGGCGTGGAGCCGCTGCCGCCCGGCCACGCCCTGCCCCTCGGCTACGGCGGACTGGCCCCCGCCGACGGTCCGCCGCCCATGCACCGGGTGCCCCTGCGGCCCGGCGAGACCCTGCTGCTGACCACGGACGGCGTGACCGAGGCACGGGACGGCGACGGCGTCTTCTTCCCGCTCGACATCGAGGTCGCCAAGGCCGTCGCCGCCGACCCCGACATCGCGCAGCCCCGGCGCCTGGTCGACTTCGTGCGGGAGAGCACGCTGCGGCACTGCAGAGGGCATCTGTCCGACGACACGACGGTGTTCGCGGTACGGCGGGCGGCCGGTGCGGGGAATGGGGACGGAAATGGACGTTTGCAGCCCTGAGATCCCCTCTTTGCAGCCGCAGCGGTTACGGTGCTGCCGTACGTGATCGACGGGGGATGGGGAGGGACCGATGCCCGGAACAGTGCTGTTGCTCGCCGCCTCACCGGCGGGCAGGGGCTCTCTGGTGGACGCCGCCTCCGTGCTCCCCGTCCTCGCGGCGGTCCCGCCCGCGGTGCTGTCCGGCACGGACACCGCCAACGTCGTCGAGCTGGCCGACCCCCTGGAGCCGCAGGCCGTCCTCACCCGCCTGCGCGCCGCGGCGGTCGCCCCCGGCCCGCTCACCGTCTTCGTCGCCGGCCAGCTGCAACTGGACCGCCGCCAGCACCTGCCCCACCTGGCGCTGGCCCGGTCCACCCCGTCGACGGTCCGCTACAACGGCTTCCCCTGGCACTGGATCCGCGAGGAACTGCGCCTGCGAGCACCGGGTTCCACCTCGCTGGTCCTCGATCTGCACGCCGACCACGAGACCTGGCAGTGGCTGCTCGCGAACCCCCTCGACTCGGGCCGCGACCACGCCGTCTACGGCCGGATCGCGCCGCCGCCGAACCGGCGGACCCTGGCGGGCCCGGCGTACATGAAGGCGGTCGCGACGCTGCTGCGCAGTGGACACCGCCCGCCTCTCGACCAGTTGCACCAGTTGGCCTTGCAGCGGATCGCGCCCGAGGGCGGGGTCGGCATCGACATCGTGCTGACCGCGCAGGGCCCCGTGCCGAGCGACCCGCACGCCGCCATCACCAGCGCCGTCCAGGCGGGCCGGCACGGTGACGCCGACGCGCTGGCCGCCCGGCACGAGCAGACCGCCGTCCACACCCATGGCCATGCCTCCGAGGAGGCCCTGCACTGGGGCGAGGTCCGCGCGGACCTGGCGATGCTGGCCGGGGACCCGGTGCGCAGCTGCCGCACCTGGCTGACGGTCGCCTCCTCCCGGCTCTCCGCCGGACAGCCCCCGGACGCGCCCGCGGTGGAGGCCGCGGTGGACCGCGCCCACCACCAGTGGGGGCAGATCCACGACACGACCCTCGCCCGCGAACTGGGCCCCGTCCTCGTGGAGTTGCGAAGCCGGGTGCCGGGGCGCCGCAGCGGCGCCCTGGAGAACGTCCATCGACAGCTGCGGCAGCTGCAGGTCAGCGGGTGACGGTTCGGCGATGACGTTCAGCGGGTGAAGGTGAAGTACTTCCAGTCGCCGTACGTCGCCGTGTGGGCGTGCCTTGCCGGACGAGTTGAGGGGCACCCCCCCCGCATCGCGTGGAAGGCGTCCACCGACAGGTGGAACCAGGTGCCGTCGGCGTGGTCATGGACGTGCGTCGGCAAGGCGGGTTCCCCGTGTGAGCGGTGGTTGTGGTGTGGTTGCTCCGTGAGATCTACGGCGTGGGCGACACCCGGATGACATGCTGGGTCGGTTGCTCTGTTCGGGTCGGTTCCGCCGCTCGGGCGGGGCCCGTGTTGGCTGCCAGGATCAGGGTTGCCACGGCGATGACCGCCGCGGCGAGACCACGGGTGTAGCGCTCGGTGGTGCTGGTGCGTTCCTGCACGGCGACCTCGCAACAGCCAGGTGTTAACCACGTTTAATACGCGGTTTAACCTATGGGCTGTCGGAGTCGAACGGCAAGGGGCACAGGGGGAGTTGGGGGCGTTGAGCGTGTCTGACCGTGATGATCCGGGGACGATCGGGCGAAGAGTGCAGCAGTTGCGGGCCGATCGTGGGCTGACGCAGCGACAGCTGGCGGAGCCGGCGTACACCCCCGCGTACATCTCCACCCTGGAGGCCGGGCGGGTGCGCGCCTCCGACGAGGCGTTGCGGCACATCGCCGACCGGCTCGGCGTCGCCTTCGAGGAGCTCGCCACCGGACGGCCCGCGCACCTCGTCACCGCCCTGCGGATGCGACTGACCGAGGCCCAGCGCGCCCTCGCCACCGGCGACGCCGAGGCCGCGGCCGAGCAGTACGCCGCGCTGCTCGCGGAGGCGGACGCGCACGGGTTCGCCGAGGAACGGGCGGCGGCGCTGCTCGGGCTCGGCGACTGCGACATCGACGTCGGGGAAATCGACTCCGCCCGGCGGTACTTCGAGCGTGCCGAGCAGGTCCTCGCGGACGCCGACACGCCACTGCCCGCCCGGGTGCCCGCGCTGCGCGGCCGGGCCGTGTCGCACTACCTCGCCGGTGAGCTGCGCTACGCCGTCTACCTCATCGAATCCACCCTCGACGAGCTCAACCGCGGCGGCCTGCACGACCCCGACGCCCTCCTCCTGCTCTACGCCAGCGTCATCGGCCCCTACATGGACATGGGCGCCCACGCCCGCGCCGCCCAGGCCGCCGAGTACGCCCTCGCCCTCGCCCCGCAGGCCGCGGACCCCGCCCTGGTCGCCCGTATGCACCGGTCAGTCGCCCGCACCCTGCTCGCCGAGGGCCGGGTCGCCGAGGCCGACGCCTCCCTGGCCAAGGCCGCCGAGCTGTACCGGCAGCTCCAGATCCGCACCGAACTCGCCAACTGCCACTGGATGCGCGGCTACGTCTACGCCCAGAACGGCGACCTCGCACGCGCCGAGGCCGAACTGCGCGAGGCCCAGACCATGCTCACCGCCAAGCGCGCCGCCCTCTACACCAGCCAGGTCGCCGTCGAACTCGCCGACGTACTGCACCGTCGCGGCAAGTCCGACGAGGCCGCCGCCCTCCTGCACGAGGTGCTCAGCGACCTCAGCCCCGAACGCGGCGCCCTGCACTCCGCCGCCGCCCACCGCCTCCTCGGCATCATCGCCGAGGACGCCCGCGACACCGAGGCCGCCGAGGAGCACTACGTCCGCGCCCTGAGCCTGCTGGAGCGCGCCGGTGCGGCCGGCGACCTGGCCGACCTGTGCCGGCTGCTGGGCGACCTGCTCCGCCGTACCGGCAGGGTGGAGGCGGCGCTGGACGCGTACCGGACGGGACTCGGCCACCGTACGGCCCCCGGCACCACGACCCTCGGACCCGCACCCGCACAGCCCCCTCTGTAAGGAACCCAAGCCGCCCCACAGGTCGTTCCGGTTGGCTGCCCGGGACATCCGGACAGGTGGGGACAGGCACGTGGACAACCAGCGGACCGCGCGGACGACGGCCGACGGGCTGCGGCTCGTCGTACGCGCGCTCGTGTACTCCGTCGTCGGTGGCGCCGCGCTCATCGCCATCGCCACGGTCGCCGCAGTCCTCGGCCCCACGCTGGCCCTCGACCTCTATACCCCGCCCGTCGCCGCCTGGTGGACCGTCTTCACGGCGATCGCGGTGCAGGGCGTGCCGTTCCTGCTGCTCGGCACGGTCGTCTCGGCGGCGATCGGGGCGTTCGTGCCGGAGCGGGTCCTCAGTCGCCTGCTGCCGAGCAACCAGGCGCTCGCGGTACCCGTCGCCGGGGCGGCCGGTGTCGTCCTGCCGGGCTGCGAGTGCGCGTCCGTGCCGGTGGCCGGGAGCCTGATGCGGCGCGGGGTCGCCCCCTCGGCCGCCCTCGCCTTCCTCCTCTCCGCTCCCGCCGTCAACCCGGTCGTCCTGGTGGCCACGTCCGTCGCCTTCCCCGGGCAGCCGCGGATGGTCCTCGCCCGGCTGGTCGCCTCCCTGGCCACGGCGGTACTGATGGGCTGGCTGTGGGCCCGGTTCGGCCGCGAGGAGTGGCTGCGCCCACCGAGGCGGCACGCCGGCCCGGCCGCCACCGGCATGCGCGCCTTCACCGCCGGCCTCCAGCACGACTTCCTGCACGCGGGCGGCTTCCTCGTCCTCGGCGCGGCGGCCGCGGCGACCTTCAACATCGCGGTGCCGCGCTCGGTACTGGACCCCTTCACCGGCTCGCCCTGGCTGTCGGTGCTGCTTCTGGCACTGCTGGCGGTCGTCCTGTGCGTGTGCAGCGAGGCGGACGCGTTCGTCGCCGCGTCGCTGAGCGGCTTCTCGCCGACCGCGCGACTGGCGTTCATGGTGGTCGGCCCGATGGTCGACCTGAAGCTGATCGCCCTGCAGGCGGGGACGTTCGGCCGGTCCTTCGCCCTGCGGTTCTCGTCCGTGACATGGGTGACGGCCGTGGCGAGCAGCGCGCTGGTGGGGTGGTGGCTGCTGTGAGGCGGTACGGGCCGGCGGCGCTGCTGCTCCTGACGGGGGCGGCGATCCTGCGGATCTCACTCCTGAGCGAGCTGTACCTGCGGTATGTGCAGGCGGGGCTACGGCCCTACCTGGTCGTGTCCGGATCCCTGCTGGTGCTGTTGGGGACGGCGGCGGCGGTGGTCGGGCGACGGGAACAGGAACCCCACGGCGAGCACGGCGGCCACCACCACGGCCCCCGCATCGCCTGGCTCCTCGCCCTCCCCGCCCTCGCCCTCCTCCTCTTCCCGCCCCCCGCCCTCGGCTCCTACAGCGCCGGACGCGAGGCGGCGCAGCGGGCCGCGCAAGGGGTCGGGGCCTTTCCCGCGCTGCCGGCCGGAGACCCGGTGGCGCTGACGCTCGCGGAGTTCAGCTCCCGGGCGATCTACGACAGCGGACGGTCCCTGACGGGCCGTACGGTCCGGATGACCGGGTTCGTCACCCGGGACGACGACGGCACCTGGTACGTCACCCGCCTCCTCGTCTCCTGCTGCGCCGCCGACGCCACCACCGGCAAGGCCGAGATCCGGGGCGCGGACGCCCCGCCTGCCGACGCCTGGGTCACCGTCACCGGCACCTGGCACCCCAGGGGCGCGCTCGGCACGGACGGAGCGTGGCCGCCGGTCCTGGACGCCGCGTCGGTGCGGCGGGTCGCGCAGCCCGCGAACCCGTACGAGAGGCGCTGAGCGCTCCGCGGTACCGATACGGCCCCGCGCCCCTGGGGTGCCGGCGGGGTTTCGCGGTACGGGCCAGGGGTAGTCGGGCGTCGTCCGGGGCGGGCGGTGGGGCGGCCGCGGAGCCCTGGACCACGCAGGCCGCGCAAGGTGAGGAGGCTGCCGTGCGGCCAAGAGACGATCACCGTGGTGAGGCAGGGCGGAAGCGGACCGGTGCCGCCGACGCGCTCGCCGAGAGCGTGCGCGGGATGGGCCCCGGCGAGATCCCGGCGCGGCTGTGCGATGTCGCCGTCGAGCTGCTGCCCGTGACCTGCGCGAGCGTGTCGCTGCACAGCGACGGCATGCCCGTACAACTGGGCGCGAGCAGTGCGCAGGCCGCCTATGTGACCGAGATCCAGGCCACCTTGGGCGACGGGCCCTGTCAGTCTGCCGTGCAGAGCGGCACGGCCGTGCTCGCGCGCGACCTGACGGCGGGCCGGGACGTCCGGCGCTGGCCGGTCTTCGCCCAGCAGGCCACGGCCGCCGGGGTGCGGGCGGTGTACTCGATGCCGCTCGGGAACGACACGGTGTGCGTGGGCACCCTGGACCTCTACTGCGATACGCCCGGCGACCTCACCGACCGGGACCTGCGCACGGCGCGGGTGGTGGCCGGAATGATGACCGTGGCGCTGATGGCGCTGCCGCACGCGGAGGAGGCGGGCGACCCCGGCGACGAGCGGTGGCTGAGCGGCCTCGCCGCCGACCAGGACCAGATCTACCAGGCCACCGGCATGATCATGGCCCAGCTGGGCGTCGGCACGGGCGAGGCGCTGGCACGGCTGCGGGGGCACGCGTTCGCGCACGGGCGTACGGCGGTTGATGTGGCCCTGGACGTGGTGGACCACCGGTTGCGGTTCGACCGGGACCAAGGCCCCCTATGATCGCCGACCATGGAAATAGTGGGTTACCTCATCGCCCTGGTCGTGATCGTCGGCTTCGTCAGCGTCGAGAGCCGGATCTCCCGTGCCGACCGGCGAGTTGCCCGGGTCGAGCGCAAACTCGACCTGATTCTGGACCACTTGGGGCTGCGTGACGACGATCCCCGGATGGCGAAGGTCGTGGCGCTGCTGCGGGAGGACAAGAAGATCAAGGCGATCAAGGAGTACCGGGAGATCACGGGAGTGGGACTGGCGGAGGCCAAGGAGGCGGTGGAGCGCATGGAGCGGACGTCCTAGCCGGTCCGGCCCCTCCGACCGTCCGGCCCCTGTGACAGGGTGGACGAATGACCACCCCGGCACACGGCGATCTCGCGGCGGCGAAAGAGCTCGTCTACGACCCGTGCGGATTCGCCTGCTCGCAGCCGGTTCCCGAACCCGAGAGCGCCGAGTACGCCGCCCACACATTCACCTTGGACGGCCTCTCCGTCCGGTTCCGCGCGGCCAGGACGACCCCCACCAAGGTCGGCCAGTTCGTCACCGTGTGGAAGCGGTCCCCGGGCGGGCCCATCCAGCCCTTCGACGTCACGGACCCCGTCGACCTGTTCGTCATCAGCTGCCGTGACGGTGAGCACTACGGCCAGTTCGTCTTTCCCAAGGCCACGCTCCGCCGGCGCGGTGTCGTGTCGGCGGACGGTTCCGGCGGGAAGCGGGCCTTCCGCGTGTACCCGCCGTGGGTGACCACCACCAACCGCCAGGCGACCGGCACCCAGGCATGGCAGCTGGACCACTTCCTGCCCCTGGACCAGGGCGGTCCCGTCGACTCCGCTCGCGCCCGGAAGCTCTACCACCCGTAGGACGCCGCCCCGGCCGACCGTCCTAGATCTCCGCCCGGCCCCGCTTCCTGACCTCCGTCAGTCGTTGGGTGCCCGTCTCGATCGCCGTCCAGGTGGCGTCGGCCGGTACTTCGCCGAGGCCGCCGTTGGTGATGGCGAGCGCGTCGTCGCCCACGCGGATGGCGGCGACGTGCAGCGTGAGCGTGGGTGCGTCGTCGTACTCGGAGACGGCGCGCAGGAGGACCCGCAGCCCCTGCCGGGCATCCCCTACCTCCGGCATCTCGGCCGCACTCACCTCGACGGCCATCTCCCCGCCCTGCGCGGTGGCCGTGAACTCGCCGCACCTGTCCGGCAGGCGGCCCAGCCACGCCAGCGTCCGGTCCAGGTCCGCGGGCCGATGGGCCACGACCTGGTAGCGCAGCTGGGCCTCGTCCCAGGCGTCGTCCAGTCCGACCGACGCGCGCGTACGGGCCTCCGGGCCGAAGAGCTCCTCGGCGTACAGGGCGTCGAGGAGCCGCCGGCAGTCGGCCGACTCGGTGTCCGCCTTGAGCATCGCCTCCCGCCAGGTGGCGAAGCCCTGCGTGGCCGTCCAGCCTTCACCGAGGTCGGCCTCGCTGATCAGCGCGTCCCGCGCCTGCGCCTCGGTGAGCGTGGGGGCGGCCGCGGGGGTCGCCGACGTGGTGGGGCTCGCGGCGGAGGCGTGGCTGCGGGCGGCCGAGACCGGTCTGCCCAAGCCGGCGATGGAGGAGCATGCGGCGGTGGTCAGCAGGGTGGCTGCGGAGAGCGTCGCGGCGATGACGGCTCGGGCCGGGGGACGGGGCATCGCGGGCTCCTGGGGTGCGCTCAAGATCAGTACGTGCTCTTAAGGCACCACCCCAGGAGTACGGCCACCAGTGCGCCGGGCCGTCCGGGTGACGGCTGTATGCGGGTCCTACTGCGTCCGGACGTACCCGACGAAGGTGGCGTACGCCTCCGGGGAGAGCGTGAGTGTGCCGACTTCAGGGTGCTTGGAGTCGCGGACGGCTATGCAGGGGGTGAGGTCGGCGACCTCGACGCAATCGCCGCCGCTGCTGCCGCTGTACGAGGACTTGCGCCAGGCGACTTGGCCGAGCGGGGCGCACTCGACGCAATCGCCACCCGTGTTGCCGCTGTAACTGGACTTACGCCACGGGACGTTGGCCAGTTCCGCTGTGCTGCCCATAACGCTCCTCCAGTACGCCCTTGATCAGTTTCGCCGAATCCTCCACGGAGAGGGCGGCTCCCTGCAAGCCAGCGTAACGAAGGGCGGCTTCGCGGATAGTCTCCGGATTGGCCGTCATGTGACCCGAGATCAGGTCCTCCGTGTAGACGATGTCCGGGTCGTCGACGAAGCGAAGCCAGTTGAATGACCCCGCCAGACTGACGTGCTCGCCCACGCAGAAGGGCAGCACCTGGACACGGATCCAGCGCTCGTCCTTGAAGCTCAACAGGTGGAGGAGCTGCTCGCGCATGACCTCCGCGCCACCGATCGGACGGTGTAACACCGCCTCGTCGAGCACGACCAAGGTCAGGGGCGGCCGCTCCCGATTGAGGATGCGCTGTCGCTCCATGCGGGCGGCGAGCAGCTCGTCGAGCTTGTCCGGATGGCCCGTGGCCAGCACGGCGCGGGCGTACTCCCTCGTCTGAAGCAGCCCGTACACCAACTGGCACTGATACGTGGAGATGTACGTCGCCTTCGCCTCCAAGTCGGCGTACGGCTGAAACCACGTCGGCAACTGGCTCCGCAACACCAGCCCCACCAACCGCGAGAACATCCCGTCCGTCATCAGCGCCGCATCCAGCCGCTCGGCGAAATCCCGCGTCGGCACCTTCAGCGTCGTCTCGATCTGGCCGATCAGCGAGCCCGTGCAGAACAGCACCGAACCCAACTGCTTCAGCGTCAGCCCCGCCTCCTCCCGTTTCCTCCTCAGCTCGTAGCCGAAGTAGTCCAACGGAGAGGCCGTGGGATCTAGGGTGCGTCTTCAAACGGATCTTGCCCAGAGTAAGAATGACGCGAGACTGACCGCTGCTTCGTAGGAGGTGGCGGTCTTGTCGTACCTGGTG